>LKUE01000111.1 GCA_001412365.1 Desulfuromonas sp. SDB | reverse complement strand
TTTTTTTTATATGTTTCCATTGGTAATATGAGCAGGTATGAATAAAAGGTCAGATAACAGTTATCAGAAAGTTGTGGTTTTTGATAATTATTTTCAAGCTGAACTAATGCAAAAAGCATTAACTGATGCTCATATACCTTTTTATATAGAAAGCTACCATGACAGTGCCTATAATGGTCTTTTCCAGTTTCAAAAGGGGTGGGGTTATATAAAAGCACCTGTTGAGTATCACCAGCAGATAAAGCAGATATATGAAAATATCAAGTCAGATCAAAATTAAAAAATTTCCTGGGAGCAGATCAAGTTCTACATCCCTAAAATCATTTTCCTGAAAAAATCTTGAATAATTCTCTGATATTATCTAAATAGGAATTGATAAATTCTTCCCGGTCTAACTGAATTCTCTGGTTTATATAGGTTCGGAAATAGGTGTAGTAAAGAGATAAAATTAAGTCATGAAGTAGAGTAATTCTATGCTCAGGCAAATTTAATTCCTGGATACTCTGTTTAAATGTAGATAATTCCAATTCAGACGCCTGAGTCTTGAAGAAATTTTTGTAGATCTTCTCTAGATCTTTACCCAGATTTTCAAAATTTATCAATTGATATGCATCTGCATGTTCTAATGACCAATAGGCAACGGTCTTTCGGATGTAAATATATTTCTCCAATTGATTATCAAAAGTTTGTCCCTTTATCTGACGTTGAATGTATTTGTAGATATCATCGAAGAATTTTAAGGCTGCATGAAGTTTTACATCATTGATATCATGGAAATAGCTGTACAAAGTGGAAAAGTGATAACCAGCTAAATCTGCTACCTTACGCACACTTAAATTTTCAAGTCCTTTTTCCTCAATTATTTTACAGGCTGCTTCAATGAAATAATTCCGGGTTCTTTTTTCTCTTAACTTCTTCCTCTGTTCCTTATCCATAAACCAACCTTTACCATTCCTGTTTTTTTTCTTGCTTTAATTAACTATTTATTTATAATATCAAACTATGTTTATAATTTCAAATAATATTTGTGAAAGGGGAAACAATGGCTACAAGCAAACAAACAGTCATAGCTGCAGATGTCCTTTATGACGGTAAGGGAAGGCAGGAAAACATCTCTATTGTAATTGAAAAAGATCATATTGTGGAGTTAGTGAACAAGAAAATAAAATCAAATTATCAAGGTTATGTAACCCCGGCTTTTATTGATGCCCATTCTCATATTGGCATGGATAGGGAGGGAGAACCATGGTCTGAGTCTGAAACCAATGATGTTTTAAATCAGATTTTACCTCTTAATGATCCTTTGAACAGTATCTATTTTGATGACCGGGCTTTTAAAGATGCTGTTGATTTTGGAGTTTTATACAGTTGTGTAGTTCCGGGTAGCGGTAATTTAATTGGAGGAAAAGCAAAAATTATCCGGAATTTCAAGCAAAACCGTCAACAAGCTGAGTTGAAGGATTACGGTTACAAAATGGCTTTAGGGTTTAATCCCCGTTCAACCACTGAATGGAAAGGGGAAAGACCAAATACCCGGATGGGCATATACGCTTTACTTGAACAGGAATTTGACAAAGTTATTCAAAAGCTGAATAAAGCTGAATTGAAGAAAAAGAAATCTCTTTACGAGTTAAAGAACAATACTGAACAAAAAAAGTTGTCTAAACAAGAGGAAAAAACTCAAACTGAAATTATTGTACAGGAATTCCAGCAGGAATTTAACTCTTCCGACCAGGCTATCTTAAATCTTTTATCAGGGGAGAAGGTGGCTAAAGTTCATGTGCATAAAGAAGATGACGTCCTATATCTTATTGACCTGGTTAAAAAATATAAGTTAAAGGTGACTGCCGATCATGTCGGTGATGTATTCCACCGGGATATTTTTGATGAATTGGCTAAAAATAATATCCCCATAGTGTATGGACCGTTAGGATCAGTGGGATATAAAGTTGAACTAAAACATGCTTATTATCAGAATGCAAAATTACTGATGAAGTCCAAAGCATTTTACGGGTTGATGACTGATCATCCAGTGATTTGGACCCCCCATCTCAGGGATAGTCTAAAATTCTTCTTAATTGCAGGTATGACCCCTGAAGATGCCATATCCATGATTACCTGCAAAAACGCTGAAATTCTGGGGATACAGGACCAGCTGGGTACGGTGGAAGCGGGAAAAACGGCAAGTCTGGTAGTGTGGGACAGAGATCCTTTGAGTTTGTCTGCTTTTCCCAAGTTGGTTATGGGGGAAGGAAAAATTATCCGTTCAGTGAAATAATAGGTTGAGTTAATATTTAAAAAAAGAATCTTTTACTGAAAAAATATCAAAATTAATTGAATCTTAACAGAATTGTTGTATATTTTTATTTAAAGTGATAGTATATATTGGGGATATAAAATTTTTATAACTATATGTAGGAATAGAAATTATGGATATTGAGAAAAAGATTGCCCTGGTTGCCCATGATCATAAAAAATTTGACTTATTGGAATGGATAAAATATAACCAGGATAAATTAGCAGCACACATTTTATTTGCTACTGGTACCACTGGTAATATGATTGAGGAAAATACAAGTTTAAAAGTTAATAAACTAAAAAGCGGACCTCTGGGAGGGGATCAACAAATAGGTTCTAAAATTGCGCAGGGAGAAATTGACTTTTTAGTTTTTTTCTGGGATCCATTGGAGCCGCTTCCTCATGATTCAGATGTCCGAGCTTTGCTCAGAATTGCAGTGGTTTGGAATATTCCGGTTGCCTGCAACCGAGCTTCTGCTGATTTTATGTTTTCTTCCCCCTTAATGTATGAGCAGTATCAAAGAACCGTACCTGATTATGATAATTACCGTGAACGGGAAATTAAGAGAATAAAATTATGAAAAAAACTGTAAAATTTGAAAATTCTAAAATCTGGAAAAAATCCAGGGAGTTGTCCACAAATATTTATTGGATAACTAATTATGAAACATTTAAGGATGATATCACCTTGCAGGATCAGATCCGGGGAGCAGGAAATGCAGTGATGTTTTCTATCGCAAAAGCCTGTAACTCCAGAGAAGTTCAGAATTATCTTAAATATCTAGATCATGCCCTGGGCTTTATTGCAGAAGTTCAATCCGCCCTGTATATTGCCATTGATCAGAAGTATCTGGAGATTGAGGATTTCGAGGAAGTTTACGATATGTCCAGTGATATATCTGATTCCATAATGAGTTTGATAGATCAGGCTAATTTCCCCTCTTGAACCATTAGTTCAGACAGCGGGTGGTGAATAAATATTCTGAAACCGGTAACTTTAACCGGTTAACTGGAGAACCTCAGTTAAATCCTATCAACATTTTAACTACTGTTAATTTCCAGCCAGAAAAACAATTAAGATTAATTTTAATTCCATGACTTCTTAAATTTTTATGATCATTGAACCCGGAAAAAAATGAAATAAAAATAAGACTTGACAGGTACAATAAGTGTAGAATTAATTTGCTGGTTTAATAAATTCAACCTAAGGAAACCAATGAAAATTATCTTAGTAATAGGGTTGTTATTCTGTTTTAACTCTTTTCTTTCCGCAGATTACCAGGACATTGTAAATGATTTCAGTTCATTGCTGGATAATGTAAGGGGATCTCCTTATGATGAAAGCAGATTTGATGTTAATTTATATTTTTCTGTTCTAACCCATATCAGCATGGAATCCGGTTATGTTCTTGATTTTATCTATCTGTCCTCTGGTGGTGATGGAAGCCCCATTCTTATAAGCAGAGAGGAATTAGTTGACCGCAAGATTATTGAACAAGAAATAGTAAATAACTATGAAATGGATTTTGAAAAATTTCTGGAATTTTGTTCAGCCTATACTGATCATGTGGTAGTGGAAGATACTGTTCAAGGATATTTCGAATTAGTGCTGTTGATTGTTATGGGTGAGCAATTTTATCTCAGCTGGCATGGCAACTATAATGACCGCAGGATTATTGCAGGCGATCAAGGAATTGATGATGTTTTAAATCAGGAAATTGAATTTGGTCAAGAATTTTCAGATGAATTCATTCAGCAGGCAGAAAATCTAGATCCATCTCCGGTTATCCAGGATTTAGGAGACCAGGTAATGGTTAAGGTTTTAACCTTTACTAAGTGGGGTGGTTTTCAAACAGCAACATTCCTGATCTCAAAAAAATTTCCCCATGAAATCCAGTTGGATGGATATGAAACTGTGGTTGCCTACAATTGCGGAGTGAGATTCTAGATATAATTATCTTTAAATTTATATTAAATTGGCTGCGGGGAGTAAAAGGTAGATTAAAGTACTCCAGCGGGGAGAGATAAAGGAAAGAATAATTGCTATTAACGCCACTAGAGGGGGGATGAGGGATTTTAAAATAGAATTATTTTTCACCTGATCTGGGTTAATTAACTTATATTTTATCATTATAATCCGGTGCAAGAAAAACAATGAGCTTAATAGAAATATATTTATATTGAATATTACTGCTGCCCCAATCAAATTAATATGAGTGTCAATTAACGAAGTGGAAAATGGTATTAACGCTATGAAAAGTAGTATGAGGATATTATTCCACAGAAGGGGATGATTAATATGGGTTAGATCCTTGAAATGGCGGTGATGAATAATCCAGAATAAACTTAATATTACAAAGCTGATGATGTAATTCATTATCTGAGGCAATAAATTTTTTACGAGAAAATGGAATATTTCCCATTGACCAGTTCCCCGGATGCTTTCAATTTCGACATTTAAAACCAATAAGGTCATGGCGATGGCAAATATTGCATCGGTAAGAGATTCAATTCTGGATTTCGGAAATGTTATATTTCCTCCTTGATTAATTCAATTTTCCATAAAAATCTGGCAAAATATTATATTATCATTTTCTAAATATTTTATATATTAAAAAGTAGGAATTATTAAATCATATGAAATTACATTAGCCGACGCCCGGAAAATAATTTTTAACTGTGGTGTAAACAGATGTTCACTTAAAAAAAATTCTGAAAAAAATGAACTGATAAATGTAATAAAATACCTTGGATATGTTCAAATTGACACCATCTCAGTTGTAAATAGAGCCCATCACCATACATTATGGACCCGATATCCTGGATATTCCTGCTCGATGATGGATGACCTGTGGAAAGACAGGTTGATTTTTGAATACTGGGCTCATGGTGCTTCCATCATTCCTTTAGCTGACTTTAATTATTATCTGCCTTTGATAAATAATTATCCCTGGGGTAATAAGCGCCTTTCAGCTATGGAAGAAAAATACAAGCATACTATCCAAAAGGTTTATGAACGTATTGAAAAAGAGGGACCCCTCAAATCAAGTGATTTTAAATCAGATAAAGGAAAAAGGGGAGATGGTTGGTGGGAATGGAAGCCAGCCAAGACCGCTTTGGAAATCCTTTACTGGAAAGGCAAGTTGATGGTTGACCGTAGAGAAAAATTCCAGAAAGTATATGATATTACTTCACGGGTATTACCTGAGAAAATGAATTTAGAAGTTCCCCCTGAAAAAAAGATTGGTAATTTCTTTACTGAAAAAGCACTATCCAACCTGGGCATTGCTGAATTGCCGGATATTTATAATTATATTCGGGCAGTTCCCCGGGAAATCCTGCAGGATAGTATTGATCAGATGTTGAAAAGGGGGAAGGTAGTTGAACTGAAGATTCCCGGAAACACCAAGACATATTTCTGTCTGACTGAGAATATAAATGAAAATACAACAATATATTCTTCTGCTCAACTGAACATTATAAATCCTTTTGATAATTTTGTGATCAACCGGAACCGCCTTAAGACCTGGTTTGATTTTGAATATCAGCTTGAATGTTATCTTTTGGAAAAAAAGAGGAAGTTCGGCTATTTTGCCCTACCCTTATTTTATCAAAATAAATTTGTGGGCAGAATGGATTGTAAAGTATTCAGAAAGAAGAAAACCTTGATGATCAGGCAATTATCTTTTGAAAAAAAGTGTAAGCCCGGTCACAGATTTATAAATACATTTAGACATGAACTTAGAAATTTTGCTGATTTCAATAATTGTAAAAATATTGAGATTAATTCAGTAAAACCGGTAAAATATAAAAAAGCTATTATAACTGAAATAGGGAGAATATTATGAAAAAGTTCTTCAGGTTATTGCTAGTGTTGGTAATTGCAGTTAGTTTAAATGCAGATATAACTAAACGAGTTCAATGGATAAAAACTCAATTGTCCCCCTGCTGCAATACTCCTTGTCCCACCGATTATCTGACCGCCGAAAATCAGTATTTTAAAATAAGTGGTTTGTTTCAAGCTGCCAGCCTGGCTGAACAGGTCAGGGTTTTAAAGCAATCACAATTTTCCTCCAGTCAGATAATTGACACTAATATTTACATAAACTACGATACATCAATTTATGAAGATATTATTCTGGTGGGGAATGCGGTATTTCATGTTGAAAATTGCAATTTTATATTAAAAGGTGATATAACCGTAATTGAAAATGCAGCTTTTATTGTTAACCAGGCAAGTTTTGCTATCCCCCAGGATTTTATATATCAGTACACTATGATTGTTACGGATTCAGCTCAGATTAATCTCACTGAAACTTCTCTGAATTCCACTAACCTGCAGCTTTCTGCGGCAGTGGCTGGTAATGGAACTTTTATAATGGATTCAGTTGATATGACCTCGTCATTTATCACCTTTGCCATTATGGGAGAAGGAAACACTAATATTTTTTATTCTGATCATGCCGGGGAGTTTGTAATGTTCACTCCTGATTCAGCAGACTTAGTCATTATCAATTCCGATTCAGTTTTAGTATGGCTGGGCTTTCCCAAGTACTCCTCAGGAGATATAGCAGATGCTCCAACCTGGGATCAATGGGTGGATAGTTTTTCCTATCCGGATTATAGTTGTGTAAATATTAATTACCAGGTCCGGGTGGAAAGCATCTGCGGATTATTTCTCGCTTCTATGGCTGAGGAAACTACCGCGGTAACTGTCCGGAATTCAAAGCTGATTGCCCTGGGAAATATCTTTATGGATTCCATTACCGATACCATTTCCGGACTCATTGACTACAGTCATTATGACAGCTTTGATGCTCCCTTCCCCGATCGTGAGCTGAAACTGATCAATACTGATATAAATGCCTGGAATCTTTATTTTTACGGCAGCAATGATGTTACCGTAACCAGTTCAATTTTCGGGGAATTACTTTCCGCAGTTAATTCCCGGGTATTGATAACCAATTCTACTTGTGACGGAGCAGGTGGACATATCGGGGCTGGAGATTCATCGTTTTTCTCCACTTTTTATCTTACCTGTTATACCGATGCTCTCTGTGAGCATATGTCCACATCAGTTTATATTTATTCAAATTTTTTAAATGGTCATATCATTACCAGGGACCGGGCATTGGTGGTGCTGTTTAACTGCTTGATAACCAATCCCCTCCAGACTTATGATTCCTCAGCAGTTATGAAATCAGCTCTTTATCTTCCCACTCCCGCCTATATTGATGATACTGTTGATATTAATGGCAGTGCCACTTTGTTCAGAACTTCAATTTCACCTTTTTCATTTTATGGATATTACCTCCAGTACTCTCCTGCCGGTGACACCAGTCAATTTTTCTCTATTTGCAGCTTACAAACTAATCCGGTTGATGAAGGTTTGTTGACAAAATTTATTACAGCAGGGCTGCCCACTGGCGAATATATGGTGAAATTATGGTATTTGTTTAGTTATGATAATACCTATTTAGACAGTTTTTGCTTCAGCAGTAATTTCTGGCTAAATGAAAAGGTGGGAGTAGAGGAAAATCATGAACCGGTTTATCCTGAAAACCAATTAGCTTTTGTATTTGAGAGGAATAATCAAGCAATATTGAATTTTTCAATTAATGAGCCAGGTATTGTTGAAATAAAAATATACAATTTATCCGGACAGTGTGTTGAGCAAATTTCCCCGGGATTGCTAGGGTCAGGAGAATATCAGTTTCAGTGGGATTTGTTGAGGTTCCCCCGGGGAGTATATTTTATTAAAATAATGTCAAATCAGGGTCAACTGTACAACTTAAAATATCAAAATATTAGTTAAACCTGTTAATTTCAGTTGTTTTATAATTAATATAGTAACAAGCATTTTATAATTGATAAGGAGGTGTTTTAAATGAAAATTATATTTTCAGTGATTGTATGGGTAACTTTGATTACAACTGGGTTTGGATTGGATTTCCATCAACAGACTCTAATGGAAACTACTGATGAAGGCAGTACGGTAAGATGGGCAAACAGTTTAGTTGGGGATGCCGGCAGCAGCAGTTATATTACCTATAACCCCGGTTATTCTGCTTCCCAAGTCCTGTGGCACTACAGTGCAGCTTCAGGTTTAACTGGAAAAAATACATCCATAGGGTTAAATAGCACCTATGTTTTTGCCGGTTCATGGTATGGTGGGGCTAAAATGTTCCAGGGTATTGGAGGTTCAGGAACTCCGGAATGGGAAATGTCTCAACCTTCGGTAGGGGCAAATCAATATTGGAAATATTGGGCAACCAGTGCTGTATCTTCAGAAAACTCTGATATTTTTTATTCATTATCCAGTTGGGAAGTTTGGGATGATATGAATACTCCCAGCAATTATAATGATGATACTTTGATTTCAGTTAATTTTCAGGTCAGCAAGTACAACCACTCATCAGCCACCCCGCAGTGGACCTGGGATGGTACTGATTATTTTATACAGGGCTCAGTTGATGAACCGGGAAAAGTAGCTGTTTCAGATGACGGGGATTATGTTGCGGTAACTGGAATAATTGAAAATCATTTGGCAGTGATGGTGTTTGGAGAAAATTCCAGCACCCCTCTATTGGTTTACCAGGACAGTGGCTTGACCAGTGATGCCAGACAATTGAGAATTACCGGGGATGGATCGAAGGTTATTTTCAGAAAAAGCGCGGTATTATACCGGGTTGATGTTGCCACGGGAAATTTAGAGGCAACTTATAGTTTAGATGCTTCCACTGATTGTTTTGGAGTTTCCTCTGACGGATCGGTAGTTGCCTACGGATTTACCAATGCTTATATTATCCAATGGAACGGCAGCGGATACAGTTCGCTGTATTCTTTTCCGGTAAGCGGATACTACGGAGGAGCAGCAGCAGTTAATGACAGTAATGATCTTGTTTATTTCGGTTTTTATAAGAACAATTATCTTTCCAACCGGATATACTGTTATGATATATCCCAGAACAATATTATCTGGGTTTACGATTATCCTACCGGCAGCGGAGGGAACCAGGATATTATATCCTGGCTGGACTGTTCCGAAGACGGTAGATGGCTGGTAGCCGGCTCCTGGGGCTGCCAGTATGGTGGGGGAGATGAAGTGGAAGTTTTTGATTGCCAGAATCCTACTTCTCCAGCATTTACCATCAACACTCCCGGCTCAGTATTCCACGTGGATATCAGCCCTGACGGCGGTTATATTTCCAGCACGGGCAAACATGTACATGCTAATACCATGGGGTCGGGTATTGATCTTTATTTTGCAGAAACTGATGCATTGGGAATTGCTGAACAACCGGGTTATAGCTTAAGTAACAAACCGGTTATTTCAAATTTAACCGGAAGCAATGTATCAATATCATTTAATCTTATCACCACCACCAGGGTCAAACTGGATGTTTACGATGTGAAAGGCAGCAGAATAGCCACTTTAATTGACCAGATCATGAATCCGGGGAATTATGAAATAGAAAGAGAGCTAAGCTTTCCCTGCGGAATTTATATTTATAAATTTGCCCTGGATGATTTTAGCAGTTCTGGAAAGTTAATTGTAGCCCAGTAGTATTAATTGACTTTTTAAAATTTTAAAATAGTTGAAGGTTACCTTCCGGAGTTAAATAACCACAGAGAACACAGAGAATAAAAGATACTGCTGCGCAGATGC
>LKUE01000110.1 GCA_001412365.1 Desulfuromonas sp. SDB | reverse complement strand
TCCCCGCCTGGACTTTTTTCAATCAAATTTCCCCATCCCAGCAGAGAAGATATATTGCCTGGATCACCAGCCCCCAGAAAACAGAAACCAAATACAGAAGATTAAACCAAGCGATAAAAAAGCTTGAACATAGACAATTGTTAGGACTTAAGTAAAAAGGAGAAGCATGGATGCAGCGAGTAGAGGTTCGGACATGAACAACAACCAAAGGGAGGAAAGTTCAGATAAATGGTTAATTATTAAGCGAATTCTGGCTTTCATCTTAGATCGGATTATTGCCGTATTGATAATTTTAGCAGGCATACCGGTGGTTATAGCGGGTGAATCCTTTGACCTTACCGAATTGGAATGGATAACCAAGATAATATTTTTCCTGCTTCTGGGTTTGGCAGTAACCTATGCTTACGCCAGAGATATGATAGGAGGACGAAGTTTGGGAAGAAGAATACTTTCTCAACAGGTGGTTGATATTTACACCAACAAACCCATTTCCGGGTGGAAATCATTGCTCCGGGAAATTCCCACTCATTTTGCTCCACTTCTCGCTATTGAACTAATTCTGATCATAACCAATCAAAATCACCGGAGGATTGGCGACCAATGGGCAAATTCCATAGTAATCAGCACAAAAAAGGGAGCATAGATGAATAAAATAATCATATCATGTACCGGCTTAGTATTTCTGTTTCCCCTCCTCATTTTTGCCAACGGAGGACCGATGGACTGGTCTTCAGTTACCGGAACCGGAAATTTAGATTTCAGTGAATGTGAACATATCATTTTAGAATCAGAAACATTGGATATTAATATAATTGAGGATTATATCCAAGTGGAGGTAATATACAATCTGCATAATCAGGGCAAAGATCAACAGGTTGTTTACGCATTCCCAATTGAATACTCAGTTTACTATTCCACCTGGGAAGAAATTGCTGCCGATACCACTCATTTTGTTTTGTTCAAAATTTATGATGATGGGATTGAACTGAATTCGGAAAGATTTATCGGGGACAAGCCTTTTCAGATTCAAACTCCTGACGGAAGCCAGGAATGCTATTACGGATGGTTTCAATCCCCCATTACTTTCCTACAAGATGAGAAGAAAAGAGTGGTAATCCAATATCAGTGTAAGGTTTTATACGAAGATTTCATAACTTCAAAAAGTTTTCTGCCTTCATTTTCCAATCGTTATATTCGGTATAATTTAGAGCCAGCTTCTTACTGGTCTGATCATCCCGTAAAAAATTTCCATTTCACCTTGCATGTTCAAGACATATTAAACCGGGGAGGATCAGTAACCAGCTTTACTGAGGGAGGACAGTGGATTAGCGACAGTGTGTTTACTATTGATTGGTCCAATGTCGATTTCCACCAGGATTCCCTGTTGGAATTTATATACGAAATAGGTAATAATAAAATGACCGAGTATTTCCGGCAGTATCAACTTCCTCCCCGGAATTTAATCAGCATCAGCGCTTCTTCCAGTTTATCTCCTCAATCCGGGATAAACTATATTCCGGAAAACTTAGTGGATGGTTTGTTCAGCACCGCCTGGGTTGAGGGGATTAGGGGGCAGGGAGAGGGAGAGGTAATAGAAGTAGAACTTGAGGATTTTATGGTGGGATGGATAGGAATCATTAACGGATATACCAAATCAGACCAGGTTTACCAGGAAAATTCCAGAATTAAATCACTTGTCATGAATTTGTATTTAGATGAAGAATATTCTTCCTCCAGGATGCTCTCAAATCCAATCCAAGTTGAGTTGGAAGATATCGGCTGTTCAGAAATCTGTGATTTAAATTTTGCCAAATACGCCCAGCCGCTTTTTTCCCATGGTATGGGTCTGCCCATTATTAGAATCGAACTGGAGATAACTGATGTCTATCCAGGTTCTAAATATGAAGATGCAGCAGTCAGTGAACTTATCATTCTGGGATTTACTGGAGATCAATTAATTTATTGGTAGTTAAATGATCTTAATTAGTTTTTTAGCAATGTTGTCTTTTCAAGTTGAGGTTAATAACCAATTAGTTGACTTAGAAAACCGTTATTATCTGAAGACTGCTGACCAGGTCATAATAATTGGGGACAGTGCTGAATGTATAGGTTTACTGCTTCCCCTTCCCGGATATTATGACAATATTGAACTATATCCTAACCGGTGCAGATTTTTAACTGACTGTTTAGCTTATCGCTATATTGAAATTGGCAGGGTTCACAAGTTAAATATTCATCTAGTAGATCAGATCCCATCTCCGGGGACCTTCTATCTGTGTTCTAATTTTAATCCTGATACAAACATAATACTGTCCAGGGAACCGCTATATTTTAGCTATCCCGGTCAAATAATACAGTTTGTATTACGCCCCGGGGATGAATACCTGGATTATTTAATGGAGCTTATTAATACTCCATTTATTCTATCTCCCCGTTTTACCCCTCAAGGCTTTCATCAAGTGGATAACTGTTTAGGCAGCGACTGCGCTAGTTTCGCCATATATCCCCACCGGCGGAGGGGAGAACAGATGAAATATGTCTATCCTCTGGATATTTTCCAATACCTCCAGCCGATATACCATGAAGTTTTTCTTCCCCGGGAAAAAGATAGTTTATCTGTATTTCAATCAGATGATGGAAAGGTAATCGCCATAAGCCGGGAAAATTTGTGGCAGGGAGACGTAATTCATTTTGGTGAACAGGTTTCAATATTCTATGAGGATAGAGGAATTAAGGGAGTATTGGATTCCAAAGACCTGGTCATTCAATCTTGGTTCAATCAGCCGGGAATTTTCACCATTTATAACTGCGGTTTTTGGGGTGAACCGATTCGGGTATATAAATGGAAAATAAATTCATAATAACTAAAACCTATTGCCCAACTATAGTAACTGCGGTTATTATAATTTGTTATGAAAAAAGTAAGGATTAAAAAATATTTCCGTTCACTGCTGACCGGAGGATCGGTGGGGTTAGTCATTTCCCTGATTTTCTTCAGCGGTCTTTTTACCCGTCTGGAATATATTACTTCAGATTTCCGCCGCCATTTGGTTGCCTATCAAAACGTAAAGCCAAATTCAGATATAATCTTCTTCTTTATCGATCAAAATTCTCTCAATGAACTGGAAAAAGAAGGGATATACTGGCCCTGGCCCCGGGAAGTAAGCGCTGAAGTAATTGAGTACCTTGAAGCCGGCGGAGCAAGAGCAGTAGTATTCGATGTTCTCTACTCAGAACCATCAGTTTACGGGGAATCCGATGATCAAAGTTTTTCCAGGGCAGCCGAAGAATTCGGGAATCTTACCGTTGCCTTCATTTTCAGCAATGAAAAGGAATCACAATCTGCTCCTGATTTCAGCGAAGAAGATATTGAAAAATTCAGCGTGGATATATCCTGGGAAAATTCTGAGATCAACATTGATTCCTTCAGTCATATTGAACCACCTATTGCATTGTTCAGAGAAAGGGTTAAAGCAATGGGAAGTGTAAATGTTCATTCCGACGTAGATGGATTGTACCGCCGGTCAAGTTTGTTATTTAAGTACCAACACCATTACTATCCCAACTTAGCCTTAGCAGTATTGGGAACTCTTTGGAATATTGAAAAGGTGGAAATCTCCGGGAACCACCTTGTCATAACCGAAGGAGAACAAATCATCCACCGTTATCCCCTGGATAAACAAGGACAGCTTTGCTTGAAATACTACGGAGAGATGAGAGAAACTTATACCAATTACACCATTGCCTCCATCATCAAATCCGCCAGGTTTTTTACCTCAGGGGGATTCATTGAAATGTACAATGAATACTATAACTACCAGGGATTGTTCAATGCCTGGACTGTTCTTCAGCAAAAACTTAATGAAATTTCCGATTCCCTGGAATTTGATGCCCAGTCTGAATTTGACCAGGTAAATTACTATTTACATGAAATATACGGATTTAAATACGATTCCCTTTCGCAAATGCTTTTAGATATCAACGATCAAACTATGAAATCTATAAAAAATGAAGAGTATTCTACGCTGAAAGATGCCATTGAAAACTTTGAAAGAAACTACATTGCCCCCAGCAGTTTTAAAGATAAAATTATTTTCATTGCTGGTACCGCTCCCGGCTTGTACGACCGTCGCCCCAATCCCTTTAATCAAAATGACGGAGGAGTTCACCTGCATGCCACCATTTTAAACAACCTGATGAGCGATGATTACTATTACGAACAATACAGCGCTATCCTGATTATTCCTCTGATCTTTTTATTTTCCATACTAACTTCTCTTATCGGATCTAGATTTAAGATTGTTCAGGGAATTATTATCACTTTTCTAGTATTCATAAGCTATGCCTTAACTGCAGTTATTGCCTGTCTGTTCTTTGATCTGATTATTGACTTTTCCGCAATTCCCGTTGCTATTATTTTAGCTTTCTTGACCGGAACTACCGCTGACTACATTCATGAATCCAGAGAAAAGAAATTTATAAAATCTGCATTTGGACAGTATCTTTCCACTAAAGTGATCAACCAATTAATTACCAATCCGGAAAAACTACGATTAGGAGGAGAGCGCAGGGTAATGACCGCATTTTTTTCAGATATTGAAGGGTTTACCAAGGTTTCTGAATCAATCACTCCTGACCAATTGGTCCAACTGCTCAATGAATATTTATCGGACATGTGTCAGATAATAACCAATCATGACGGAATTGTAGATAAATTCGAAGGTGATGCCATTATCGCCTTTTGGGGAGCCCCCCTGGATCAGGAGGATCATGCGGTCCGGGCTTGTCAAACCAGTTTAGAGATGCAACAGAGAATGGTTCAGTTAAGGCAGAAATGGAAAGAACAGGGAAAGCATCAATTGAAAATGAGAATCGGCTTGAATTCAGGACCCATGGTGGTAGGCAACCTGGGATCTAACGAACGCATGGATTATACAATTATGGGGGATTCGGTAAATTTAGCATCCCGGTTAGAGGGAGCTAATAAATTTTACGGGACTTATACCATGATTTCCGAATACACCTACCAGATGTCCAAGGATTTCTTTGATTTCAGGGAATTGGATACAATTAAAGTTGTGGGCAAAAAGGAACCGGTAACCATTTATGAATTACTGCAGGCAAAAAATCAAATTGTAGGATTAATAAGGCAAGGAATTAATCAATATCATTCTGCTCTTACCGCCTACCGCAGCCAAGATTTTTCAGAAGCGGAGAGGTTGTTCAAAGATGTACTTAACTACATTCCCGGTGATCCTCCCTCCCAGGTGATGATAGAAAGATGTCATTTCTATATTGATCAGCCTCCTGCAGATAATTGGGATGGATCTTTTGAATTGCAATCAAAAGGTTAATTAATAGTTGCTAAAATTCCAAAAAGGAGGAACCGTATGAACAAAACCTTGACAGTTCCCTTGATTTTGTTGTTGCTGTTGATGACCAGCATATTAATTGCTGATGATGAACAGGAAAATACCAGTTTTGCTCAGCGCAGACAGCAAGCTCAGCAAAGAGCTGAAGAATATAATAATTCCATATACTCAGGGGATCAACGGGCTAGTGATGATGAAATAGCTGCGGCTATTAAGAATTTCAATCCAGAAGTGGAGCAGCAGTACATCCAGGATCACCGGGAATTGGAATCCAGTTTTATTTTGCTGAACCGATTGGAAAAACAGTGGAACTTTGCAACCTTTGACCGGAAACATTCAGAGGAATGGGACCAATGGATGCTTCAAGGTCAAATTGGCGCATTTGCCCCGGAAGCGGAGTGAGGTGAATTATGAATAAAAAATTATTATCAACATCA
>LKUE01000109.1 GCA_001412365.1 Desulfuromonas sp. SDB | reverse complement strand
TTTACCATGTTACTGGGATTACCGCTTGTCATTTCCACTCTTGAAATAGAATGGAATAACAAAGATCCCTTTTTTGATCGGGATTTAAATAATTTCAGATTACTTTTTGAATTAAGAGCTGTTTCAGTTGGTATTATTATAACCAGATGTGATGAACTACAAGAGATATTTGATTCTTTAGGAAGAGGGAAATCATATGGTTCATCTACTACTCATATGTCAAAACTAATTCCAAGAATTCAAGGTGGTGGTGGAGCAGGATGTCCAATATTAGTATTTGGTATAACAAAATCTTTATATGATAAGGATTCTTAAATGTCAATTAAGGAATCAGTAGCAACAGTTTTTCAAAATGAAGTTCTAGGAAAATATAGAACTATTCTTGCCGATCCACCATGGAGATTTAAAAACTCCACAGGAAAAGTTGCTCCAGAACATAAAAGATTAAGCCGATATCCTACTCTTTCTTTAAAAGAAATTTCAGAAATTCCAGTTTATTCAAAAACGTATAATGAAGCACATTTATACCTATGGGTGCCCAATGCTCTTCTTCATGAAGGATTAGAAATAATGAAAAAATGGGGATTTGAATATAAAACTAATATCATATGGTTTAAAATTCGTAAAGATGGCGGTCCAGATGGAAGAGGTGTTGGTTTTTATTTCAGAAATGTGACAGAAGTTATTTTATTTGGTATCAAAGGTAAACTTAGAACACTAAAACCTGGAAGAACTCAAACTAATATAATTCAATCTAGAAAACGTGAACATTCAAGAAAACCAGATGAGTTATACGATATAATTGAAAAATGCAGCCCAGGACCATATCTTGAAATGTTTGCCAGGGGAAAGAGAAATGGATGGTCAGTATGGGGTAATCAAACTGAAAACTATTTTCCTGATTGGTCAACATACAAATACAATTCAAAAACTAAAATAAAATTAACTGATGATCAGTTGAAATTATTTGAGAAAAAACAATTTAGAAATTAAAGATTTATTCATTCAATTTAAATTATCACAATAATAATCGAACCTATAAAAACAAAAAATGATATAAAATTTCTATAGTTACTTTTAAAAAAACAATACATGATAAAAACTAAAAATTTGGACAATTTGAATGAGAGAAATTTGTCACCTGTCAAATCAAGT
>LKUE01000108.1 GCA_001412365.1 Desulfuromonas sp. SDB | reverse complement strand
TCATTGCGGCTTGAGTGATACCGTTAGGTGAAGGCGCTTGGCTGACAGGAGCTTTTGCTTTGGATGGCTTTTGTTTTTCCGCGGCCGTGGAAAACGTTGCGAGAAAAGTTAAAGAAATGATTACTGCTACAGTGAGGCTTAAAAGTTTCTTTCCGGACATTTGACCTCCTTGGTTGATAAATATCTTTTTGCTCTTTTAATTCCAAAAGATACTTCCGGAGTGCGTCAGGCAACACACATCGGAATTGATAAGTCGTATCACAAGAAAAAAGTTGTTGAAATAACGATACAGACTGGCAGCAACAAAAAATTCCCGAGAGTGTCCTTAAACCTCCTTATTTGATTTTCAAAGTAGTTAATTATTTTAAGAAGAGACCTTTTTCTACAAAAGATTGTTTTATATAACTGTTTTTAGTGAATAAATCAATTTTTTAATACATATTTTTATAATTTTTATATAATGTGAATGTAACAATTGCGATGAAGACCAATAAGAAATTAAGCAAATCTGACAGCAATTTGTCTAATAGAGCTAAGCAGATTAAATCATTAATGTTTTATATTTTGCGTCCCGGAATGCTCATGGATGCGGTGATACCGCCGTCAACGGGAATAGCCTGACCGGTAATATAGCTTGCTTCGTCACTGGCCAAAAAGAGAATGGCCCAGGCGACTTCTTCGGGATGGGCGGCGCGTTTTAGTTCGCAGTATTTGCCGAGCTGATTTTCCTTGCCGGTGCTGCGGGCCCATTCAAAAAAGGGCTGGGTCATACCGGTTTCGATCAGTCCCGGGCAAATGGCATTGATACGGATATTGTAAGAGCCAACTTCGCAGGCAGAAGTTCTGGTAAAGTTAATAAGAGCTGCTTTGCTGGCGCTGTAGGCATTGCCCCCCGCACCGGAAAGCAATCCGGCCACTGAAGCAATATTAATAATAGAGCCGCGGCGATGCTGTTTCATATGCGGGATGACGTGTTTGGTGGCATAAACTGGTCCCATGACGTTGATATCAAATACCTGATGCCATTCTTCGGATTTTTGATCCTCCAGAGTATCAAGTCCACCGGAGATACCTGCATTATTAACCAGAATGTCGATATTAGTAAATTTCTCCAGTTCCAGATTAATCAGAGCTTTGATTTCTTC
>LKUE01000107.1 GCA_001412365.1 Desulfuromonas sp. SDB | reverse complement strand
CTTGAAAAAACTCCATCATCAATATATTTTCTTATCCCATAGATCCTTTCATCCCATCATCCGTGTTCCAATCCCCCTTTTGGGTGGTGTGGTATTCTTATTTTCCAAATTTGTCTAGTTATGAATGTCCGGTGAGATTTCAGTGTTTACCTGTGGTCAATAAATTTTGGTGTTGGGTTGGGCTCTGTGGTTAAAAAAGGGGATGAGGGTGGCATTGTTAATTGTTTATTGATCATTGTTAATTGTTAATTGCTCATTGATAATTATATTGTCTATCCCTTAAAATTATCTTATCATAAAAGAAAAACTACCCGGGAGGTTGAAATGATGAAATATTTCTGTGTTATCTTTGTATTTTTAGTAATTTTTTCATCATGCTCCAAACCTCCTCAAACTACCCAGGAAGCTTCCACTCCTGAAAATATTTATTCAATAACCGTCAACAACAATCAGGTTGGATATGAGGAAGTGATCAGGGATAGAGTGGGGGATACGTTGGTAATAACTTCCTTTCAAACCCGCCCTTACCGGTTAAGACCTATTGATTACGATGCAAAATTAATCCTGGTTCCCGGTTACGCGTCCTGGAAGGTTGCCAACTACCGCTGCTATGAACTTCTCCCCGGTCAGAAGATAACTTTCAAGTTAAGATTTGATGAGCCTTGGATAATTCTTCTTCAGAACAGCGTCATCTCTTCTCCCCGCTACTGGAATAGTGATCCTAAAGATCCGGATGGTCCCGCAGTGGTGGAATGGGACCGGGCATTTCTCCTGGAAGCACTGTTAAACCGCTATAATATCAATGATACCGCAGTACAAAGAGTTCAGGATGTCCCCGTTTTAATACCGTCTGCTTTTGGAGAATGGGGAAATGTTTCCATAGAGCTTAACCGGGTGGTTGCAGATACCGCCTTTTTCACGGTAATCTATCACCGTGAAATTGCCGAAGATTCCATATATGTTTGGAGCGAGGACAGTGTGGTGGCAAGCTTAAAGGCAATTATGCCCCTTCCCGGAGTAATTGGCGAATTACTCCAAGCCCGGGTAAATCTTCCTTCAGGAATAGTAATCAGTATTTTCCAGGAACCCAAAGCCAAACAGACCTTAGGTGAACCCCGGATCAGGGAACCGGAGGTGGAAGGATACGGGGTGGCTGAAGATACTTTTTCAGGTTCAGACGGAGTAAAGCTGGTGGGTTCTTTTTATATCCCTACCGGAGAAGGAGTTTTTCCGGGAATCCTTTTAATCCCCACTAATGTCGCCTGCGACCGTTATGAGATGGGAGTGTTTAGATATTTAGCCCATCATCTGGCTAAATCAGGATATTTGGTTTTCACCTATGATAAAAGGGGAGTGGGATCAAGCCAGGGCAATTACGATTCCCTTCACTACGGTTTGATCTCCGGCGATGCCTATTTAGCACTGGAAAATCTTCTCACCCATGGTCGCTTGGATAAAAACAATATATTTGTCCTCGGTCATGGAGAAGGGGCTTTAGTCGCCCTGGATATAGCTTCCGATCCTCAGTTCAGAAGTAAACTGGCGGGAGTAATTTCCATGGGGGCAACTTCTTTAAATCCCATTGATGAAGGCAATGTGGATTTATTGACCCTTCAAGCGGAAACCTGGGGTTGGTCAGAACAGAGGTTGGAGAAGCAGATTGAAGATTTAAAAGCAGGCATTGAATATTTACGTTCATCTTCTGAATTCTGGAGGGAAATACCCGGATTTCCCGGAGAAAAAGAAAATCTGGCTTATGCCCGTTCTTTCCTGGATTTCGATCCTCTGGCTAAGATCAGACAGATCACTTTACCAGTATTAATTCTGCATGGACAGTTGGATCGTTTTGTAGATCCGGATAATGCCCAAAGACTCCATCAAGCGGCTCCCAATTCAAAAGTAGTAATACTCCCCGGTATTGATGCAAATTTTGCCTTTACCACCATAGAAGGAAGAAATGGATTCAGAGAAACTTTCCTTTTACCTGAAGATTACGGAGCAGAGCTTTCCGTCAGTGACACCATCATCACCTGGTTAAACTCAGTAGTCCGATAACTGAACCTGCACTCTGACTTATTTAATAAACTTAAATAATTATAATATATTGTTTTCTGACTGGTAACCTTTGTCAGGAAATTGTGGGTAGTAGAAAACTATTAACCAAGGAGGAATTGTGAAGAAAACATTGTTATTATTGATCTTGATTTGTGCAGCAGGTTTAATTGCTGCCTCAGATGGTCCCTGTGGGGAAGCATACATTACTGCTTCTGCTCCTCACACCCCAGATGTTCCTGAAATGACCGGAGTAGATTATTCAGGTAATGTTTACAATCCAGAGTTTAGTGAGCAGGAATTAATTGAGTTGAGTTCAAATGGAAGTTTCATACCCTATGCTCCCCTTTGGGCAGATGATATATTGGTCACCGACCAATGTAATTTAAGCATAAGGTACGATATGGGTTTTGACTATGATGATAACGGTTACCTTTATGCGGCAATTTTATCCAGCAGTACGGCTAACGACACCATCCATGTATTTAGATCAACAGATAGAGGTTACACCTGGGATTTAGTTTATTCATTATGGTTTAGTATTGGTAACCCGGTAAGAATTTTTGATTTTGATTTCCGGGTAAGTCATAATGATGCTGATCCGGACTATCATTTCGCCTGGGTGGATTCCTGTTATACAACTCAATCACGTAGGTTGTGGTATGGCCGGGTACCCATTGCCGGAGGAACAAATTACTGGAACATGTTTGACACTGCAGCTATCCAGACCAGATATGTCAATAAACTGACCATGGATATAAATGAACTTACCGATCCTAATGTGGTAATTACATTCACCAATACTCTAGGACAGTGGAGAAGTGCTGTAACCACAAATCAAGGGACTAGCTGGGATTATTACTACCACTACAGTGCAGGGGGACCGAGTTATCCTTTCTGTGCTTTTGGAGATGGAACCCATTTCCATTGCGCTGCAATTTTAGCTGATCATAATAGTTCAATTCGTCTGCGCAATGGCACCACCTCCGGAGGTTATTCCTATGCCTGGCTCAATGACACCCTGGTAAATCAGACCCGGTCTCAATTGCACCTTTCTGCAGATAAGATGACTGCCCATCCCAATTACCATGTGGTGGCGGTGTGGAGACAAAATGATGCAAACTACTACATGTACCAAAATGTAAGTACCGATGCGGGTAGTAACTGGGGTACAGAAGGAGTTATCTCCGCTATAGGTGCAGTTTATTCCGCCAATCCATTTTTCAGATTTGGTCAGAATAGCTATGGAGTATTCACCTGTATTGATTACCAGTACACTGATGATTCCTTGTTCTGCTGTCTGTACAGTCCGACTTCGGGGAACTGGTATTCTGCTGCCTATATCAACAATCATCGTCCAACTGGGCTTCTTCCTGCTTATGGAACTTATGTCAGCCCTAACAATATTAATGGAAGGGTGGTAATTTACCGGCAGTATGCAGCTAATCCCATCTGGTTTGACCGCTGGAATTATGCCAGTACAGTTGAAGAACAACCCATCGCCCAACCCGTTCAAACTAATGCTGAAATTAACTATAATTCAGATCAAGTAAACATATTATTTACTCTTTCCACTGCTTCTGATGTTTCCATCAAAGTTTACGATGCTCTGGGCAGATTGGTCCGGACCATTGAACAGGGTTATTATCTTTCCGGCAATCATAATCTCACCTGGGATCTCCAGAACAATCAAGGGCACCAGGTATGCGCAGGAAGTTATTTTGTAAATATCCAGCTGGGTAATTCTACCTTTACCAAATCTGTAAACATTTTCTGATCACCGGGGGCTTTTGCCCCCTGATCAGTTCTTATCACTATGATCTAAATATGATAGCCCGGATAATAAAACAATTTTCTATTAGTGAAAATTAGTGTTCCTGGCAGGGTGGTGGGGTAGGGATT
>LKUE01000106.1 GCA_001412365.1 Desulfuromonas sp. SDB | reverse complement strand
AAAATTTTTTCTACTCTGTTTAATATCAATACTCCTTTAACCAAGAAAACTTAATTGTATACCAATTGCTGCTAAAAGTATAAAATTTGTAAGGTTAGCTATTCCCATCATAAAAAAATTCTTTACCTTTAAATCGGTAGCAGTAATAAACGGGGTGGTTTCAACGGAGAGACCAGGTCAGTAAATTTTAATATGAAAAGATGTGTCCGGAAGTATTATCTCCACATAATTTTCCAAGTTTTTATCAATGTGCAGTGTTAACCGGTTGTACAAGGAATCAGTTGTTATCCGGTAATTTTCCGCACTTGCCGGATTATAGATATCAATTATGCGGTTTGCTTGTAAATGCAGCTTATAGTCGGTAAACTCCCAATAATCCTGCTGATAAAGCATATTAGCTCCGACTTTTTGAGATTTGTTAAAATTCAATCCGGAAGAATTTATATTCAATTTTCCTCCCGGCAAGGTTATATCAACAGAAGGGATGAAATAATCTATACAGCAAGAATAACTTTCACCGCGGTACTCAAAAATTCCTTCAGGAGCAGCGGTGCGGTGAGGATTATCACAAAATGACTGAAAGGTTATACTGAGATTATCCTGACCCTTAGATGCCCCCCAATAAAATTTTATCAATGAATCTTCTGCAATAATTTCACTTCGGTTGTTTTCAGCTTCTACAACTCCCTCATCGCAATATATACATCGGTGAGGACTTTCCCAAGTGTAAATTTTTATTATCTCATCATCCCAACTCCACTGAAAATAATTTAGCTGATAGCTGTTGTCCCTGAATACAATCATCACTTCTACATCTATCTTGGCATCTCCATTAATATTCAATCCCCCTGAATAAACTCCGGAAATATCCCAATTTTGTTGAGGGGAGATTAGGGTATCCCTAACCTGGTAAACAGGTTGAGGAGAAGGGGTTGTCTGGGTCGGCGGTTCATCTTCACTGCAACTGCTTAAAAATATCAACAGCATTAAACTTACGGTTATCGGTATTATCAAAGAAATTAAACATCTATAAGATGAAAACTGTTTCATTATCTAACCAACCTTTTTCTATACCTGATTTAATGGTACATTTCAGGCATTACTAAATACAGCAAAATAATTTTGTTATTCTGGGTGAATTTTATCATCTTCAGCTGCGGAGAGAACAAAATCGAAAATGTAGAAGAACTCTCCCTTCAGCTGAAAAGCCGGGGGTTAGACATTGTCAGCGAAGATTCTCTGGATATAACTTCACTTACCCATGCCCGAATTGAGGAAGCTGTCCTGGTTCAAGGTGAAAATTTAAAAATTGAAATTTACCGAATCGAAGATCAGCGGACCTTCAAATTATTTATTGGTTCGGGAATACTTATTTCCGGGATAGAGGAAGAATTGGGGGAAGTTTCAGAGATACCTGAGAAGATGTGGTTCAAACAGCCCTTTATTGTAATAATCAGGGAAGAACCTCAACCGGGTTTAGTGGCAGAAGCTCTAGATGAAGTGTTTAATTAGGTAAGGTTCCTGTAGAAACCAGGAACCTCACTCCATTTAACTAAGCTTCCGGCTCAGGTGGTTTTCCCAGTTTATCCCTGGCTCTATCTTTCCATTTGTCCCTATGCTCTACATGCCGGTGGAAATCCGCCTTAAACAATATATGGGAAAGCAATACCAGCCCCCATCCCTGCCAATAGCCGATTTCAGGAAGGTTAAATATTACAGGCATCAACCAGTTCCACAGCCACATAACCACCCAACCCAGCAGGAAAGCCATAATAAGCGCAATAACAATTCCTCCGATTATCATGGGAAGAGCAAATCTAAATCTTCGGTGATTGCTAAACATAATTCCTCCAAGATAGTTTTTTAAGTTTTTGTCTCAATGTTTTCAAAGCATATTGCTTTCTGGATATTAAAGTATTCAGGGGGACTTCAGTTTTCCGGGAAATTTCCCTAAAACTCTTGCCGTTCAACTCATGCTCAATCAATACCTCCATCTGCTCAGGGGGTAATTTTTCAATTTCCTCAATAATAATTTCAATCAGTTCCTGTTGACGAAGTTTGCCGATGATATCCTTCCCTGGAATACTTAAAAGCTGATATAAATTTTCCTGATTATCAATTTCTGAAAAGTGAATTTTCCTGTTTTTTTTCCTGTAGCTGTCTACAATTTTATTTTTGGCAACGGTATACAACCATCCCAGAAGGTTATCAATAGATTCCAGGGTATTGAAGTTAACTATAGCTTGGATAAAAACTTCTGACAGAATATCTTCAGCTTCCTGAAAATCAGAAATTTTTGATTTAATGTAGTTAAATAATCGAGGTTTTTCTTCTTTGTATATATTAGAAATACTTTGTTCCAAATCAACCTCCTTTATATTTATAACGTATAAGAACACAAAAATATTTTATTTTTTTGTTAATTTACTGATAAAATTTCAATTAACTGTCTTTAACTGTAAACAATTGCACAGCTCAATGGGTGAGAAGAATATTCATTATTTCAAAAACAGGACTGCCTGGAAAAATTGGCTGCTGGTAAATCATTGTAATTACGATGAGTTATGGATGTTATTTTACAAAAAAGCCAGCGATAAAAAAGGGATAAGCTATTCAGATGCAGTGGAAGAAGCAATTTGCCACGGCTGGATTGACAGCATCATAAAAAGGTTAAATGAGGAAACATATTTAAGAAAATTCACTCCACGAAAATTAAACAGCAGTTGGTCGCCAACCAATATCGCCCGGGCTGAAAAAATGTTAACTGCCGGACAAATGCAAGCTACAGGAAAGAAAGCGTATGAACATTTTCTTCAATCCGGAAAAAGACCAGTAAAATCAAAAGTTTCCGACAAATCAATTAAACTTCCTCTTTACTTAATAAAGGTTTTAAAAAA
>LKUE01000105.1 GCA_001412365.1 Desulfuromonas sp. SDB | reverse complement strand
TACTGAGATACGAGAGTTCTCGGGAACCACGGTGAGCTGCTATTACTCATTTTCCTAATACTGTTATCCTCAAGAGCTGACAGCTTTTGTAAGCGATATCGGGTGTATCATGTACAATCCGGCTATCTTATAGCTGCAATCACCTTCCTTCTTACACGGTCACTGTTCTTGTAACATTCCAGTAAAGAGCGAATGCTCTCCTCTTAAAATGTCACAATATCATTTACACGAGTAGCGTCAGGTTCGCGGCCTTACGATAAAATTTCAATCAAATCGATAGAAAACTATTTTTGGCAGGAGATCTTGTCCGACTGGCCGTTCATTTACGAACTAGTTTTATTTTGCGTTGGGATCTCACTCAGGCTCTTATAATGGCATAAATCTGTGGCTTCAGGATTATGGATCTTATAATCCCCGACAATCTCTTTAAATTCCAATCGTATCTTTTCGTGATTAATCATATCGTCAAGGGAAGATATGTTCCGAAACTGAGTCAAATCAGGTATCGTGGCATAGCGAAGCTGCCCATCTTTTTCGGTAAAGACTGCTACGACATGTCCCCTGAAACTCCCTTCATTATTGTAATATTTGAACGATATTTTTTTGGCATCGTACCCATGGGCTGCCAGGGCGTATGCAAAGAATCCTGAAAAATCACTACAATCCCCTTGTTTGGCAACGAAGAATTCCTGGGGCGTGTATCCCTTGCAGGAATTATCATCAAAAAATTTAAATTTTTCACTGGTATATTGTGCGGCAAGCAGCGGAGTGTCGAGCTGCCGGATAACATCGGTGAAATTGGTATTCAGCATCAGGGCACGGAGTTTTTCAGATTTTGAGGTATCATAACCTATCAGGGGCCCTTCGTTGAGTTCCTTACTGAACAGCATTTCTCCCTGTGTACCGGTGATATTCAGGACAAGTATCTGGGTCACCTTCGGTACCCTGAAAACAACTTCCCCCCGCAGGGTCTCACCGGAATGCACAGTCCCCCAGGAAACAGGAGTATCCAGAGGGGGGGGTGTCCGGGTATCGGGGGAACCACCATTCAGTTTTATCCTGGACGGGGAGAATTCATAATCGCTCTTATTATGGTTCTCGATGGTCAGGTTGACAACGATGAAAACAATGCTATCTTTTAGCCGGGCCCCGTGGATCCATTTTGACCGCAGCACGGATTCTATGGTGATATTCACGGTAGTCCGGTTTAGTCCGGTTTGCGGATTTGTTGATAAATCTATATGAGTTGTTATCGGGAGAAGTGTGGTTTCGGGAACGGGTGAAGGAGTATCTTGAGCCGGCAGGGGCGAATTCTGAACACACCCTGCAAGGAAAAGGGAAAGGCCGATCAGGACTGTGGTAAAAAGAGAAAAAACCACGACATCGGAGAGATCAATATTCGACATACCTCTCTCATTTTCACAAAATAAAATATATTTTTCGAAATTTTCTGCCCTGACACTATTCCTGATTTTGGTCCGCAATATGTATCATTCTGTCTAGATTGCGCGTGTCACGTTTTTATGAGAATTACAATCGTTCACTTAAAGCAAAAACGTGGTGATTGCGGCCATAGCAGTGGGGACACACCCGGACCCATTCCGAACCCGG
>LKUE01000104.1 GCA_001412365.1 Desulfuromonas sp. SDB | reverse complement strand
GGACTATCTTGTGTGTGTTATGATTTACTTACTTGATAAAAGGGATGAAGTTGGGTTATGTAAATTTTCAACCGGAACGGAAATTACATATACTTCGGGCTGCAACTTTACCAGATCTAAAGTGCAGACACTTCTGCCGGATAAATCAAATATATTAAGTGTTAATTCCCGGAAATCATCGGAAATTAAATTGATTATCAAACTATATTTTTGCCAATAAACTCGGAGAGTGCTGTTGATTGGATTATATTGAATTTCTTCAACGCTGTTAACATCCTTAGCAATATGTTTATAAGGGAGTAGGTGATGTAAAAATTACTACTATTACCAATGTCAATATTGGCCATCATCCGGTTAAACAGTTTGCCGCGAATGAATTAACTTGTACAATCTCCAACCAGGAGATAATAGTGGCGTCAAAAGAGTTAAGTACTAAAGCTGAGTCTAAATTAATATCCACTCTCTAATGCTCTCTGATTGAATTTCTTTCTGAAAATTGCGATGAGTTGATTATTACATTGTAAGTTGATGAATCACAGGTAAGATGAGTGATCGAATCGTACCGGAGAGAATCCTGATGAACTAGTATTCTAACTGCAGATACATTGTCCCAACTGATAAATCCTCCTCAATTATGCCACTAGGAAGTTATAGAATATAAACCAGGTTTCATAGCTAAGTACAATATCATCATCAATTTTAGCGATAAATGGATAGGAGCTGTTCTCCTGACAAGCGTACCCAGTACAGTTAGGGATATCCAGAGGAATCTGCTGCCATAGAGTATCCGTAAACAGTGATAAAGGTAACCATGATAACATCACTCCGGAGTTGACCAGCAAATGATAAATTTTCATTTTCTCTCCCTTTTTATTAATTTTTAAACATTATGGAGATAGAAGTAATAGTATTGCCAAAAGAACAAATATAATTAATTGCTAGTAAATGCTGTATATAAGATAGATAAAGGAACAATCAGGTAATGTTTGCTGATCAGTTATATTTCAATAAACGATTTACTTTATTTTTTTATTTA
>LKUE01000103.1 GCA_001412365.1 Desulfuromonas sp. SDB | reverse complement strand
GGGAAAAATTTATAAAAAAGGGATTAAAGGGGAGAATACTGCTCTCCCCGATTTGGTTACTCTTTGTTTTCCAATTCACTCATTCGCTGTTTAATCTGGTTTAATTCCTGTTCCAGCATTTCTGCATGAGCTTTTAGATAATCGGCTTCATTATCATAGGGCTGATTTGCAGGCAAGTAATTTACCGGTCCCCAACCCATGAATCTTCCGTAACCCCAGCCCATTCCTCTTCCCATTCCCCGGCCAAATCCCCTTCCAAATCCTCTTCCCATTCCTCTTCCATAGCCTGGATTAGTATATCCGGGACGGTTGTAACCAGCGCAAAAGCCGGCACCTCGTCCGGTCATGGGGCCATAGCCCATTGGTCCTGTTCTATCGCCTCCTGGCATTTTTCCTCCTTATTTTCTTATTGTTTTTTATCTTCTTCCTCTTCCAATTCCCTGACCTCTACCTCTTCCTCTGCCTCCCCCTCTACCTAAGCCAAGACCTCTGCCCAGGAAATTCCTGGTTAAGTTTCCAAACCATTGACTAACATTTCCACCAGTTCCCTGGCAGTCTCCTAAACCTCTTCCGGTTCGGGGTCCCTGTCCAATGGGTCCGGTTCTGTCTCCTCCTGGCATAATTACCTCCTATTATAAGTTATTTTTATTACCTCTAAATCTTCTTTTTCTGCCCAAACCGCGTCCTCTCCGGAATCCTGGAAGGAAGCAGCGGCTACTGGATATATTCCCTTGCTGGAATAGTGATAATACATCTTCGATTTTACCTCGAAGGAAGGGTATTACCTTGATGTTACTTAGTTCTAAATTATCTAACATCTTTTTTGAAATTGCCCCGCATAATAATATTTCAACTTTGTTTCTTTTTAAAATTTCCACTGCAGTTTCAGAATCTCTGGAATTAATTTTTACTTCTTCGATTTTATTCCACTTATTTTCAATAAATTGATATATTACTAATGAATTGGAAAAATCAAAGGTTACTGCTATTTCATCTTTCCAATTTGAAACTGCAACTATCATTTAAATCTCCTTATTGTTTCATTATTATTATGCAATATTCATGCCATAAATAACATATATTTATAAGTAATGGAATTAAGAAGTATAAGAGTGTGTAAGTTTTAGTTTAAATGAAAATATTAAACAAATAGTCGCAATATGCAGCATTAATTATAATATATAATGTAGCATATTGCATCAATTTGGTTTAATTGTAATAATTGGTTCTCCGCCTAAACCATAACCAACAATTGTATAATCCCTTTTATCCGGATAAAGATAGTAGTACACACAACCTTCCAGGCTTTTATCAATTGATGGAGGCTGCTGATCTCCTGCTATAATGGCTTGTTCGTATTCATTTATCGGATTTTCCAATAAGATGAACTCAGGATCATCTACATTGGATGGGTATACATCCTGATCGGATTTAGCCCGGTAAACTTCAACTGAATCTCTTAAAATTTCAGCATTTGTAATTACCAGTTTCTCTATAGATTTATTTCGATATTTAATAAAACTGGGTATGGCAATTGCAGCAATAATTCCGCATATCGGGATCATGATAATGATTGCAATAATAACTATAACTGCTACGGGAATAGAAGATTTTTTCTCTTGTTCCATATTTTACTCCTTGAAATCATATTTTAATCTAAAGTTTTATAACCAGATAATTTTTTATAATATTCAGGAGATAATTCTACTGCAGGATTCAATAAGTAATTTATATATTCCCTGGTAGGTTTTAGATTATTTTCAAGTAAATCTTTGTTGCCGATATAAGTAGTTGCATTGACTACAGCGTGGCTGTTCTTCACCAGCACTTGAATTTTAATATAGTGTTTGGGAAAAGCTTCATAAAGATCCAGTTTTTTAAAGTCTTCCTCAGAAATAGAATACAGAATTCCTTCTACTTTTGATTGAGCTTTCTTTCTGATATTAGCATAAGCAGATCCAGGGATTCTTTTATTGGTCAAGTTAAAAATTAACTCATAATCATCCAGTACCCCTTTTTGGTATTTAGGGGTATATCCCAACCTATTTTGCAATCTTAATAAATTCATGTTTGATCCGTAAGCGAAGTAGTACATCAAATTCCCAGGTTGAATTTTTTCATTTTTCTTATCAGAGTGGTTCGGTGAATACCCAGCTGTTGGGCAGTAGCAGTTTGGTTGTAGTTGTTTCGAATTAGAGCATTTTCTATTACGATTTTTTCTACCTGCTCCAAACTTAAATTTTGATAATCTAAATTAGTATTAAATTTCACAGTTTTATTAATTTCTTCAGGTAAATCCTGGATTTCCAAAAGACCTTCTTTTTTAAACACAAAAGATCTTTCAACCATATTTTCCAATTCTCGAATATTACCTGGAAAATCATATTTCATCAACCATAATAACCCCTGATCTGAAATTCCGGTAATTTCTTTTTGGTATTCACGGTTAAACTTGTAAATAAAATAGTCAATTAACAGAGGAATATCTTCTTTCCTCTCTCTTAGCGGGGGGATATCAATATGAATTACCTTTAACCTGAAAAAAAGGTCATCTCTGAATTCGTTATTTTCAGTCATTTTATCAAGGTTCCGGTTAGTCGCTGAAATAATTCGGGTTCTGCTGTATTCCGGTTCGGTAGATCCCAAAGGTTCAAAAGTTTTATCCTCCAGAAAGCGAAGCAGTTTTGACTGCAGCAGTAAGGGTATTTCTCCGATTTCATCCAGGAATAACGTTCCTTTGTCTGCTAATTTTACTTTTCCGGGCTTATTTTTTTCAGCTCCGGTAAATGCTCCTTTCTTATATCCAAATAGTTCAGCTTCCAGGAGATGGTGGGGAATAGCTGCACAATTTACCACTATAAATTTTTTATCAGCTTGCCTGCTATGGTTATGGATGTAACGGGCAAATACTTCCTTTCCGGTGCCGGTTCCTCCGGTAATCAATACATTGGCATTGCTGGAAGCTATTTCAGGAAGCACTGATCGTAATTCGCTGATTTTTTTAGATTTACCAATTATTGGAATTGAAGGTTTGAGAAGGTTAGGTCCACTAACTTCAAAAAAGCTTTCTACCCCTCCGTTCACCTTACCCTGATTATCTTTTAAAAGGTTAGTAGAAATGCTTATGTTCTTGAGATTGCCTTCTGCATCAATGATTTGAATTATTTTACCAGCAATGACTTTTCCGGTATCCAATGTCTTTTTTAACAGACAGCCGGAATCACAAATATCCGCTTTTAGTACTTCCTGGCAGTTACTGCCCAATGCCTGTTTTTTACTGACCCTGGTAATTTTCTCTGCAGCTGAATTGAAGTATATAATTTTCCAGTCTAAATCTACTGCAAATACTCCTTCAGTTAATGAATCAAGTATGGATGAATAGAGATTCATTTTAGGTTAAGGTGATTTAAGTACTCCTGTTCAATTATTTTTAATTTATGTTCAAGTTGTTGCTGAGAACCTAATCCAGGAGGATTGCTGACAAAAAAGTAAAATTTAATTTTTGGTTCAGTACCGGAAGGTCTTGCTGTAATTTTAGTTCCATCCTGGAATAATAAGGCAATGACATTGGATTGGGGAAGAGTTGTTTCTCCTGTTTGTTTTCCCTGTTGGTCGGTAATTTTCTTTTCCAGATAGTCCTGTTTTTCTTTTAATGGTGATTGGTGAATTTGCAGGGGGGGATCAGAACGGAGTTTCGACATTATTGAATTAATTTTTTGTTTGCCTTCAATTCCTTCAAATCCAAACGAAATCAGTTTTTCTGTATGAAAACCGTAAGTTTCATAAATCTTCTGAAGTTTATCGTACAGAGTTATACCTTCTTGCTTTGCAAAAGCAGCTATCTCTGCGATGATCAAGGCGGCATTGATTCCATCTTTATCTCTGACATGGTCTCCAATCATGTATCCGAAGCTTTCTTCTCCTCCGCATATGTAATTACGGTTGGATTTTCCTTGTTCTTTTTCTTTCTGATATTTGGTTATTATTTCACCGATGTATTTAAAACCGGTTAATACATCAATTACATCAACCTGATAATGATCTGCGATTTTCTTCCACAACTCTGAAGTGACGATAGTTTTAATAATATAGGGATTTTCAGGCAAGTTATTTTTTTTAGCTAAATTTGAAAGAACGTGATTTACAATTAATGCTCCGGTCTGGTTTCCATTTAGCAGCTTGTATTCACCATTGGGAAATTTTATCATCAATCCGATCCGGTCAGCATCAGGATCGTTGGCAATAGCCAGATCAGCTTCTGTTTTCCGGGCTTGCTGAATGGATAGCTCCCATGCTTTGGGATCTTCAGGATTGGGATAGGAAACAGTGGGAAAATTACCGTCAGGCTGAGCTTGTTGCGGAACTACGGTTAAATTGGTAAAACCAGCTTCTTTCAACGCAAGAGGAGTAAGATGGTAGCCTGCTCCGTGTAGAGGCGAATATACAACTTTAACCTGGGATCCGGTTTTCTTACACAGTTCTGAATCCAATAAAGCATTTAATATAGCTTTTAAATAATTTTCTGTTATTTTTTCATCCACCTCTTCTATAAGTTTTTCTTCTCTGGCTTTTTCGTAATCAAGAACTTTTACATCTTCAAAGGTTGTTCGGGCGACCTTCTCCAGTACTTTTTCATCTTCAGGATATACCAATTGACCACCGTCATCCAGGTAGGCTTTATACCCGTTGTATTCAGGAGGATTATGACTGGCAGTGATTACTATCCCTCCTGCTGTGTCTAATTCCCGGATGGAAAAACTGAGTAGTGGAGTAGGGGTGATATTATTGAAAATATAGGTTTTAATTTTATTTGCAGCCATAACCTCAGCAGTACGCTTGGCAAACAATGGTGAATTATTCCTGGAATCATGGGCGATCACTATGCCCTGGTTCATAGTGGATGAACTTTTTTCCAGTAGATAGCTGGCAAATCCCTGAGTGGCAATACCCACGGTATAGATATTCATACGGTTAGTTCCTGCCCCCATCTTTCCCCGCATCCCCCCGGTTCCGAATTTTAAATCAGTGTAAAATCTATCTTCAAGTTCAGAAATATTTTCATTATCTATTAAATCCTGAATTTCATCACGTGTATCATCATCAATATCTGAGGACAACCAACTTTTTGCCCTAGACATGAAATCATCGTTCATATTTTATCCTCCTTGTTATATAATGTTCCAGATTATAACCTTTAACAGAGCTAGTCAAATAAACAATAATTTAAATTGAATAAACAAGATTACATAAGAAAGCCAGTTTCAGAATATTTTGGTGAACTGGTTTTTGGAATGGATAAAATCCAAAAATTAATCGCTCCGGATAAGTTCAAGATACTGACCGACTCAATTTCCCAGGGAACTCCTCTGGATCCTTCCATTGCTCCCTTAGTTGCTGAGGTGATGAGAGATTGGGCAATTTCCAAAGGAGCTACCCATTTTGCCCATTGGTTTCAACCCTACACTGGCTCAACTGCAGAAAAGCATCAATCCTTTATAGAATTATCCAATTCAACCGTAATTGAAAAATTTACCGCCAATCAATTAATTAAAGGAGAGCCGGATGCTTCCTCTTTTCCCTCAGGAGGAAGAAGATCTACTTTTGAGGCAAGAGGCTATACTATTTGGGATCCTTCCAGCCCCGCTTTTTTGATGAAGGGAAAGTACAATAATATCCTGGCCATACCTTCGGTATTCCTTTCTTATAACGGAGTTCCATTGGACTGCAAAACTCCGTTGTTAAAATCAATAAAAGTACTCACTGACCAGGTAAATAGATTGTTGAAAATATTTAAAATAAAGGAAGAAGTGCAGATCAATGTGGGGGCGGAACAGGAATTTTTCCTTCTGGACCGGGAAAAGCTGGAACAGCGTTATGATTTGCTGTTTACCGGAAGAACATTAATTGGGGCTGATTCACCCTGTGAACATTTAATTGGCTCCCACTATTTTGGTTCGATTAATCCAAAAGTCTTAAGTTTCATGCAGGAATTGGAGATAGATCTCTACCGAATGGGAATCCCCATAAAGACCCGGCACAATGAAGTAGCACCCAACCAGTTTGAAATGACTCCTTTTTATGAAAACGCAAATTTAGCCGTAGATCATAATCAACTGCTGATGGAAATGACCAGAAAAGTGGCAGCGAGAAATGGATTGGTGGCAATCTTTCATGAGAAGCCATTTAAAGGAGTTAACGGCAGCGGAAAGCATGTAAACTGGTCTATCGGCACAAAACAGGGAAAAAACCTTTTGGAACCGGGAGTTTCAGATAAACAGGATTTAATTTTTATGATTTTGCTGACTGCCTTTTTAATAGGTGTAGATAAATACGGTCATTTGTTGATGGCTTCCATTGCCAGTGAAGGAAACCAATTGAGATTTGGAGTTACCGAAGCTCCTCCTGCTATAATTTCCGTTTTTCTGGGAGAGCAGCTAGATAATTTTTTAAATTCTCTGGTTTATA
>LKUE01000102.1 GCA_001412365.1 Desulfuromonas sp. SDB | reverse complement strand
GAAGGACTGGTGAGTATACTTCTTCCGGAGAATGTCGAAAATCAGGGCAAAATAGTAACCTACAGTTCCAGTTTAGCCGCCGAGAACTTCATTTATTCGGGAATAATTAAATCCTACAGCGGAGATATTGAATCCCGGGGTTATTTCAAAGGTGAAGTGAATATAAAAAGCTACAGCGGTGATTTACAATTTGAGAACTTGCAGGGCAAATTGAAGACCAGTGTATACAGTGGAGACATGAGAATCTTGAACGGTGAAATCAGAGGACTTAAGCTGAAGAGTTTTTCCGGAGACGTGCATATAGATGCGGATTTTAACTTAGAGGAAAGCGCTAAGATCAAATCACTATCCGGAGATGTATCAATAAACTTCCAAAGTTATCGGGGAGAGGATACCATGACTATCAGAAGTCTGGGTGGAGATATAAAATTAACCGGTGAATATCCTGCCGATAAGGTGGAGACCAAGAAAACTACTGATTTCTCCGGCAAGTTTGATTTTGCCAAATTGACCAAGCTGGCTGAAGTGTTCGGAGGGAATGACCGGGAAGTAAAGGTTGATGAGACCGGACAGAATGTAAACAAAATACTGAATATGCTGTCTGAAGGAAAGATCACTTCTGAACAGGCGGAAAAATTAATTAAAGCACTAAAAGGATAAATTATGTTGAAAGTAATCTTATTGATCATCCTCTGGCTACTGTACTGGGCTATAAAAGGTCTGGTGATAAAGACCAGAGGGGTGAAAGTTGGATTTATGATTGCTACTTCCCTGCTGATGGGAATAATGTTCTGGCTGGGGTTAAGTTTTCACCCGGCTACCGCATCAGTGCTGATTATATACCTGCTGATCAGCTATGTGGAATATGTGTTGACCTGTTTCAATGTAAAAGTTCCCATAATGCCGGTGTATTCCTACATCCGGGTGATCAATGAAGAAGTAGCCATCCGCTACAGCATTTTCAAACCGCTGGTGCTGCTGATTGCAGATATTATTTTAATATTCAAAAGAGCGCCGATGCTGGGGTTCAGCGACACCCTGGAAGTGGATGTAAACAGCAGGGATAACGT
>LKUE01000101.1 GCA_001412365.1 Desulfuromonas sp. SDB | reverse complement strand
CCAAAACTGCCCAGGGACAGGTTGACTTCCATCTGGGAAGAAGTGGAAGTTAGCTTGGTCAGGCCTGCCTGACCCCAACTGCCTTCTATCTCTTCCACCCATCCAAATCCTGAGACTGCAAAAGTAGTCAGAATGGATAGGGCAATTAATAACTTTCTCAAAAAAACCTCCTTAATAAGGTTGAAATAATAGGAAATAATTGAAAATTATAACATAAATAAAAAGTAAAAAACAAAAATTATTCCACGGTTGCCTTAACTACTTCTTCAAATGAAGTAATCCCTGATCGCATTTTCATCAAAGCATCCTGTCTTAATGTGGTCATACCCTCCTGCGTCGCAATTTTAGTTATTTGATCTGAATTTGCTCCATCTAAGATAGCTGTTTTAATATTGGAAGTTATTTTCATAACTTCAAATATGCCCACTCTTCCCCGGTAACCGGTACTATTGCACTTCAGGCATCCTTTGGGTCTGTACAGGGTAACTCCTTCCGCCCAGCGGGGATCAATTCCCATTTTTGCAAACAACTCCTTGTCTACCTCCATAATCTGGCGGCAGGAGGTACATAGTTTTCGGACTAATCGCTGAGCTTGTATACAGACCAAAGAAGTGGCGATGAGATATGGAGCCACCCCCATATCCACCAATCTCATTATGGTGGCGGAACAACTGTTAGTATGAAGAGTAGATAAAACCAGGTGTCCGGTTAACGATGCTTTAATTGCAATTTCAGCAGTCTCCTTGTCTCTAACCTCTCCTACCATGACAATATTGGGATCTTGTCGTAAAAAAGCTTTAAGCGCTTCGGCAAAAGTATATCCAATATCTTCATTAACATTTACTTGATTTATTCCATGAAGATTTCTCTCCACAGGATCCTCCGCAGTCACTATATTGACATCAATTTTATTTAACCGGGCTAGTGCTGAATACAAAGTTACAGTTTTTCCGCTGCCGGTGGGACCGGTAACCAGGACAATTCCATTTGGTTTTTCCACAGAATTGATAAATATTTCCAGAGATTTCGGATCAAAACCAAGTTTTCTCATGTCCAGTTGAATTCCTTCCTGTTCGGCAATTCTTATCACCACTTTTTCTCCATGAATTACCGGCATGGTACTCACTCTTAAATCAACTCCCCTCCCCGAAACTTTCAGGGAAATATGTCCATCCTGGGGCATTCTCCTTTCGGTAAGGTCCAGCTTGGACATAATTTTTATCCTGGAAACAATACCAGAGGACATGCTTTTTGGAGGTTTCATAACCTCCACCAGTGCTCCGTCAATTCGATACCTAACTCTTATTTCTTTTTCGAACGGTTCAATATGAATATCCGATGCTCTCCGGTTCACTGCGTCCACCACAATGGTATTTACTAATTTCACTATAGGGGCAGCTCCTGATTCCGCCAACAACTGACTGACATCGGGGGTTTCTTCACTTTCAACTACTTCAATTCCCTCTCCGGTGGTTTTTTCTAAATCAGCTAAAACCTCATCAATGCGGGAATCTACTTTATAGTACTTGGCAATTGCTCTTTTAATAGACCCTTCGCTGGTAACCAGGGGTTTAACATCCAGCCCCAGGGCAAACTGAACTTCTTCTATAGTTTCAATGTCAAAAGGATTGGCCATCGCCAAGAACAATGTCCGTTGTTTTTTCTTTACGGGGAAAACCTTTCTGGTCTGGACAATTTTTGGATCAATCATATTTATTAACCCTTCATCGAATTCAGTTTCATCCATTAAGATAGAGGGAACCCCGTATTTTTTTCCTAAATATTTTATCAGCACCCCTTCGGATATTGCCCCCATCTTCACTAAAATTGTGCCCAGCTTTTGTTTGGTCTTTTTTTGCTCGAGAAGAGCTTCATCAAGTTGCTGCGAGGTTATTTCCCCGCCTTCCAACATCATCTGTCCTATTAAATTAGGATCCATTATCATTCCACAGTAACACTTTTGGCTAAATTTCTTGGCTGGTCAATATTACAACCTCTCTCTACTGCGATATAGTAAGCAAGTAACTGCATGGGCACGACGGTCAAGATGGGAGAAAGGCAATCAATGGTCTGGGGGATATAGATAGTGTGATCAGTTTTTTCAGTAATGGAAATATCTCCCTCTGAAGCAATGGCAATTACCTTGCCGTTTCTGGCTTTTACTTCTTCAATATTTCCCTGTACTTTTTTGTAAACTGCATCCTTTATCGCCACCACTACCACCGGCATTTCACTGTCAATCAACGCAATGGGACCATGCTTCATTTCTGCGGCGGGATATCCTTCCGCATGGACATAACTGATTTCTTTTAATTTCAGTGCACCTTCCAACGCCACCGGATAATTGAACCCCCTTCCCAGGTACAAAAAATTCAAACGCTGTGAATAT
>LKUE01000100.1 GCA_001412365.1 Desulfuromonas sp. SDB | reverse complement strand
TATCTTAATGTATTTTTTACCTAAAATTTTACATGATCTTTTTATTTTAGACTAAATTATGGAAATTTAGTTTAATTATTTTATATTTTTTAATAAAAATAATATTTTCTCTGTTTTATTTATTAGATAAAATTATACTGTGATAAAATTTTTAATAATTTCTGCTCTTTTCTACTCTCTTAATTCCAATCTACCTGAAACTGTTTTATTCTCCGGGGCAGATTATCTAGTAATCTCACATCATTCTTTTAGTTCTCATCTTCAACCTTTAGCAGACCTTAGGGATAGCTTGGGATTATCAGTGGAGATAATTGATGACACCACAATTTATCATCTTTTTCCCGGGGACAGTTGCCAGGCAATTAAAAATTTTATATTTTACGCCTACACTACCTGGAATCCCTCACCTTCTTATATATTGTTGGTGGGTGACGCTGGCGAAGATGGAGGGAGTAATAATTTCATTCCCTCTAAGATCCAGCCTAAATACAGCTATTACTATGCAGGAGGATTAACTCAGCACTGCAGTGACAACTGGTATGTGGAGCTTACCGGTAATGACTTAATACCTGAGATTCCCATTGGCAGATTACCAGTTAATACTGTCCAGGAATTGGATAGTGTGATTAATAATATCGTAAGATATGAAACTTCAATAAATACTATGGACTCCATTATGATTGTGATGGCAGGAGAATATGTTGGAGCCATGTCCATAATTTTCAACACTATCCCCTATCACTACCAACAATTTAAGTACTATGGAACTGACCTCTCTGCTGATTCATGCCACCAACTTATTTTAAACACCTTCAATCAAGGATTGGATATTGTCTTTGCTCTTTGTCATGGGTGCAATCCAACCTGTCCTTCTTTAACCTGGAGTGGAAATTTTGTGGGGGGCTCCGCCCAAATTGTGTTTTCTGACCAGGATTTTCCCCAAATTATCTCCCACCATTCTCTACCCATTATTTTTGAATTTGGATGACTTAACGGATACTTCGATTACCAGTTTGGTAAATCTTTTAATGAATTAATGATATTAGACATTTCTCCAATCGCAGTAGCGACCTGTAATTCCAGCCGATGCGTAACCGTTTCCGGAGCAAGAGAATTTTATATAAAACTTTTGGACATATTGCTGAATAACTCTGATCTAACCCTGGGAGATTTGGTTTTTCAGGCAAAAACAGAGGTTATTAGCAGCTATCCAAATAATGATTATTTTTATGGTCCAGCAGTTCTCCAAACCATATTGGGTGATCCTGCCTTGAGAATTAGAACTTTATATTCAGGAATAAACCAAAATCCAGGAAATTCTTCTGCTGATACTGGAGTTCAAATAAACTACCTCCTCAGCGGAAATAGACTCCTGCTACACATACCTCCGGGCAGCTTGGTTAACTTTTCTTTGTTCGATCTGGCTGGAAGGATAGTTAAATGCACCCAATACCACCAATCAACATATGTAAATATTGAATATCTTTCTCCGGGGACTTACTTGGTAGTTTGTTACCGGTTAAATCAAAACAATTCCCCTCCAACTTATTTCAAGTTTACAAAGATAGAATAATTACAACTTTCCTTTTCATAAAAATTACATTATTATTATAAATAATTATCTATGTAATAATATTAATAACTTTACTCTTTAAGAAATTAACATTTATTTAACACACAAAACAATTAACCAGGAGAAATTACCATGTTAAAAAGATATCAAGTTATGCTGCACCACTGGCTGGAGGAATTAATTGAAGATTTCAATGACAAATATAGTATGAGTTTTTCAACCAGTTTAAGAGCAATTATGTACGTCGGAGTAATTTCAATGCTGCAGAATTACGTTAAGAACTACAAGCCTGACTACACTATTGAAAATTTAATTTCAGATTTAAAAAATTTAGAAAAAGGTAAAACCGATATTGAAAAATCAATAATTTTATCAAATTTGTATTTTGAAACTCAAAAAGCTATTGAATCCTACAAAAAAGAAAAATAAAACTTAAATGGAATTCTGCTAGATTCTTTTTGTAATCAGTTTGGGATAACTTTTAAATTTTTAATTTTCAATTGTCAATTTCACTGAGCAGGGAAGACAAATATTTTTATGTTTAATTTTTTTTATCCTGGTTTCCATGACATATTCTCCGCAATAATCACATTTTAGAGAATTTCTTATCATAGCTTTCTGTGGTTCCTCCATTTTCACCAGTTGGAGTTCCAGGAAATCTTTGTGTTCGAGATTAAGCAGCCAGTTGATATAATTGCTGCGGTTAGTTCTAATCTGTTCAGGGATTTTTTCCCGATTACAGTATACTCTGACCGCTTTTTGGGATTTACGGTCATAAAAAGTGTAAACTGGTTTACCAAAATCTTTAAATATTAGATTTCCTTTGCCAAAAGTACATCCTGACAAAAACTGCAGGGCATCTACACCGCAGGCATCATTTTCCACCACCGCAACTAATTCTTCATCATCAGCCATATTTAGATTTAAATATTTCATCGCCGCCAAAGTCATTCGGTAACCTATTGCTAATCCCGGGCAGCTGTGCCCATGAAAATTTATAATTTTTTCATATTGTTTATCCATTGAATTTCTCCTCACTGGTAATATCAGACAAAATAATCATCTGAACTTGTAAATTCGGATACTTTGAAGCCCACTATTCATGATTATTTTTCTCATAGCCGGACTGTAGATAAAAAAGGATTTAAAACTCTTGAAAAATAAATTCTTTTTCAGATACTTGGTTCTTCTTCTAAATATTTTCACCCCATGATCAAATGACCTACTCAGGGAACCAGCCAGCAGAAGGGAGCTTTTAAAAGCATAACTTAGCCCTTCTGAAGAACTGGGACTAATCCAACCTCCTGCTTCTCCAATCAACGCCATATTATCATTAAGAGGGGGATACTTAATCAACCAATTCGGACGGATTATCAGAGAACCTTCCTGATCTTCTGTATTATTAAATATATATCCGTAATTTCGCAATTTATCTTTGAGTAATCTGAATTTTTCAGTTGCATTTTCACGGGGATAAAATGCACCACCAATGATCATCTTATCTTCTTTAGGGATAGTCCAACAGTAATAATCTGTTAAGTCAGAATCAAAGATAGTAGAAAAATAAGGTAATTTTTGTTCGGGTTTCACCCATTCCTGGATAGAAAGATAGGATTTGAAAACATCACCTCCTCCACAGGACAATCTTCGCACCAGAGAAGAAGCTCCGTCTGCACCAACTAAAATTTTAGTTTTAGCTGTAACCTCCCGATCTTTTTGAGAAAAAACTACACTGATGTATTTTTGCTCAACCTGATAAGTTTTAAAAGAACAGTTGAATTTACTTTCAACTTCCTCCGGTATTAAAGAAACCAGCCACTTATCGAATTTAAATCTATCAATGTTAAGATAGTAGCGTTGGTAGTATCTTTCCAGGTTATGTTCTAAATCAATTGCCCTTACCACAAATAACTGAGGATCAACCAAAACAGATTTGGGAAGACCTAAGCCAAATTTTGATAACATTTTCTGGGCATCAGGTGCCAATAACCCTCCGCAGCATTTAATATTGCCCCGGGAGGATGAGTTCTCCCTTAAATCCCGTTTATCTATTAACAGTATGTTGTAAACTTTCCCCAGCAATCTGGCCAAGGTAGATCCGGCGGGACCAGCGCCAATAATTATTATATCGTAAACCATAGGTTAGAAATTTTAGGAGAGAATAAAATAAATATCTATATCTTTTTGCTAATTTCAATCTTCAGAGAATTAGTTGCTCCGTAGTTGGCAATATATTTTGCCAGAGGATTTTCATCAACCGGATCACTATCGTCATAATAACCTATCAATATAAAACCTGCTTGAATCTGACCGCCCAGTTGATTCTGGAGACTGTGTCCGAATTCAAGTGGCTGCTTGTTCTTGATCATAGCTTTAAGCAAATGTTTATCTAAATATTTTTCATCGGAATAAGGAATTTTAAATTTGACCTTCAGCTGCTTGGTTTTTTCAACTTCATCCCAGTCAAAAAGATGATTAACCGGATTGTCAAATCCGGACAGCAAACTACCTCCCTCTTTCAGTACTCGATAAGCTTCTTTCCACACTGGCAGAATATCCGGAACAAAGGTGTTGGATACAGGATGAATTATCAAATCAAAACTTCTATTTTCAAACCTACTTAAATCCCTCATATCTCCCTGCACCGTATCAATGTCCAGTCCATCTCTTTTCGCCACAAATTGATCCTGTTCCAACTGTTTGGTGGAATTGTCAAAAACAGTCACCACTGCTCCCGCCGCTGCCAGTATCGGTCCTTGTTGCCCCCCTCCTGAAGCTAGACATAGAATTTTTTTATCTCTTACCTCCCCCATCCAGTCAGGGGGAACCGGTTTGCCTGGGGTTAAAAAGATTTCCCATTTGCCTTTCCTAGCTCTTTCAATTTGCCGAGAGCTGACCGGAACAGTCCAGATATTTTTTCTGATTACTTCACTGTCCCAGGCTTTGCGGTTATATGCTTTTATATCCATATTGGCATCAACTATTTTTATACTAATTTTAATTAAAGGTTTTTCTCCAATAAAACCGCATCTTCTTCAAAGCCAATTTTCTGGTAATATTTTCTAGCTTGTTCATTTGATTTTTCCGTACTCACTTCGATCTCTCCACATTTCAACTGTTTCGCCCTGTTAATAGCCTGATAAACTAATTTCTTTCCTAAACCTTTACCCCTGTAATTTTTATCAACCACCAATTCATCAATTAAGGCAGAAGGTTGCTGATGAAGTATTGTTTTCCTAACTGTGAAATTTATAAAACCAACTACCTCTCCTTGTTTTACCGCAATTAACAGATGGTGATTATCATCTTCAAGCATTTCCATGATTTTTTCCTGAAAATTTTCCAGGGAAAGACCGGTTTGATCATCAACTTCATCCAGTAACTGACCAAGTAATTTCTTTAACGATTTTAAGTAGTCATCGCTTATCCGGTGATCAATTTTGTAATCATCCATTTATTTCTCCTCATTTTCATTTTTTTATTTCTTCTAGCTGTATGCCTGAAAATTTATTAATCAAAAAAGATATTTTT
>LKUE01000099.1 GCA_001412365.1 Desulfuromonas sp. SDB | reverse complement strand
GATGATTGCAAAATATTTTTTTAATGAAATTTATCGAACCTTTGTACAAGGTTCTATATTGTAATGAAGTTTAATTGTCGAAAATAGGATATATTGAGAAATGTAATGGTTCGATAGATTCGATTAATTCCAGTTGAGTTTATTTACAGGATATGTTAGAGTTGTATCGAATCATATTAATTAATTCGATAAGTAAATAAATGTAAGTTCCGATTAATACATTTATTATGATTAATATATTTGTGTAAATGGTTCGATGGGTTCGATAAATGAAAAACAAACTTACTAAGATTGAAAAAGAAATAAAGCAATTACGGAAAATAAAAGGAAATGTTATTCATGTTTCCAATAGTGAATGGTATTCCTTGTTCAAAGATGAAATTCGTAATTCTATTGCTATAGAAGGTATTTTTGTTAACCGACAAGAACTAATTGATGTTTTAGAGCGTAATAAAAGAACAGATAAACATAGAGCAGCATCTATTCTGGGTTACTTTGATGCTGCATCAACAATGTATGAATATGCGGTTAATCAATATAAGGAAAATGAATTTTCTGTCCGAATGGCTGATGTTAAACAAATTCATACTCTTTTAATGCGCTATGAAAAAGACATGGGATTTTATACTGGAGAGCTGGGTGAGTTTCGTAAAACCAGGATTGAGGTTGCTCATTCTACATTTTATCCGATTAATGAATTTTATGTAAGACAATCAATGGAGTTATTAATTGAATGGATAAACTACCATTTGAAAGAGAAAACATATGATCCTTCTTTGCTTGGAGCGATCTTCCATGTTTGGTTTGAATCAATTCATCCATTTAGAGATGGCAATGGAAGAGTGGGAAGAATATTGCTGTCCTATATTCTCATAGGATGTGGTCTGATAAATATCTCAATAAAAGGCATAACTCAAAAAAATCGGGAACAGTATTATGATATTCTGGAAAAAGCTGATGATCAACTGGAACAATTGCATCGAAAGATTGAGAAGGGAAAACGATTCAATGTAAATGATGTAGATCACAATATTGATAAAAATTACTTTCTGGAATTTGTATCTGTGATCATAGATAGTCTTGAAGATTCAGTTAACCGGATAAAAAGAATTAATTTGAATGATATTGACCAAGAAGCATTGATACCACTAAGAGATTTAGCTAAAATTTATGATTATTCTCAAGACTATCTTCGCAATCTTATTAATCGAGGAAAATTAAAAGGTACGAAAAAAGGAAAGATTTGGTATGTTAAAATTAAAGATATAGCTTCATATGTTGAAAAAATTAATTCGAAATCTTAATCATTTT
>LKUE01000098.1 GCA_001412365.1 Desulfuromonas sp. SDB | reverse complement strand
CATCTTCTTTTTTTGTACTTCTTACAACTTATTATTAAACATGTAATCATGTCGATTTTTTCAAGGGTTCGAACCTTATAAGCAACTATATCAATTTCTCTTGGTTTTGCAGAAATATCATCTATATAATATCGATTATTTATTACATTCCACTTATTCTTATACAATAATTCAGAGATTTCATATTCCAACAAATAACCTGTATTTATTATTGCATTGATGCATTTTTCTTCTTCTTTTTTATTCATTTTAAAATTTTTATAATTTATAGTCCACTACTCAACTAATATAGATATGAAATAGTATTAATTAAGATAAAACTACTTAAATTAATATCTTATTCCAAGATATTCAACTTTTCAAAAATTTGATCATCCTCTGTAGATATTGAGAAAAAGTAAATTCCACTTCTATCAAGATGAAAATCTACACTATGATTTCCTGCTGGATAATATCCAAAGCCGGAAGTAGAAATTTTTCTCCCACAAGCATCAAAAATATTGATTTCAACCATACTCTCAACTGGTAAAGAAAATTCAATTGAAACATTGTTTCTGGATATTTGATCAATTGAATAAGAAAATTCGGATGGTTTTGAAATTATTATCTCATTTACTGGAACACCATTCTCATTAGTTTTTATTAAATAAATATCTCTTATACCAGAACCATATGATTCAGTACTGCCACATATAATAAAACCATTATCTGATGTTTCTTTAACAGAATTTCCATAATCACCACTAATTCCACCAAATGTTTTTGTCCAAACTGTATCTCCATTACTATCTGTTTTTATTAACCAAACATCGTGAGATCCTGCACCAAAAGAACAAGAACTTCCAGAAACAATAAAACCACTGTCAAAAGTTTGCTGAACAGAATACCCACCATCCCAAGTTGATCCACTGATAACTCTTGTCCATATAGAATCACCATTATTGTTTGTTTTAATTAACCAGGCATCCCAATCATCCGGTCCTTGAATTGCAGTTTGACCTATTAAGATATATCCTCCATCATTAGTTTGTTGAATTGAATATCCTATATCCCGATCATTACAACCAAAAATTCTTGTCCAGTTAGTATCTCCAATAGAATTTGTTTTAATTACATATATATCTGGATAATTTGCAAAATTAGATATCCAAGTTGAACCAACAATAATATAACCACCATCGTTAGTTTGTTGGATGCAATTGCCAATTGCACCATCTAAACCACCAAAAGTTTTCGACCAGATTATATCACCATTGATATTTGTTTTTATCAACAACACCTCATTATAACCACTCCCAGTGGATCCAGTATAACCGGTGATTATATAGCCACCATCGCTAACCTGTTGAACGGAGTTACCACAATCATCCTCACTACCACCATAAGTTTTTGTCCAAATAGTATCCCCATTCTCATCTGTCTTAATTAACCAAAGATCTAATTCACCAGCACCATAAGAATTAGTGCTACCAGTTAATATAAAACCACCATCACTAGTTTGATCAACAGAATATCCATAATCATAATCATTTGATCCACCATAAGTTTTAGTCCATGAAGTTTCACCATTGGCAGCTGTTTTTATTAACCAAAAATCTGACCAACCAGGTCCAAATGATTCTGAAGAACCTACTACAATATATCCACCATCCATTGTCTGTTGTACTGAAGAACCTATATCTATCTCACTACCTCCATATGTCCTTTCCCATCCAGCATATAAGGATGAAAAAATAATAAGAATTGAAATAAGGAATAGAAATATTTTCATAACCACCTCCAATATATAAAAAGAAAATTTATATTTTCGGTTCAGGTAATCCAGTTTCGAATTTCCATTCTGAAATTGTAGATTCATCCAATGGAATATCTAAAAATCTAGTTACATTCATTGAATAGTTGTTGAAACCATAATCATCTAAAATACTAATATTATTATCTAATCTAAGTTGTTTTAGTGATAAGTGAGCTAAAACATCAGCAATTTGTAAACCTCCTCTAATTTCTTTAATCTCATTATTATTACTCCAATAAAGAGAATATGCTGATGGAGAAAAATTAATTAATTTTCTATGATCCTTTTTCTCAATACTATCAGATAGTATCTTTGGTATACCAGCAAATGTATCTTTTATATTTTCTTTAAAACCTGAAGTAGTTGTCTTCCTATCAATAATTATCGTTGTACCATTAACAAAATATGATTTTTCTATAATTCTGAATATAATTGATATGAAACCCACTTGATAGCAAGCCCACCAAATATAATTCCTACAATTCATTTTGTTATTATCACCTAGATACTTATGATAATTTTTTATAAGTTTAAAATATCTTGCCATAATTTCCATTTTTTTAAATTTTTTTAAAAATTTATCTTTAAATCCTTTATAAGGTTTTAAATAACAAATATATGGAGTAATGAAATTTTTGGCTATTTTATCAATTAACCAATGAACATTATATGTTTTATCTTTTATTCCTATAATCGGTTGTGGTGAAGCAATTAAAGTAATTAGAAAAAATTTCGTATCATCTATTAATATATCTCCTGCTTCATCACCATAGATATAAATTTTATTCATCTATTTCTGAATGGTTTTGAATTTGAAATTTTCATGAATTGTACTCTAATTAAAAATGCTTGATCTAACAGATTATAATCTTTTTACTGTAATTACACTGCAAAAATCATGCAATTTCAGATCATCATTTATCTTCAAATATATTTGGCAACGAAGCAATTGCTTCATCCTTTTTGGGATCAATTATTTTTGCATAAATCTGAGTGGTTTTTATATCTTTATGACCCATTAATTTCTGAACAGTATAAATATCAACGCCATAGGTTAAAGATAAAGTGGCAAATGTGTGACGTGCAACATGGCTGGTTAAATTTTTATTTATACCTGCTTTTTTTGCCCATTTCTTTAGATTATTATTATAGCCATTAGTAGATTTCAATCTGAAGACTAAATTATTATTTATTCCTTTTGGTTTATCATGATCATTTCTGATATTTTCTAGAATGTGTTTAACTGGATCATTTATCGGAATATATTCAAAACCTTTGGTTTTCTGTTGTTGAAATTTTATTTGATTGTTCTCAATATCATCCCAAGTTAATTTTCTCAAATCTGAAATTCTCATACCAGTGTAACAAGCAAATAGAAAAGCATTTCTTGTTTGATTATCTTTCCATTCTGTTTTTGCTAGCTGACGTAATTCTTCTTCGGTCAAATATTCTCTTTCTATTTCATGTATTCTGATTCCAGGTATATTTTGAATTAAATCAAATGGGATGATTCTATCTTTATACGCATTTCTGATAATAGATTTAAATGTTACAAAATAGATCTGTGCTGAATTATTGGAGAGATTATCAAGTAGATAATCTTTGAAACCATTTACCAAGCTTTCATTTAAATCAGAAAATTTTACAATTTTACCTTTGGTGAAATCAGCAAATTTTTCAAATGCCGATATATAATATCTATTCTTTTTTCCTTTGCGATCAGCAATTTTTTTATAATATTTTATAAAATCTGCATTTAAATATACTCTGGTTCTATTTCCGTGAATATCGTCAAATAATTCGAGTTCACGTTTAGCTCTGTATTTTTCTGCAATATTTTTCTTTCTCTTCTTTGTTTCAGCACTATCATTTTTGTATACATGGATTCCCAGAGTTTCATATTTTCTATTTTTTTTGCTGTAGTAAATATCCAGGTAATAGGAGAACCCACCATTTTTTATTTTTTTCTTTCTCAATTTAACTGTCATAATTTATAATAATAATTAAAAAACAAATAAGTAACACTAATTTTACAATAAAAAGAAATTAATGGAAAGAGATAAATTATTATGAAATATTATTTATCCAGTATCTACTATAAATTTCAAGGATTGTATTTCTTTTATTTTCTAATGATTTACTTTAATTTTAAGAATAGATTTATAACTGATAACTTCATTATTTTTTATAAAATATTTAATAAAATAATATAAACAATACATCTTT
>LKUE01000097.1 GCA_001412365.1 Desulfuromonas sp. SDB | reverse complement strand
TAGGACTTACGCAGTTAGTGTACGCGAGACATTATAATTTAGATATATTATATATTCCTTTATAGCATTTCGAATGACACTTTGCTTGCTCTCGAACCAGCTTCGAGTTGTTCTGATTCGTTCGATTTCTAATCTTAGAAATGCCCTTATTGAGAACAGTATGTGTGTCCTTTGGGATTGCCCATTGCGCGCTTGGCATCGTTCTACGCCACAAAACTGTTTGATTCCGCGATGATATTCTTCAATTTTCCAAGACTTGAGTGCAAGTTCTTTTCGATCTGGTTCTTCCATGTCGATCAGATCGGTTGCCCAATGTTCTTCGTCCCCGTCTTTGGAAACTATCCGGAACACTTTGACAAATCCGTAGCCCTTCACGTGGACGTTTCTGCCTTCTGAAGGAATGTCTATCGTTGAGATCTGAACGTTTTTTGTGTCATCTGGATTCACCAGTCGATTTTTCTTGAATCGAGTTAGCCAATGCCATTGCAGGTCACGGATTTTTTTTAGATTATCTAAGCTGGAATACCAGCTGTCGAAGAGGACGAAATCGGGTCGAAAACCTCGTTCTCTTGCTTTTTCCAACATGTCCTGAAGGTGATCGTTCTTGGTCTTTCCATCATTGTCGATGTCATATATCCGAAAATCAACAGGAATCACGGAAGTTCCATCTGTCCATACCAATGTAGTAATATTGATCCCATTAACAACACTATGATGTTTTCCACTATATTGTGGGTAGACCAAATCCATCTTTTTTGCATAAGGCTTATCTAAAGTGGTGTCGTCCACTATTAAGATACCTTCACCAGGCTGAACGAGGTGTGATGACTCGATCCACAATGCCTCCGTATCTGGCGGCCATCTTTGTAGAAGTCGAGTAAATGCGTCGTGGGAGGGCGAATCTGACCCATTCGGATAACATCTAGCTGCTTCGGTACACGTAAAAACGTTAGCTGCAGCCATCAGAAAGTGGATATAGTCCAGATCGCAACACTTGGGTGGATTCAATTTTATACGTCACCTCATATTTGTGTTTACATTTGGATGGACCGAATCGTCTAAAAATCCTCCGCCAACTGCGTAAGTCCTA
>LKUE01000096.1 GCA_001412365.1 Desulfuromonas sp. SDB | reverse complement strand
TTTAAGTGTGAGAAAAAATTTGCGCTAATCCACGAAATTTTCAAAATGGATTAACTAGCCCTTCTTCACAATTAAGACAATTATCGCCACAATTATCGCTACCACAATCAGCAAAGAAAGACAGCAGAAGCCGATACAACATCCTAAACCGGGAGTATTCTTCAAGCTGTCCAATGCCGCCCCCAAAGTGTCAAAAGCAGCACTCAAAGAATCCATACCGGCATCCACAGGGTCGGATGTGGTAATGACTGAATCTTGAGGTAGAGATCCGGTACGGGTTATCTTATTGCCTTGAACACTGCTCAATATTGGCAACAACAGCATTAATATAATCAGGGCTATAGGAATTTTTCTTACCATTTATTGATCTCCATTGTTTACGGGCTTAACACATTGTTCTGAATTATTACTTGGTAAATTTACATAGCTGGAAACTTCATATATTTCCAAATCATCCTGATTAAATGGTTTTAAAATTGATTTTAAACTTTCAGGATTTTTGTTATCTCCCGCCATCCACTTTAATAACTGATCCTTGGTTAATATCACCGGCATTCTACTGTGAATTTTTTTTATCTTATCATTTGGTTCGGTGGTGATTATTGCGCAGGAGTCTATAGTTCCATCTTGGGGCATTTTCCAATGATCATAAACTCCGGCAAAACCAAATGGTTTCTGATCTTTCATCTGTATAAAATAAGGTTTTTTCCCTGATTTGTCTTTTTTCCATTCGTAGAAGCCATCAGCTATCACCGCGCATCTTCTATGTTTAAAACTATGTTTAAAACTTGGTTTTTGGTCAATAGTTTCAGCACGGGCATTGATCAGCTTGTTGCCTATACCCTGATCCTTTGCCCAAAAGGGAATCAGTCCCCACCGGAAATACTGAAAATTTAATTTCTTTTGCCCCTCATCCCCCACTAATACTATGACCTTCTGTCCGGGGGCAATATTGTAGCTAGAATCCCAGGTTAAATTTTCATTGAATTCAGTTTGATAGTGCTGGAAAGAAAATTCTTTTTTCAGCTGTTGAAAAGAACTTCTAAGGGCAAATCTTCCACACATTAAAACCTCTGAAAATAATAAATTAATATTTCAACACATTATCATTATACATTATCATAAAATTAGTTAAATAGAGAAGTGCTGAGATATTTTTCACCCCTATCCGGAAAAATCACTACCATGCGACCATCTTTGATCTTTTCAGCAACTCTACAAGCGGCGAACATAGCTGCACCGCTACTCATTCCCACAAAGATTCCTTCCTGTTTAATAATTTTTTTAGCCATATTAAAAGCACTTTTAGAGTCAACCATGATAGTTAAATCAATAATATCCGGATTGTAAATTTCAGGAACAATGGCTTCCTCCATGTTTTTCAATCCCTGAATATAATGACCTTTAACCGGATGAGCACATACAATTTTAATCTTCGGATTATTTTCCTTTAAACCCTTGCCTACTCCCATTATGGTTCCGGAGGTACCGATGGCAGAAACAAAATAATCAATCTTTCCGTTAGTTGCCTTCCAGATCTCTTCAGCAGTGGTTTTGTAATGCACCAGTTGGTTGTAACGGTTGGAAAATTGATCTGGCATAAAATATTTTTTAGGATGATCTTCTACTATTTTCCGGGCTCGTTTAATTGCCCCGTCAGTGCCTTCCTCTGCCGGAGTAAGCATTACCTCCGCTCCAAATGCCTTTATCATTCTTACCCTCTCCGGGGAAACCGCTGAACTCATAATGATTAAAACTTTATATCCTCTTACCGCTCCAATCATGGCTAAACCTATTCCTGTATTTCCGGAAGTAGGTTCAATAATTGTTTTGTTTTTATCCAGTTTTCCTTCTGCTTCCGCCTGTTCAATCATTCTCAAGGCAATCCGGTCTTTAATGCTTCCGGAAGGATTAAAACCTTCAACCTTGGCAAATATTTCCACATGGGGATTCGGATTTAATTTATTTATCTTAACCAGGGGGGTATTCCCTATATAGTGCAGAATATCCTGACAAAACATTATTTACTCTGTGGATAAAGCGGGGAAATGAATAGCTAAAATTGTTTTGTTTACTATTTTAATTTTTTTAGTTCATCCTTCATTCTTTGGATATCCGTTATCCAGTCTTCAATATCCTGTTCATGTTCCAACTCTTCATTTAAAATAGTTAGAGCCATCTGATAAGTGGTATGATCCTTTCCGTAAGTAAAATCAGCCAAACCCTTATATCTGCTTATAGCACATCTCTCTCCATCTAAATTCTGCTGAAGAATTACTTCCACATAAGGATCATTGGGTACTTCATAATCACAATCGCTTAATTTCATCCAATCAGATGGAGTTAATACAGGGGTTCCTCCTATCTGCACAATCCTGTCTACCACCATAACCGCATGATTCAATTCCTGGTTGGCATGTATTAATAATTCAGGCTCAATTTCGCTCCTCATGGGACCTTCCATCATTCTTGCTCCAATCCAGTACTGGTAGTAAGCTAACCATTCTTCCGACAATGCTTTGTTGAGTATATTAATCAGCTCAGCGCTGTCCACACCTAATATTTCTATTCCTTTTTTACCCATGTCGCCTCCACTGGTTAAAGATTTCCAATTGCAGTATGTTTATCAATATTTTTCATCTTATACATTTCTTTATCTGAATTAGCAATTAAATCCTGAACGGATATATTTTTATCAGGATTGTATTCAGCAAAACCATGACTGAAACTGATCGGATATTTACTTTCTGTATGTTTATTGTATTGTTTAATTTGGATTTCCACTCTTTCCCATATTTTAACTGCTTGTTCAATTTGACAATCCGGAAATATTATTAAGAATTCATCTCCGCCCATCCTGCAAATAGTATCAGATTCCCTTATCACCGATTTTAAAATTTCTCCCACTCTAATTATCAACCGGTCTCCTTCTTTATGACCATAAGTATCATTTATGAATTTCAAATCATCTATGTCTACAAAGCACACCACAATATGAGTATTATTACGCTTAGCTATATTTACCTGATTTTCCAGAAATACCAATCCGGTCATCCTATTGAATACTCCGGTCATGGTATCGGTAGTGGCATAATATCTCAGTTTTCTTTCCATTATTTCCCTTTCCTCGATTTCTTTCCTGAGTTTTTCATTTGCCTCAATTAATTCTCTGGTTCTTTCCTCTACTACATGCTCCAGTTTTTCATAAGACCTAAGAAAAGATTGTTTAACAATTCTGCGGTCGGTTATATCCTGTACCACTCCGTATATTGTCTTTACTTGGAATTTCTTGTCGTAAATAACCCTGGCAGTATGGGAAACCCAGACTGAAGATCCATCTTTTAGTTTTAGTCTCAAATGTTTATTCTTCACGTATCCCACGGTTTGAGCTTCATCTAAAAAATTAGAAAGTTCCAGGGGATTTATAAAAATTTTTCTCATGTTGCAAGATAACAATTCTTCAGGATTTTCATACCCCAATAAATCAGCCATGGCTTTGTTTACATAAGTAAAATGTTCGTCAGGATCGCCAGGAGACATGTAAACCCCGTAGTTGATTTCATTTATTATGGAGTTGTATTCCTGATCCATAAGATCAATGGTTTCATTTAGATTTCGTCTCTTACGTATTAATAAAAAAAGTGCGATGAACAAACCAGCTATAATAAATATAAATAGTATAAACAGGACGGTTTTTTGGAAATAACTTAAGTTATTTAAATTAATTATACTGAGCGCAGCCAGTAAAACACTTGGGGTAATTATCATAATTTTATTCTATCCGATTACTCATAAAATTTCTTTTTATATTTATACATTTCCTGATCAGCAAATGCTATTAATTCCTCAATGCTGGAATTCTGCCGGGGATCATATTCAGCAAACCCAAAACTCAATGAAATATCATATTTTTTCTCAGTATTTTTATTGTAAAAATCAATATTTTCTTGGATTCTATTCCACAGCAGCTCTGATTTTTCAATATCAGTATTTTGAAAAATTACAATAAATTCATCTCCTCCCAGTCTAAATACAATATCTGATTCTCTGATTGATTTTTTGAGAATTTGACTAATGCAGATAATAAGCTCATCTCCCTCATTATGTCCGAATTTATCATTAATTTTTTTTAAATCGTTTACATCTACAAAACATATTACAAAATGAGATTCCTCTCTTTTGGAAAGCTTCATCCTGTTTTCCAAAAAAAGCAGTCCCGTTCTTCTATTGTAAATTCCAGTTAAAACATCAGTAGCAGCATAAATTCTCAATTCACTTTCTATAGCCTTCCTTTTTTCAATTTCCTGTTTCAGCAAGTGATTGGCTTCAGCAAGTTCATCTGAATGTTTTTGAATTTTATTTCTCCACCCCTGATTTTCTTTTATCATCCTTGATTGAAACTTCTGCTTGAAGTCAGTTATATCTGATATTAAACAGAATATTTTAATGGTCACCCCTGCTTCCAGTTTCAAATCTTCTCCTATAGAGTTGACTTTATGGGGAAGAAAAATTACCTCCACCGTGTGGTCAAAACCTTTGTTATCAGTGATTTGGCAGAATGTTCTTTTACAGCATGTATTTAAAACCACCTCCTGGAGACTTTGTTTGATTTTATTCTGATTAGTTTGATCAATTAAATCAAGAAACTTAATTTTCTTGTGTCGGTTATAATTACTAGATTCCGGCAGAAACAATTCTCTTGCCGCATATTCATTGTAACTTATTATTTCCAGTTTATGATTTAAAACCATAAACATCAGGGGAAGTTTATCCAGTGAATCAATAAATTCCTTGAAATAATTCTCTTTGCCATTGCCGCTATAAACCTCTTCTTTTGATTTATGAATACAAGCTAATAAAAAATCTCTATTTCCCGCATATCGTGAAAATTCAATATCATACTTACTGTTTCCATAATTATTAAATTTAAAACTAAAATTTTTCATCAGGTAAAATTCTTTTTTATCTATAGCTTCAACAAGCCCGGGTAATTGTTCAGGATTGAAATTAATGATTTCAAAAAATGACTTGTTTTCAGTAAATAAACGGGGAAATAATTGTTCAGCTTTTATATTAGATTTAATTATATCTCCACATTGATCTATTATTACTGAACAATGGGGATAATTTTTAAATAATAAATCTTCCATCTGTAAATTTAAACGTTAGGCAATATATATATTATTACTTTATGTTAATTATTGCTAATGTTTATTAACAGATAGAAAATATTCTATTATTAAACTTATAAATTAATATTTAACATCATTGATGATTTTAATAATAAACAGGTTAAAATTCATCTTAAATATATTGTTTAAATATTTCAATAAATATATAATAAGTGATATACATATAAGTAGAATGAAATATAATTACACAAAGGCTTTCATTATTTATTGGATTCAGAACAAAAAAATCAGGGCGAACTGGCGGATTTAGTAATATCATGCGCAATGATCTGAGAATTAAGAGGATAACCTCACTATTAAAAAATTACTTCAATGAAAGTGAAATTGACAAATTTATAAGATCTTCAAAAATTCTCAAGAAAAATCAGAACAAACTCAGCGATAACGATATATTAAATTTATTCAAAGAGATCATGGGGTACCTTGAAGCTAAAATTTCCCGGGATCAGGCTCAACAAGATCTTTTTTCCACTAAGATTTTTCTGAAAGCTGAAAGACAGAAAATTCAGGACAATATCTATTCACAGTCAGATGAAAATCATATTGATTCACTGCAGAAAGAATTTGAAAGGGTAGTTAAAGAACTTAAGTTCACCAAGAATTTATATCTGGATTTCTTTGAAAAACTAGACACCGGTCTATTTCGATGTACTCTGAACAAAGATGCTAAGTTTTTAGAGGTCAATCAGGCTTTGGTAGACATGCTCGGATATAAATCCAAACAGGAGTTGATGAAATATTCTTGGGATGATATTTGTTTCAGCCAGCCGGAAAAATCAAAATTTCTGAAAAAAATTAAACACGATAAAACTGTTAAAAATTATCTTTTAAAATTAAAGCGGAAAGATCAATCTGTTCTGCAGGGATCTTTTTCTGCCATTTTAGAAAAGGGCGGTAAAAAAAATAATATAGTAATCGGATCTGTAGAAGATCTGACCAGACAACAAAAATTACAACAAAAATTAAAATATGAACAAGAATTAATAAAAATAATGACCAATATTATCTCAGAAGGGGTAATAACTACTGATCAAGAGTTCAAAGTAACTTTCATCAACTGTTCTGCCTTAAATATGACCGGATACTCCGAAGCCCAGGCAATAGGAAAAGAAATTTGGGATATTTTCATATTAGTTGATCCTCAAACCAATCAAGAATTCATACCTGATTACCAACAGGTGCTAAATTCTGGTGATACATTCCACAGTGATCATGACATGATTTTAGTGGACAAAAACAATCAGCATCATTTCATAAGGTATTCTCTGTCAAAATTAGAGGGCAATAATAAATCTGAAAAAGCAGTTATTTTAACTTTCCTGAATATTACCGAAAATAAAAAATCCGAAAAACAATTAAGCAGTATGAAAAATTATCTTAAAGATGTCATTGATTCCATGCCCTCCATACTTATAGGAATTGATTACCAGGGACTGATTATCCAATGGAACCAGGAAGCTGAAAGAATTACCGGATACCAGGCAGAACAGGCAAAAGGAAAATATTACTACGAAGTAATCCCCTATCTTGAAAATCATATCAATACCATCAGAAAGGCAATAATCAGCAAGACCATTCAGAAAATTGATAAGATTAAATACTATCATGCCGGAGAACACCGTTATGTAGAGGTAATCATATATCCTTTGATATCAGATAAACTCAAAGGAGCAGTAATCAGAATTGATGATATAACCACCCGGGTGAGAATTGAAGAAATGATGGTAAAAACTGAAAAAATGATTTCAGTATCCGGACTAGCTTCGGGTATGGCTCATGAAATTAACAATCCTCTTAGTGTAATCCTCCATGGGGCAGAAAATATTCAAAGAAGAATTTCCCCTCAGTTAAAAATTAATCAGCAAACTGCGGAAAAGCTGAATTCTGATATAAACGGCATATACTCATACTTACAACAAAGAGATATACCCCAGTTTTTAAACGGTATTCTTCAAGCGGGAAATAGAGTATCCAAGGTTACTTCCAATATGCTTAAATACAGCATTTCTTCAGATATTGAATTCCATCAGGAAGATATAAAAAAAATTATTAACTCCACTCTGCAGTTAGCCAGTCATGATTACGAATTAAAAAATATTTATGATTTCAAGCATATTAATACCGTAAAAATATTCCCCCCCCAATTTCCCCCGGTATGGTGTATTGCCACTGAACTGGAGCAAGTACTACTGAATCTCATTAAAAATGCAGTAGAAGCAATTATCGCCAAAAAATCTGCTGATTTTACTCCTCCCAAAATTATCATAAGATTAGAACATATTGACCAAAAAGCGTACATCTCCATTGAAGATAACGGAATAGGGATGAACAACCAGATTAAATCAAAAATATTCGAACCTTATTTTTCAACAAAAACTACCGGAACTGGAAACGGGCTGGGATTATCTGTCGCTTATTACATCATCAAAAATTATCATCATGGCGATATTCAGGTTCAAACAGCACCAGGTAAGGGCTCTACTTTTACTGTAATTATCCCTGTGGAAAGGTTTGAACATGAATAATAATGATATAAGAATATTAATTGTTGATGATGAGGAATTCATTCGGATTTCCCTGGTAGCATTTCTTGAAGATGAAGGATTTGAGATTTATTCAGCAAATTCAGCAGAACAGGCGATTGAATTGGTTGATCAGCATAATTTTGATTTAGGGATTATTGATATGAAATTACCGGGTATAGATGGGAATACTTTGATCTTAGAGCTTCACAAAAAAAATCCCTCCATGAAGTTTATTATTCATACCGGTTCAGTTAACTATCAAGTTCCCCGGAAATTAATTTCAATAGGAATAACTAATCAAAATATCTTGCTAAAACCGGTAAAAAACCTGGATGTCATTTTAAATAAAATTCATACTGTTTTAAATAAATTCAGTTCTGATGATAATTAACTGTTGAACTGTTCAACTACATTTATTATCATTTTCTCTTAAATTAAAATATTGTATGGAAGCTATTAGTTTTTCAAGGAGGTAAAATTGAAAAAGTTTTCAATTATAATTTTTATTATATTTTCAATATTTTTTATGTTATTTCTGAATAACTGCAGTTCTCAAAACCAACCCCCTCTTTCCGATTCAACTTCCCCCGATTCTTCCCATAACACCCAGGATATTCCTTACTACCAACAGACTAATCTTGACTGCACTGGTTTATCCGATGGAATCATCAAAGTCAAACAAAACGGTCAATGGGAGCAATTTCAAATCAGAGAGCTGCCTCCTGAATTCATGGAATGGAATATTAACCGCAGAATTGACGATTTAGATGCCTGGCTGCGGGGTGAAATGCCCCCCTTGGCTGGTCCTCATTCCGGAATGGTAGCCAGTTACGGCAGGCGAAGAGAAGACACTCAATTTGAAATTAACAATGCAGTCAAAGGATTAGGTTTTCTACCCAAACCAGATAAAATTGATGAAGTCCTTGAAATATTGAAATTAAACTGGGAAGCACCCTTTCCCCAAAAGCTGGAAGTTTTAAAAAATCTTTATGAAAATTCAGAAGATATATTTGACCGGACCAAGCAGGTAAGTTTGGAATTATACACTACCGAAGAATTTCAGACTCAGACTTTCATAAACATCATCGCCAACCCTACAGTATCTATTGTATTTTTAGACGTCCCTTCATATGAATTAAAAGCTATAGCTGAACTGATACATCCTGAAGACGAACAACTCACTCCCCAGCAGCAAGATATAGTGAAATACATCAACACTGTACATGATTTCATTCACGGTGAATCACCCCGCTCCTCCATAGCCATAGTATTTCATGTAATTGAAGTTTACGACCAATCACCAGCTGCCCGGGGCATTAGAGTAGTCCCTTGAGACGATTATGAATATTTTTCTAATTCTTGTTATCACTTTTATTTCAGGAGGATATTTTTTAAATTTAATTATCGAGCTTTTAAACTTA
>LKUE01000095.1 GCA_001412365.1 Desulfuromonas sp. SDB | reverse complement strand
CTCAAGAAACTTGCTCCCAAAAAAAAATATATACTAAAAGAAAATGAAATTAATCTTATTAAAAAATATAATTGGAAAGGCAATATTAGAGAACTCCGAAATGTCATTGAAAGAGCAATTTTGCTGACAAAAGATGACTACCTAAAAATATCTGATCTTTTAGAGAATTTTCCAGATAATTTTTCTAGTCATTTTATATATAATGCTGGTGAAATTTTATCCTTAAAGGAAGTAGAAATTGATCATATCAAATATGTTTTACACAAATGTAAGCATAATTTTACTCATACTGCTAAACTACTAAAGATTTCACTTTCAACATTAAAAAGAAAAATAAAGAAGTATAATCTATAAAACTAGATCATTTTGACCCATTCATTTTGACCTAGTGGTCAATAATTAAATTTTTCTTAAAATAATCCCACACAATAATGTATCTTTACAAAATTTATAATTTGGCATAATTTTTGCTTATATTTCAATAGATTCAATTACAATTAAAATAATATTTTATGAAAAAAGTTCTTATAGTAGATGACGAGAAGATGTTTTTGAGGACATTATGCGAAGGATTGAGTATCCATGGTAAGAATTATGATTTTAAAATAGTGACCGCCAACAACGGCAGACAAGCCATTGATATTTTAAATTCGACTGAAATAGATTTAGTCATTACTGACCTCAGAATGCCTGAAATAGATGGGTTTAAACTTATTGCCTACATATCCAGTAAGTTTAAAGATCTTCCGGTCATGGTTATGACTGCTTATGGTTCCTATAACATTGAAATGGAAATAAGAGATAAAGGAATTCTGCATTATATAGAAAAACCAATAGATTTTGAAGATTTACTGAAAAAAATTCTCTCTGAGTTGAAAGCAGAAAGACGAGGTAGGGTAAAAGGAATGAACCTGGCTACATTCCTTCAGATTATCGGTATGGAGAAAATTTCTTACACTTTAACCGTTACCAGAGGGAAGGATTTCGGTAATCTTTATATCAAGGATGGAGAACTCATCCATGCCGAGACTAAAAATAAAAAAGGAATGGAAGCAGCAATGGATATTATCACCTGGGATGGGGTGACTATAGATTTAATAGATAATTGTAATTTCAAAGGTAATACTATTAACATGGCTCTGGAAAATATTTTACTCCAAGCCTATAAAACTAAAGATGAATTGGAAAATAGAAAAAAGAAACTCAATAAAAGAAAAAATGAAAAGCAAATAAATTTAGTTGATTCAGAAAAGATAAATGAAATAATAAATTTTATAAATTCTAACTACAACTCTTCAATTAAAAGCTTAAACATCTTCTCTTTATTGGATAAAAAAATTATTACAGGATGGAACATCAATAATGAATTATGTGGTATTTATGGGGATATTGTAAATAACTTAGATAATATTTTAGATGAGTGTGGATTTCCTGATATCGACAAATATTTTTTAATCAGATTTAGAAATGATCATCTCATCTATATCTTCCCCCTAGGTGATATAGCTTGCTTGATTCAAATAAATGATATCAATGTACCATTGGGATTTATTATAGAAATGTTTACTTCAAAATTGAGTAATACAAATCTAAAAAAGGATTATCAATAGTTTTAAGATAACTTCAAAATCAAATTGCAAGGAGGCAAAATGAAAGCTCAGAAATTGATGGAAGCAGTGGAAACTTTAAAAGGTGATTTAGAAGGTTCATTGATCGCAACAGATATCTGGAGTGTAAATCAGGGAATTTCATTGGCTGGTTATAACTCACAACCCAAAGCTGTTGCTTTATTCAATAAAGTAACAGATATGATCAACAAGACCCTGACTGGTAGTAATTTTCCTGAATTGGGGAAGTACTACATATTGGATCTGGTTGATGAAAAAATGGTAGTGATAATACCAATGGATGAATACCAATGGGGAATATTGCTAAACAGCCAAACTGCCCCCTTGGGACTATTGTTAAACATAGCAATTCCAAATGCAATATCGGCATTTGAAGAAGCTTTAATTGGATAAAAAAAACATATCAAAATGGAGGAAAAATGGGTCGAAAATTAATGGACATCTACGCATTAGTTACAAAACATAAGGGATTTAAAGGTCGGTTGAGATTAGCAGTCAGAACCGGTATATCTCAAACCAAAGCCCAAACAATGCCTGACTCTTCAGAAGCGATAAGTGTATTTGAAAGAGCAGCAAAAGAAATATTAGGTCCGGATATCAGTCTTAATAATTACGGAGGATAATATGGCAGATTTAAATCTTAAACATAAATTTGATGCTGAAAAGTGTAGACATTATCTAAATGAAAATCTTACAGTTCTACACTGTCATCATTATGCAACATTATTTACCCAGTTAGCAATAGATGCAAAAGACATTGTTGATGGTACGAAAATCCTTTTCAGCACCTCTGAAAAGATTTTCTTTGATGTTCTTTCTGAATATTTTAAAAATTTTAATATATCGGATAAGGAAGCCAAAGTAGAAATTTCCAGTAAGATGTTTTCAGCAATAGGTTTAGGAAAAATGAATATAACTGATATCAATGAAAATGGCGGTAAAATCAATCTGCCCCATTCCTATGTCGATGAGGGTTGGACTAAAAAGTGGGGTAAAATGGATATGCCCGTAAATTTCATCGGTTGTGGTTATATAGGTGGAATGTTTTCGGCAATTTTTAATCAACCTGTACAAACCTACAAGGTTGAGGAAACCGAGAGTATTGTATCCGGTGCAGATAAATCAAATATAAAAATTACGAGATGAGGTGAACTATGGGTATAGACAGACAAAAAATAATTGACGATATGTCCAAAGTTAAGGCAGTTGCTAATCAAGATGGATTGATTCCAGCATTTAATGTTTTGGTTAATCAGTGGCCTGCCAAATTTTGGAATGATTTTTCAAAAAATATGGTAGAAACAGTTGACGATGACATCAAAGAAGCAGTTGAGGAACTACTTGTAAATGCAGCTCACGAATGTGGTTATCATACTGGTTATGGGATAATAACCTCCAAGGAATGGGATGCAGTTGTCAAACCGATGATAAGCTGTACAGAAGATGTTCTTCATGGAGCTTTTGCAGTTTTTACCGCCTGGGGATGGGCTAAATCTGAAATTATAGAATTGGAACCCAATAAAAAAATGGTAGTCAGGGCTTACGATTATTATGAATCAGATGTTAAAGATGAATATCCCAATAACAAATCTCCTCGATTATTTGCCTACATGATTAGAGGAGTTTGTGGTGCTTTTATGGATCTTGCTTATGGTGGGGATTATGATCCTAAAGGAGAAAAGGGATTATATACATTTAAATGTGTTCAGACCAAGGGCATTGAGGTTGGAGATGAGTTCGGAGAATTTGTAGTAACTCCCCGTGATGAATAATAAATTACCTATCTATTTGAATAATGCGGCTACTTCCTTCCCTAAACCCAATATATTAGGGAAGGAAATAGCTGAACATATATCAGAGATACCAAGACATCCTGGTAGAATTGGTAGTGCAGATATGGTTAATAAATTGCAATTATGTAGAAAAGCTATTGCTCGTTTAATCAATATCAACAATCCAAATCAAATTGTCTTATGTAAAAATGCAACAGAGGGATTAAATATTGTAATTCATGGATTAAAACTTCAAAAAAGCGATACCGTAATAACATCTTCACTTGAACATAATTCAGTTTTACGACCATTATTTCTCATTAGAAAAACTAAGAAATTTAAGCTAGTCATTCTCCCCTGTAATACAGAAGGAAGGATTATTAAGGAGGATTGGCAAAGAGTATTAGATCAATATAAACCTAAAGTTGTAATAATGAATCATGCTTCAAATGTCACCGGTGCTGTTAATGACATTAGTTTTTTATTTAAACAAGCTAAACAGAAACATTGTATCACTGTTCTGGATACATCACAAACATTGGGATTAATTGATGTTGATGTCAATAATCTTTTCGCAGATATAATTGTTTTTACAGGTCACAAATATTTACTTGGCCCAACTGGTACTGGCGGAGTGTATATTAATAAAAATATTGATATTCAACCTGTATTTGTCGGGGGAACAGGAATAAAAAGCGATTTACTAGAGATGCCTCCAGAAATGCCAGTGAAGCTTGAACCCGGAACACCCAATATTGCCCTTTTCGCTGGTTTAATTAAAACTATTAATTGGCAAAAAGAGAATCCTGTTAATTTAGAAAAATTTTTATCTCTGACTAATAGATTATCAGAAAAATTATCTGAAAACGGAATGAATACCATCAAGGTGAAAGGTGAACGCACTGGTATTGTTTCTTTCTTTTCAAAAAAATGGTCTGTAGATGAAATCGGTTATATTCTTAATAAAAATTATAATATTATATGCAGAACAGGATTGCATTGTGCACCTTTGATTCACAAATATTTAAAAACTTATCCTAAAGGTACAGTGAGATTTAGCTTATCCAGATTCACCACTGAAGAAGAAATAAACCTTGTTGTTGAAGCAATGAAGGCATTCCAATGAAATTATTAGAAATTGTAAAACTTGAAGATTGTTTTGACGGTAGTATAATTTTTGAATATTTTTTTTCAGAGAGTATTTCTGAGAATTTTATGAGAGATATTAGTTCCACAGGAGAATTATTATATTATCCTGATTTCTCCAAACCATTTTATAAAATATTGACCAATGATGATATCCAAATAAAAGGAATAATTGGAGAAAATTCTTTTCAAATTATTTTTCCCAGTACAAATAAAAATGTAATTCAAAAAAATTTTAATACT
>LKUE01000094.1 GCA_001412365.1 Desulfuromonas sp. SDB | reverse complement strand
AAAATTTACTCGCCTGTCTATCTACTTTTTTCCGGACAAACAGCTATAAAATTGATCAGCCTTCTGAGATCCAATTAATATTTTCTTGCCGCTTTTCAGAACTAAAAATATCGCCTTATTTCCTTTAACATTGTAAGTTATACCGTATTTGCCATATTTGATGCCCCATCCTCCGCAATCAATAATGGGATTGTATTTGATATTTTGATAATTAATTATTTTATCTAATTCAATACTACGGTAGGAGAGATGAAGTGGAAAATATCTTAATTTCAGATATTTATCATCAATATAAACATGTAAGTGACAAAATATAAAAAATAAGGGATACAGAATTCCAAACACTACAAAAATAATTATAACCAGATAATCGGGGGCTGGATTATTTCCCTGGGGAACCCCAAAAATAATTTGACCTATAAAGAACCACCAACTTAATCCGGCAATAAACAAAACTAGTGCCCATAGCCAAATTTGAGTAAAACGCTGTTTTTCCTCAAAGATTATTTTTTCATTCATAGAAAATCCTAGTTATTATCAATCCACTTGACTATATCCTCAAGAACTACTCCGGACATATGACCTTCGGTCATATACTCTTCCGGGGTGGATTCACCCTCTCCGGAAATGAATAAGTGGTTTAAATCAGGATATGATATAAAGGAAACATTATCATTTTGTTCCAGAGCATCTTTCCAATTTTGAAAATCTTCCATGGTTACCTGATAATCTCTTTCTCCCTGCAGAATTAATACAGGAACCGCAGCTTTTTTCATCAATTCGGCGGGATGGTATTCACGTGCCATTAGCCAGTACTCAGCAGGTAAATACATGGGCAGACTGTCCGGAGGGGTATCCGCCGTCAACTGATCGCTTTTTGCCCAGTTAACCTGCCTGGTAACTAAATCAATTTGAGTGCTGTCAAACTCGCTTAATTCCCCGTCAGCAGTTAATATATACTCAGTCTGTTCCAGAATTAAATCTTCCAGGGGACGGGTGTTCCCTGCCATAATTACCGCCCCGTCTATTAAATCAGGATATTTATCAAGCATGTAGGGGATCAAATAACCTCCCATGCTGTGGCCTAGTACATAAATTTTACTAAAATCAGCCTGTTCATATTGCTTTAAAAATTTCACCGCTTGCGCCACATCATCCACCGTTTCCATATCAAAATCAATAAAAACATCTGACTCTACCATTTTCTGACCGTGAACAAAGGTACGTTTATCATATCTTAATACCGCTATTCCCCGGCTGGATAATCCCCAGGCTAAATCCCTAAATAATTTGTTCGGTCCAATTGTCTCATCTCTGTCCTGAGGTCCGGATCCGTGAACTAATATAACTACCGGGCAGCTTTCTTCTGCTTTGGGTAAAGTCAGATTTCCGGGAAGAAGCCAATCCGGGTTTCCGAATTCAATGTCAATTTCTTCAAACAAATTTTCATCTACATATTCAGGAGGTTCATATACGTATTCCTGTTCAACAGGCAAAAATCCCAATCCGGCAATTTGCTGTAGTGAATCAAATACAATTCTGAACTTGACGTCCATTTTTTCAAAACTGCAGATAGCAAAAATTACATCAAACTGTTCATATTTTTCATATCGGTATTCTTTAACTTCCAGAAACAAACCAATCTGCAGGTTCATAGTCTCCCATAGATCCTCTAAATCCTGGACACTCATAGCTTCTTTCATCGCCTGATCAAAATTCTCAGCAGCTTGTTGGAATTCTCCTTTTACCATATGCTGGATAAATGTTTCCGCCTTTTTTTCCAATTGTTGACTGATATCTTGTTCTGATTGTACCGGCTCTTTACTGCAAGAGAACATGAATATCAATGCGCAGAGAAACAGCACCATGATCTTAACTTTCATGGAAACCTCCCTTATCATTATAAAATAATTGAGTTCACTGACTCAAAAATCAGCCCATAAAAGAAGCTTTATAATTATATATTAATATTGATATATAGGTGAATTTAGGTCAATTTAATTTTAACCTAAACTTTTTTTGGAATTAAATCCTGTTGATGATTATC
>LKUE01000093.1 GCA_001412365.1 Desulfuromonas sp. SDB | reverse complement strand
GATTATTTATGAGTTATCACAGGGCTATTCCCGTAATATTCATGATATTGTTGATCGCTTTTCCTCTTTGTTCTGGAACCTGGGAGAGAACTTTCGGGGGTATTTATTGGGATGGAGCAGGATCAGTTAAACAAACTTCTGATAGTGGATTTATAATTTCTGGATATACTGCTTCTTATGGAGTGTCACAGGATGGATTGTATTTGATTAAGATTGATCTAAATGGATATGTTGAGTGGATAAATGTATATGGCGGACTTGCCTGTGGAGGAAGATCCGTACAGCAAACTGAGGATTACGGTTATATTTCAGTTGGATCTTGTTGGAATGAAAATTATTATTGCATAAAAACAGATTCTTTAGGTGATTCAGTATGGGCAAATGAATATGGTACAAATTATCAAGATATTGCATATGCTATTTGTAAGACATTTGATGGAGGTTACATAATTGCAGGGAGAACGAGAGCTAATGGAGATAGAATTTATGTAGTCCGAATCAATTCAATTGGGGATACACTTTGGACAAGATTTTATGGATCCGGATACAGTGAGGGGAGAGCAATTAAAAAAACTATAGATGGGAATTATATTGTAACAGGTTTTTTAAGAATTAACCTTGATTTAAGAAATATTTATCTAATCAAGATTGATTCTTATGGGGACACAATTTGGACAAAATACTATGGAGGAAATATATCTTGTGAGGGGTATGACATTGATCAAACCAATGATGGAGGATATGTGGTTATCGGTTCCATCCTTCTAAAAACTGATTCCCTGGGTGATTCATTATGGGCAAAACCTATATCCGGAATTGCCGGTCAGCAGACTTCCGATGGAGGTTTTATAATACTATCCACGGTAGGAACTTATCCTGCAACCGATATAGGAATAACCAAAACAGATTCCCAAGGAAATATTCAATGGGAACAGGTATTTGGTGGAGATAGTGCTGAATATGCCAGTTCTATCCAACAAGTCTATGATGGTGGTTATATTATAGCTGGTGAGACATATTCTTTTGGTGAAGGTAGAAGTGATGTTTATGTAATCAAAACCGATTCAATGGGATTGGTGGGAGTGGAGGAAGAACAGGTAAATGAAAATAATGGCAGTTCTGTTTTTTGTAGTTCAATTGGTGGAAATCAAATACATTTTGAATTTGAACTTCAAAAGCAAGGACAAGTTAATTTAGGTATCTATGATCTTTCTGGAAGATTAATTTCTACACCATTAAATGGATTATTTTCTTCAGGAAGGCATCAAATAGATGTTAATTTACCTGGTAGTGGAATGTATTTTTATGAATTTAATAGTGTAGATTTTAAACAAAAAGGTAAAATCATTATTCTTTAAGATGGGCTAGATAATACTTAATTTGACAGGTGATAAATTATTTTCATTCAAATTATCAAAAATTTTAGTTTTCTCCAGGATTGTTAATCAATACCATTTTATATTCGTAGTACCATTTTCTAATGTTTTCAGTAGTGACTATAAATTTTCTTTTGTTTCAATATCTTTCATCATTCTCCTTTATTCTTAATTATCAGGAATTGTTATTTTTTAGGTAGAAGAGGAAATACGGGATTTACTTAGAAATTTGTTGGTTATAACATTTATTTATATAATTATTTTGCTATAGAATATTTTTTAAAATTATGGTTTTAGTTTATATAGATGAATCTGGAATAAATTTCCATAGAGAGTATGGTCAATATAATGATGGATATTTCATATTGCAAGGAGCAATGATCATATATGAAGAGGTTTACTGGAATTTAGAAAGAATTTTTTGTGACATTATAGATAAATATTTTGGTATAGAACATTGGCTTGAAAATGAAATGCATGCATCTGATATTTGGGCACAGAAAGGATTTTTTAAAGATAAAAGTAAAGAAGATGTAAAATTATTTTTTAATGAATTTATTCAACTGTTAAGTAAATTAGATATTCCATTCATCTTGTCAATTCAACCGAAAATTTATACAGAATCAACAAAGGAAAAAAATATTGCGTATGCGAAGTGTTCATATTCATTATTGCAAACCATTGAATTTAAATTAGCACAAAGGCATCAAACAGGAATATTAATTGTTGATGATACTCAAGATTGTAAAAATATTACAATCGTAGATAGTTTGAACTTGGATTATCAGAAGGAATCATTGTCAGTATCTCAAACATTATTCAGACAATTCTTTGCTTTGACTTCTTGGAGATCTCTTAAAAATTATAATGATTTCAACATTATAAAACCTAAATTTATCGAAGAATCAAAATCAATTTATATGTTAGATAGGATTCATTTTCTTTCTTCCAAGGATAGTTTGTTCCTGCAAATGTGTGATATTGTCCTGTTTATTATTCAGCGGTGTTTAACCAATGATTATTTATTTCGAATTGATAGAAGTAGAATAGATCCGGATAAAATTCCAATATCAAAATATTCAATATCAACATTTCGAAGTAATTTATCACTTACTTATTATGATAGTGATAAAAATGATTTCACTCGCAGTAACATAGTTCGAACAGGTCTAGATGATATCTTATTGATTGAATTTCGTGCTTATGAATATTTGGAAAATAAATTATCTGATATTGAAAATTCAATGAGAAAATGATAAAAATAGGATGTTTTGTTGCTTATTTGTTACTTTCTCAATATATCAATTATGTAAATATCATTATAATGTAAATTATAAAAAATAATGAAGTTATCAGTTATAAATGAGAACATTGCCGTCTTTCAGAGTGAGATATTTGTAATGAATTCAGTGTTAATTCACTGTGGAGGAAAAGGCATATTCATTGATCCTGGTATTTTACCGGAGGAAATAAAAAAAATTGATGATTATTTATCCGGAAATAAAATTGAAATCCAGGATGTGATTTTAACCCACAGTCATTGGGATCACATAATTGCCGCAGATCATTTTTACCCAGCTGAAATTATCGCTCATCAAAATTTTGAATATGAAACATCTGGAATAAAATGGGAGCATCTCAAAAAGCAAATTTCCGATTTTTCAAAGCTTCATGAAATCAATGAACTGGAATTTAATATCCCTAAACCTGATCAATTAGTTAATCGTGAATACAATTTAAAGCTGAATAATATCAGTCTTAATTTAACTTTCACCCCTGGTCATGCCAGTGATCATATTTCAATAATAATCCCTGAGCAGGAAGTATTGATTGCCGGTGATCTGCTCAGCGACAGAGAGATTCCCTATGTGAACTACAGTTTGAAGGAATATACTGGAACATTAGAAAAATTAAGCAGTTTTGATTTTGAAATGATAATACCCGGTCATGGCAACTCAACCCAGAATAAAGAGGAGGTCTTTGAAAGATTAAACCGGGACCGGGAGTATTTAAACAAATTAAATGAACTGGCGAAAACAGCGGTAAATGGCAATTTACAAGCAGATGATCTAAAAAATCTGGCAGGTAAAATATCCTATCATTTTCCTGAATTAAATAATGCCGGTCATCTGCTGAATCTGGAGACCGCATTTATTGAACTGGGAGGCAGGGCTGATCCCAGCAAATACGGCTGGGGACAGAATCTTATTGAAATACAATGACTATTGGAAATATGTGGAAACTTCCCCTGAGCGATCAGCCGGGCAGTTATATTCTTGTTTTATATCTTCCCAAATCAAAGAAAATTGTAGTGGGAAAATGGGGACTTATAAAATTCCCTTCCGGTTATTATCTCTATGTAGGAAGTGCCGGAGGTCCAGGCGGATTAAGATCTAGATTAAACCGTCATTTAACTTCTCAGGGTAAAAAGTACTGGCATATTGACTATCTTAAAACTTATTGCAAACCTTATGCGGTAATCTATCAAGCCGGTAAGAAATCCCGGGAATGCGCATGGAGTAAAATTTTTTCTGAACACGATAAATTCTTAGTTCCCTGCCCTGGATTTGGAGCAAGTGACTGTAAATGCAGAAGTCATTTGTTCTATACTGAAAAACATAGAGATTTACAACAGAGTATAACTGGATTTTTAAAAAGCTGCTCTGAATGCTGCTTACATAAGTTATAAGGGTATTTGTTTTTTAATAAAATAAAAGTATAATTTAATAAGTGATTAAAATTTTACTATGGAGTAAATATGGCTGAGGATATTATTTTCCAAAAAATGGATGAAATAACTATTGATTGGTTCAAGGGAGTTAAAGAAGCCAACAGTACCCTGGAAGATGTTTTCAATGAGGAAAAAGAATTAATTGATCAATTAATTCCTGATATCAAAGAAATACCCCTCTGGGCAGAGAAGACCCGTCAAGCCCTTCCCTGGTGGGGGTTTGAACCGTGTTCTCACCGGTGGATGGAAGGACTGGATGAAATCTTGATGATGATCAAGGATCATAAATACATACCCACTAAAACCGGAAGATGCGGGGATACACCCAGTTATGTAAAAAATACAGTGGGGAGGTATTTAAATGCTCTGAAAAAATGGATGTCCGCAAAGAAGAATGATGACCGGGAGATGGCAGAGAAAATACAAAATATGCTGGGAACTCTTTCCAAAGAAAAGAAAACCTCAGTTAAATGCTTGATTGACTTGCTGGAAAGTTATCTGTTTGACAGCAGAAAAGATGTGCAGAGATTAAGCGAATCCTGGAAAGAAAAAGCTGCAGGTGATCTTAATTTGTCATTGTTATTCTACGGTGACGGTTTAGCGGGATGGCTGGCTAATTCCTGCGGTTTTAAATTTCTGGATTCACTGGAAATTTATCTTCAAGCCATAGGGGGAAATAGGGATAAGCTCCCTGAAACCAGATTTGTCTGTAATTCCCAGCTAATCTTCGCTTACCGCATTGATCCCAACCGATTCTACGTCACTCATGCTTACCTGTGGTCTCTATATGTCCATCTTACCGGACAGAACCTGGACTGGTTAAAAAAGAACAAGGAATATATATCCGGAATATGCGCTAGTATTTTTCAAGTTCTTGAGTCCGTTCATTCCGATGATATTATCACCAGGTGGTTGATTGCACATTTTTTCAGTGCATTGAAATTTTGGTATATGAGAATGCTGAATTTTTCACCTCGGGGGCATATTCCTCATTATCTGCAGGATGTGCCTGAATTTCCCTTAAAATAATATACTGGGAGGTGGTTATGCATTATCTGAGACTTAAATTTAATTTTAAAAAAACCGGTTTGAAGATTTTTATCTGCTGGTTAATTTTCGGATTGACCTTTACTTCGGTTTTATGTGGAGAGGAAGCTTGCTTCCGACCGGGGGAAGACCAGGTGAAAATCAATCAATTTGTCGATGAATTTCAGTCCCACAAAATCCTCTGTTTCCCGGTGATTTACCGCAGCAGTGAATTTTACCGAACTATTGTTGATTCAGACGAACTTATTGCGGAATATTTTACCGGTTGGGACTTATATCCGGAACTGGAGTACTATCCGGATGCTCCTGATTTTTCTGAAACCATGTTTCCCACCCAATGGGCGGTTTTTGAAGCAAATATGTCTATTTTTTCTGATTATCTGGAAAGTCTTGATAATTCCTGGGATTACGCTATGACTGTGGAAATACTGATGACCAATACTCCTTCGGGAGGGCAGGCAGTGGGCGGAATCCAGTGTTATATTTTAGATGACCAGGGAGAAGATGTTTTTTCGTTTTTAATGAATTCTCATCATGATATGTTCAATAACGCCGATTTAACCATCACTGCCACTGATTCAACAGAAGTTGAAAATTTGGCTTTAAATAGTTTATTTACTGCCCTTAACGCTTTAAAATTACAAATTGAAGAACAGATGTAATTATTTTTATCTATCTGCAGATACCTTTTCCACCCAATACTTTGCTATGGCTTAATGATAATATGACATGAGAAGTATTTTTTATTCAAATATTCATCTCTACCGTCTTATGGTCAGGTTAATGTATGGAACTGAATATGATCTGAGATATCAACGCATTGCTGATCAAGTACCTGCAAAAGCAACTGTGCTGGAGGTTTGCTGTGGTGACTGCTATCTTTATCTTAAGTATTTAAATAAAAAAAACATCTTGTACAGAGGAATTGATGCCAACAACATCTTTTTAAATTATGCCCGTAAAAAACAAGTCAGAGTAATTAAGGGGGATATCCGAAAATCCATTAAATTTCCACCTTCAGACGTTGTGATTTTGCAGGCTAGTTTATATCAATTCATCCCAGATCAGGAAATTATTCTGAACAAGCTGTTGAAATTAACCAGGAAAAAATTGATAATTTCAGAACCAGTAGTAAACTTCGGCAGTTCTAATAATTTATTTATTAGAAACATAGCGGATAAATTATCCCAACCCGGCATTGAAATCAGCCCATACCGGTTTAACCGTGATAAATTATTATCTCTGGTGGATAATTACAAACAGTACAATCCAAAGATTATAGAATCTCTGAATTCACGAGAGATAATTATAGTTTTCAAAATAAAATGAGAAATTTAATACCCAGATTCATCAAGAAAAATTATCAGGATAAAAAACTATGGGGTAAATTTAATGCCTTGGTGATGTTTGTGGATTTTCTGGGTTTTACTAAATTAAGTGAAAAATTCAGGACCCAAGGAAAATTGGGCGTGGAAAATCTAACCCAGGCAATGAACTCTATATTTGATCCTGCAATTGGATCAGTTTATGCAAATGGGGGATTTATTTCTTCCTTTGCCGGAGATGCTTTTACCGCCGTATTCCCTGACCTGGATAATCCCAACCACATGGTTAATTGTTCTCTGGATATTCTTAAAATATTCCATCAAAATCCAGATCTCTCCGCAAAAATTGGTTTAAGCGCAGGAGAAGTGAGTTGGAAAATTATCGAGCATTCCATACAGAACAGTTACTACTTCTACGGTCCCGGTATTGACCGGGTGGTGGAAAGTTCACTGAAGGCGAGAAGAGAAGAAGTTATTGTAGATCATTATATCCAGGACTATTTAACAGGATTGGAGTTAAATCCAATTGACCATGATTATTCATCATTAACTGGTAATGATATAATAGAAATTCAACCGACTAGGGTTGAAATACCTCCTGATATTCCTGATCAAAAATGCTGGCTGCCTGAAATTCTCATAAAATCCAAAATCACCGGTGAATTTAGGGATATCATCAGCGCATTTATTATTGTGGATGAAGTGAAAAATTTTGATGATTTTATTTCCTCGGCAATCAGTTTGTCTTATAAGTACGGTGGATATTTCAATAAAGTTGATTATGGAGACAAGGGAAAAATAATTTTAATATTATTCGGAGCGCCTGCCGGCATTGAAAAGATGTTTGCCCGGGCTGGAGATTTTGCTTTGGAATTGACCGAAAATGAACCAGTTAAAGTTGGATTGACTTATGGCACTGCTTTTTGCGGTTTTATTGGAGGAGAGATAAGGGGGGAGTACACCGCTATCGGAACTGTGGTTAATTTATCCGCCCGGTTAGCTCAATCCGCACAGCAACCGGAAATCCGCATTGATGAAAATATTGCCCGGAAAATTTTTTCCAGTTACCAACTGTCCGATGGAGAATCCGGTAAATTAAAGGGATTTTCAGGAAAGATTAAATATTTTCAGCTGCAGGATAAGAGAAGGATAGTTAAGCAGGATCAGTTTAAAACTCTTCTGGTGGGAAGAAAATCTGAAGTTGAGAAAATTAATAATTGGCTCAAAGATTTAAAAACCAGCGGTTTTAAAAAAATATTATCAGTGGTTGGGGAAGCAGGGATTGGCAAGACCAGGTTAATAGAAGAGGTTAAACATAGACAAGAGGAAAAATTTGAATGGTTGGAAATGTCCTGTGAAGAGATATTGCAGAAGCCGTTTAATCCCCTGGTCTCCGGATTGAATAATTATTTCAATCTTAATCCCGCCAGAAACTTAACCGATGTCAGGATCAAGTATGAACAGAAGTATAATAATCTGCTGAATTGGCTGAAAGCTTCAGATCATCCTGATTCAGAGGATCTTTTTGAAGAACTGAGTAGAACTCGAAGTGTAATCGGAGCATTATTTAATTTACAATGGACTGATTCCTTGTATGACAAACTAGACGCTCAAGGAAGGTATGAAAACACTCAATTCGGTCTGAAAGCTCTTTTGAAAACTATCAGTTTGATTAGTCCCCTGGTCATTCATATTGACGATGTCCACTGGATAGATCAGGAGAGTCTGGATTTCTTAAAATTTTTAACTACTAATATTGACGGTTATCCTATGGCTATCATTGCCAGTTATAGACCCACCGGAAAAGCTGATAAATTTGAATCGGAACTGAAATCATTAATTGAAATCAATATTAACCTGGGTATATTGAATCATGATTCGGTAGTGGAGTTGACTGAGGTAATCATCAAGAATAGATTGGATTTAGATACTGAAATTGAATTAAAATCAGAAATTATCAACCGCATTACCAATCAGTCAGAAGGCAACCCCTTTTATGTTGAACAGATTATTCTGTATTTAATAGAAAATAACTACATCCCCGGAGATCAGAAGATTAATAGGGATAAACTTTCCGGAGAGTTTGAAATACCATCCAGCATCAACCAGATAATAATTTCAAGAATTGACAAGTTAGCTTCAGATTTAAAGGAAGTGGTTAAAACCGCAGCAGTACTGGGAAGGGAATTTGAAGTGGATATACTATCGGGCATTTTTAAGAAATTAAACCAGTCCTACAATATTGAATATGCCCTCAACCAGGTGGAAAGAGAAAATATCTGGCAGGCTATTATGGAGATGAGATATATTTTCAAACATGCGCTGATCCGGGAATCAGTCTATCAAATGCAGTTGAAAAGTCAGCTGAAAAAAATTCATGGAATTGCCGCAGAAATAATTGAGCAATTGCATAATGATGAATCCACTTATTATTACGATTTGGCCAATCATTTTGAAAAATCAGAAAATATGGATAAAACCATATACTATCTGAAAAAATCAGCGGAATATTTCACCGGCAGTTATCAGAACAGTTTGGCTTTATTGGTTTACGATAAATTGTTGTCAATTTTTCAAACACTAACTGAACAAGAAGAGTTGATAAAATTCATTTTAAAGAAAAATTTACTGCTTAAAGTAGCCGGTGATTATAAGCAGGCTGAACAGGAGTATCTCAAAGTTATCGAATTATGCCGGCAGATAAATAATTCCGGTTTATTAGCGGAAAGTTACAGCTATTATGCCTGGATATTAGTTCTGATTGGAAAAACAAATCAAGCGGTGGATTACTACCAATTAGCCCGGCAGATATATGAAAATGAAAATAATATCCAGGGAATCAGTGATGTTTTAGGAGGTTTGGGCAATGCTTACTCCATGGCGGCAGATTACGATAAAGCCATGGAGTACTATAATGAAAAACTGAAAATTGACAGAGAACACAACAATCGTCTGGGTTTAGCTAAAACCATCGGGAATATAGGCATTATTCATTACTATAAAAAAGATAATGAAAATGCGGTGAATAATTATCAGGAATCGCTTAAATATTACCGGGAATTAAATGATGTGTGGAGTTCATCAAAGATGCTGGGTAATCTGGGAGTCATTTTCTCCGAACAAGGTAAATTCCAAAAGGCATTGGATAATTATTACCAAGCATTAAATATTAAAAATGAGCTGGGGGATAAACGGGGAATATCCACTATTAAGGGCAATATTGGTAACTTATACCAGTATCAGGGACTTTATTCCCAAGCGGTAGATTACTACCTTCAAAGCATAAAAATAAAGGAAGAACTGGGGGATATCCGGGGAATTTGTATTGTAGCCGGCAATCTGGGATTGACCTGTGCATTAATGAATGATTTTGAAAAATCTATTCAAGCTTTTGATTACTCCATCAAATCAGGGAAAATCAATAAGTTAAATTATTTTTTGTGCAACTCCATGTTCCGGAAGGCAGAAGTTTTATATGACAACAATAATTTCCAACAAGCGGAAATTTTAAATGAAGAAGCGGGAAAGATTGCAGAAGATATTAAAAGAGAAGATGTTTTATTTGAAACAAAGATATTAAAACTGAAACTTCAATACCGAATGACTAAAAACAGTAAAAAACGGAAAGATATTACTGAAAAACTAAAAAGTTGTCTGGAGATATATGTAAAAAAGCAGCAACATGCCAGAATTTATCATGAATTAGCTGTTTTCACCAAAAATCCGGATTACAAAAAGAAAGCAATCGAACTGTGGGATGAAGTATATAAGCAAACCTCTGAATACCGGTTTAAAATCTATATAAAACAATTCAATTAAAAAAAATTCAACAAAACTCATGATAAATAACAGTTGTTTATCCAATGTGATAAATCCCCGCTATATTACTAATTAGAAGTCAATCCGGTCATACCGGAGGAACTACCCTTACTGCAAATCTTAACAATATGGTAGATAACTGGGCTTTTCTAATGTACTACCTGGGGATGGAAATACCTTAATGGGATTAATGTCAAATTTTTTTAATTTCTAGTTATATAAAATATACTGGTTTCTCTTAGCGGGGATTTTTGTAAATAAATTTAAAATTTTACTTGCATTTAATTTAAACTGATATTATATTAATATCAGTTAAGGAATTGTTATGAAATTACTCACAAAAAATACCGATTATGCGATAAGGGCTCTTTTGAGATTAGCCAGAGGAGAAGATGAGTACATATCTGCAAGACAAATTTCTGAACTGGAAAAGATCCCTTACCAGTATTTGCGGTTGATAATGCAGGAATTAATCAAGAATAATCTTATTGAATCTAAAGAAGGAAAAGCAGGCGGATTTAAAATTACAAAACCGCCTGATGAAATTTTCATAATTGATATAATCCGGATTTTTCAGGGAAATCTTCAGCTGTCTGACTGTATGTTCAGAAAGAAAGTTTGCCCTAACCGGTCCAACTGTGTATTAAGATCAGAACTTTTGAGAGTTGAAAAATTAGTGGAAAATGAATTTTCCTCAATTTCTCTTCAATCCTTATTAGATAAGTTAAGTAAACAATTATAAATATGAATCTTAATAAATCAAACAAGGGGGAGTTATGAGTATGTTTTGCTACCAGTGTCAGGAAACTGCAAAAAATGAAGGATGTATGATTAGAGGAGTCTGCGGAAAAGATGAACCTACCGCCAACCTTCAAGATTTACTAATCTACACTTTAATGGGCATTGGTTTAATTGCTGAAGAAGTAGATTACAAAGTTGACCGGAAATTTCAAATTTTCACAGTTAAAGCACTTTTTACCACCATTACTAATGTAAATTTCAATGAGCAGAATGTGTTCAGTTTTATTAAAACTGCCCTGGAGTTAAGAGATGAACTTAAAAATATAACCGGAAAAAATCCAGAACATGATTCAGTCCAGTGGCACTTGGATGATCTGGAAGAGATGAAACAAAAAGCATCCCAGGTGGGGATAATGTCCTACAGTGATGATGAAGATATACGCTCATTAAAATCCATTGTCCTCTACGGATTAAAAGGGGTTGCTGCCTACACCGAACATGCCGCAGTTCTAGAATTTTTTGACGATTCAATATTTTCCTTTGTATTGAAGGCATTGGCTTCAATAACTAAAGAGTTGGATGCAGACAGCTTAACTGCCCTGGTATTAGAAACTGGTAAATATGCGGTCAATGCGATGACTCTGCTGGATAAGGCAAATACGGAAACTTATGGCCATCCGGAAATTTCAAAAGTGAATATTGGAGTGGGCAGAAATCCCGGTATTTTAATATCCGGACACGATTTGAAAGATATGGAGGAATTACTAAAACAGACCAAAGGTACGGGGATTGATGTTTACACCCATGGAGAAATGCTCCCTGCCAATTACTATCCGGCATTTAAAAAGTATGACCACCTGGCGGGAAACTACGGAAGCTCCTGGTGGAAGCAGAATACTGAATTTGCTAGTTTCAACGGCCCCATTTTAATGACTACCAACTGCATCATCCCGGTAAAGGACAGCTATAAAAATAGGATATTTACCACTGGAGTGGTCAGCTATCCGGAAGTTGAACATATTCCGGATCGAGAACCGGGAAAACAGAAAGATTTTTCAGAAATTATTGAATTAGCAAAAAAATGTTCACCACCGGAACAAATTGAAACCGGAGAAATTACCGGAGGATTTGCCCATAACCAGGTGTTAGCACTTGCAGACAAGGTTATTGAAGCGATCAAGTCAGGAGCAATAAAAAGATTTGTGGTAATGGCGGGGTGCGACGGCAGACAAAAGGGACGCAGTTATTTTACGGAGGTTGCGGAAAATCTTCCCGAAGATACAGTAATACTTACCGCGGGTTGCGCAAAGTACCGTTACAACAAGCTTGATTTAGGAGATATTGGCGGCATTCCCCGGGTTCTGGATGCCGGTCAGTGCAATGATTCTTATTCTCTGGCAGTTATTGCTTTGAAGTTAAAAGAGGCATTTAATTTCGATGATGTAAATGAGCTGCCTTTATCCTTTGATATCGCCTGGTATGAACAAAAAGCAGTGGCTGTTCTGTTGGCTCTATTGTATCTAGGTTTCAAAGGAATTAGGCTGGGACCCACTCTTCCCGCATTTATTTCTCCAAATATAGTCAAAGTATTAGTAGATAAATTCCAAATCAAACCGACCGGAGATGTTCAGGAAGATATAGACAAAATAATGGCGGGAAAATAAATATTATTTAAAATTCATCTAATTAGTAAAGGCTGGTTGAATATTTTGACCAGCCTGTTTATTTAAAAATGGAATCCACACCAGCATTAGATGATCAACAGATATGTTTTTCTTTTTTGGCTTCAGTACAAAGTTTTCCAGTTGTTCTTCCGCAGGATTGATGCTTTCCTTTAATTGCTTTATATCTTCAGCCATCTGTTTATTCAGTTCGTCCAGTTCCTGCTGCAGTCTTTTTAAATTTTCTTCAGCCAGCTTTACATCCTGCTGCTCTTTAAGTACCCTTCCTGCGCCCCGGGCAGAGGTGGTAGCTCTACCCAAAGTTGACCGGCTGACTACATTTCTTCCCACCAGTGCGCTGAGTACGGTTGCCCCCAGGGATATGGATGTCTGCAGCTGTTGATGTTTTTGCTGTTCTTTTTCCTTTTCCAGTTTCTGTTCTGCTTTGAAAATTTTATTTTCCAGGGAGGTGATTTTTTTCTGATATTTTTCAGTCAGCTTTTCCACCATCTCATCTCTTTTTTCATGGGCGGCAGTTTGCAGCCTGATCCGGAATTCTCTTTCATCTTCATCCGGTTGAGATATTATCCCCAGAGAAAGACTTTTTAAAAGCTCCAACTGCTGGTTTCGGTAAAGCCAGTTGATTAAATTTTTTTGCCACTGCTTAACAATATTTTTGTCATTTAAGTAGTCGGGGGGATCATGGTAAACTGCTGGTTCCGGATCAGGTTCTAAGAAAAGATCATCAATTTCAAAAGCTACTTTCTTAGATGTTTCCCAATCAGGGTTTGGATTTTCTTCAGTTAATGAACATAGCAAATCTACTGGTTGTTCAGTAGAAATTCCTTTTTTAGCATCCAGGTAGTATATCGTACCTTTTCCCCAGACCATCAACTGGTAGAGTAAGTTTGAATTTTCAGGAATCTTGTTTTGAACCGGTAAGAAACGTGGTTCAATATGTGGGGGGAGGATGGGAATTGATGATTTCAATTTATCAGTTGGAGAATATTTTAAAGTTGTTTTAATTTTAGATTCAGCAGGAAGTGGATTAGCTGCGGATGGTTTATCCGGAACAAGAGACTTAATCTGTGTGCGGGTGAGAGGACCCCTCAGATAAGAAAGAACCCAGCGGGTATGAAAGGTTTCGGAAAAATCCTGATGAACATTGTTAACCAGAAATACCCTTTTATTAAGCTGCCCCAGTATATTTTTAAGCTTAGCCAGATTTAATTTCTGGTTTACTACATTTTCAGTTGATTTCAGACCGTCAATTATTCTTTCTTGGTCCTGTTCAGTCTGCAGCCGGCCGATGAACCAGGTTCCAGTATTGGATAATCCTTTGTAATCAAGATCTACGGGGTTTTGAGTGGTTAAAACTACTCCCAACCCATAAGCACGGGCTTGTTTTAAAAGAGTGAGTAGGGGAGTTTTAGAAGGAGGATTTGCTACCGGTGGAAAATAACCAAATATCTCATCCATGTAGAAAATTGCCCTTAAACTGCTGGTTCCGGATTGATTTCTCATCCAGCTGACCAGCTGAGTTAACAACAGGGATACGGTGAACATTCTCTGGCTGTCATCCAAGTGGGATATAGAAAATATTGACACTTTAGGTTTTCCCTGGGAAGTGAATAGAAATCTGTCAATATCCAGCGGTTCTCCTTCCAGCCAGCTAGAAAATCCGGGGGCAGCAAGTAAATTATTTATGGTTAAGGCTAATTCCGATCTTTTCTCGGAAGGATAAAATGATTCTAAATTCATCACTCCAATTTTCTCCAGGGGAGGTTTTTGAATAAATTTAATTAGAGATTCTAAATCCAGATGCTTGTTATCACTCCATACCGATTTGAAGATATTAGATAGTAGAATATGTTCTCTGCTTTGAATGGGGTCGGCTTTAATGTCCAGCAGACTTAACAAACTGGTCACCGTGGAATTAATTGATTCATTTAGCAAGTCACGATCTGAAAGGATTTTTTCAGAAGGACAGGAAAATGACTTAAGGATTGAAACCGGTATTCCTGCGGAGCTCCCCGGGGTGTAAATATTAAACTCAGCAGATTGTTTTAATCTTCTAATCCGGTCGGAATCCTGTCCCCACTGGGAAATTCCCTTTTTCCACAATTCGGCTTGATCCTGGGCAAATTCCTGTTCAGTTATTCCCTGGTTTTCCGCTTCCTGCTTATTGATCCAGGGCAGAAATTCTTCCCCGGTTAAATTGGGAAAGGTAAGCATTAAATTGCACATATCTCCCTTTGGGTCAATTATGATTGATGGGATACCGTCAATAGCTGCTTCCTCCAGCAGACCTACACATAAGCCGGTTTTGCCGCTGCCGGTCATGCCGATGCAGACAGCATGGGTGGTCAGGTCTTTTGATTTATATAAAAGCGGCTGAGGTAGAATTTCTTTGTTCTCCAGGTCATATTTTCTTCCCAGATAAAACAAGCCCAACTTTTCAAAATCTTCCATATCATCCCCTATTAAAAAGATTGCATTAAATTTTATATTAACAGGATAATTTCAATTAATCTAATAAGCAATTTTAAATGAGTTTAAATAATTAATCTAACTGGTTTAAAAGTATGTAAATTAATTTTGAAAGATGATAAAAATAATATGTTATGGAAAAAACTTTTTGGACTGTTGAAGAAACTTTTGAAGACCGTTTTCCCTTTAGGATTAATATTGTAAAAGGATATAATGTTCTGCTTTCCCTTAGGACTCAAGCCCGGTGGCCTGGTCAGAAAGGAAATGTATTTTGTATCAGAGAAAAAAGAAAAGTTTGGAATGATCAGCTGGTTATTATTGAAAAGGTTCCAGTAACCACTTTAAAGAAAATTGGCAAGAGATTAGTAGTGGTATTAGATAGAGCTATCAATAAAAGGTGTGACTTTTTGTTTTTAAAGAAAAAATATCATAATAGCAATAGAGAATATGAACAGATATTCTGGAGGACTCAAACCGGATTGGCTTCCAGAAAACCATCAGCATATGTATCACCGGTAGTTAAATCTAAATTAAATATTTTAATTGATATTAATGAAAAGTATCCCTGGAATTTTACCGGTTGCAGCATAAAAAAAATTAAGTTGCCGGCTGGAGATTATGCACTGGAGTTTGAAGATGAAATAAAAGCAGTTGTGGAAAGAAAAACTTTTGACAATATGCTTGCAGAATTTGGCAGGATGCCAGTCTTTCAACAGCAATTGTCGGAACTGGATTCCTATAAATATTCTGCTCTGGTCGTTGAAGCAAATTATTCGGATTTTCTCAATAAGAAGAAATTAAAATTTTACAGTCCATTTTACTGTTCCCGGTTATTAGGAGAAATATCTGCTTCTCATCCCGGATTAACTATTGTATTTTCAGGCAATAGAAAACTTGCCAGTCAGTGGTGTTTGATGTTTTTCAATTCGGTTAATGATAAATTTGCTAATCCCTCACTTTGGAAAGTTGCAGATGTTGAAAAGGAATATGGTGACAATAAGAATAATACCGGAGGCAGGTATTACTTTATCCGCAATAGAATTTTAAAAGGATTTCCAATTAAATTTACCATGAAAATGATAACGGAGACATTTCCTGAGGTTAACTACAGTAGTTTAAGAAAGATTTTAAAAGATTTAATTGATGAAGATAAAATTAAATCACACCGAAAAGGAAAAAATAGTTATTATGAAAAAATTGTTTAATTAGT
>LKUE01000092.1 GCA_001412365.1 Desulfuromonas sp. SDB | reverse complement strand
AAAGGCTGGTCAAACCAGCCTTTTTTGATTACAAAGAATGTAATTATTCTCCAACGATTACAAACATTCTGCTTAAATCGGTACAGGTGTCAACCTTCTGTTGATCATATCCTGGAATCATGTAGTCCACAATGTACTGTCCTTCACCGATTTCGGTAACTTCACCGATATAGTAAACAAAACTGGTGCCCTTTGGAGCAATCATAACTGAAGTTCCCACTTCAATTCCTTCAGTTGCCGGTTCAGCAGCATGAAAGTATTCGGAGCTGTTAGGATAAGTTCTGCCATCTTCGCCTTTGGCATAATTATCACACCATTCGAATACCACTGAATCTTCAGTCATTTCCACTATTACTGCTGAATCGTAGCTGTGAGTGGGAGTGGTAGAAGTTCTGGCAAAAATAAATTGACCGGGTCCAATACCTGGTTCTTCAACTTCTTCAATTTCTTCAACTTGTTCATCTTGCGGTTGATCTTCCTGAACATCCTGTTCACCTGAGCTGCAGCTGATGATTACTGAAAAAGAAAATAGCACTACCAACAACATGGAAAAAAATAAGGGTAGCTTCTTACTCATAAATCTGACCTCCTTGTCATTTTTCTGACTAATGCGGTTAAAATAATTACATTTATTTAACAGCTAAGTCAAGGCATTGTTTAGCATTTTAATCCTAATTATTTTTTTTCAATATTTTAATAAATGATCTTAAAGAGGGCTTCTTGCCGTAGAGTAAAATTTTAACGGTGAATATTTTTCCTAAAACCAGTTGTATAATAATTATTGATACTATTGAAATCAATATAGTTAAAATTAAGTCATATACAGGAGGATGGGAAACCACCAGGCGAGTGAACATGGCAATTGGGGTGAATAAGGGAATATAGGAGAGAATTTTTGCTAATAGTGTCTCCGGATGAGATACTATGTAGATAAATGAAAAGATGGGAAGTGATGAAATTCCGCCCATTAAAGCATAGAATTGCTGGGCGTCTTTTTCATCTTCAAATAAAGCCCCCGCAAAAGTGTTTACTTGAGAGAACAGGGTGAAACCAATAAGGTAATAAATGATGAAATATATCAATATTTCATAACTTAAACTGAAATTGAAAACCTGGTGGTTAACTTTAGTTAAAATGAAAATTGCCGAAAGCCATATCAATACCTGACAAATTCCCGCTAATCCCGACCCGAAAACTTTTGCGGTTATTATTTTCACCGGAGAAGTATGGGATATCATAAATTCCATTACTTTATTTTTTTTCTCTTCTATCAATGACCGGGATATATTAAATCCGTATATGAAAACACTCATGTGAAGTAAGAAAATCATAATTATGGGTAAAATGATATTCTGCTCCGATTGAATTTTCAATGACTCCGAGTATTCGGTTTTGATGGGGGAATAGTAAAATATTGAATTGATCTGCTGGGGTGATAAGCCGGCATTAGTGGCAAAATGATGAATCACTGCCTGCCGAAAAATACTATTAATCATGTAGCGGGATTGAAATTCTCCTGGAGAATTGACAATTATTGTTATTGAATCTTGTTCAAGGTCCAAGGGGACATGGACCAGAAAATCAAATTTATCTTTCATCAGTATAAATTCAGATGAATCCAGCTGATAAAATGTGAACATCTGACCGGAGGTTAAACTGTCAGTTATGCCTAATTGGTCGTATATTCCCACAGTTTTAGCTTCTCCGGAGGATAGATTGGCCAGCTTTTCCGGGATGAAAAAGGATAGAAATAAAAACAACGGTATTACAAAAGTAGTTACTACAAATGATTTTCTTTTAACTATGGATAGATATTCGCGTTTAAATAAAATTAAAAGTTTATCCATTTCCTACCTGCTCCAGAAAAATTTCCCTTAAACTGGGCACCCGGACATTTAATTCCTGAACTTCAACCTGATCTACGATGACCTTTATAATTTCATTAAGCTTTTCTGTGGTAATTTTAAGATCGAGTAAGGGGGGATTATGTAGAACAATATCTTGAGGATTGATATGATCAAGTCTCAGCTTACCGGTATATTTCAAATTTAAAATATGAGTTTTGGTATTTTGGCGGATATTCTCCAGAGAATCATCCAGTACAATTTTTCCCTTGTTGATCAGACAAACCTGATCGGATAATCTTTCCGCCTGGTCCATTAAGTGGGAAGAAAGAATGATGGTGGTGTTTTGCTTTTTTTTCATATCAGATAAGACCTGTTCCAGAACATTGATGGATACCGCATCCAGTCCGGTGAACGGTTCATCCAGGATTAATAATTCAGGATTGCTGATCAAACAGATTATTATCAGCAACTTTTGAGTGTTTCCTTTGGATAACTCTTTGACTTTTTGCTTTTTGTGAAAATCAAGATTAAATCTTTCACTCCAAAATTTAAATTTTTCCAAGGCTGAATTTTTTTTGATTCCCTTCATTCGGGCAAAGAATACAACTTCCTCGATTATGTCCATGTCTGAAAACAAACCTTTTTCTTCGGGAAGGTAGGATATTTTATTTTTGTGCAGGGGGTTATTGAAGTTTAGATTGCCTTCATCGGGTTTGATTATATCAGTGATAATTCTCAATAAGGTGGTTTTACCCGCGCCATTCGGTCCCAGCAGGGTAAAAATTTTACCTAAGGGTATCTGGGTGGTTATTCGATCTAAAGCGGTTATCTGGTCGAAATGCTTGGAAACTGATTTGATTTCAAGGAAATTATACATCTGATAATACTAATTTATAAAATTGCTATTATCAAGCACGGATAATTTTAATGAATTAGAATTGTTTAATTATTCTGTTTTATAATGTTGTGGTTAAGAACTTATCGTAATAAAATATTATTATTAATATATTTGGAGGTGGAATATGTTTAAACAGTTATTGATGGGCATTTTGATTTTATTATATTCAGTATCAAGTCTATCCGCAGGATGGGAGAGAACTTATGGAAGTCAATATGCTGATGATGGATATTCGGTTGATCAGACCACCGATGGTGGATATATTATAACTGGTAGTTGGGAGACAGGTCCCTGGGAAGATGTTTACTTAGTTAAAACCGATGGCAATGGCAATGTCATTTGGGAGAATGTTATTGGGACTGACACTATGGAAGCAGGTTATTCAGTTCAACAGACTACCGATAATGGATATATTGTCTCCGGATATACTTTAGCTTTCGGATATTTAGATCAAATTTACTTAATTAAAACTACCTCCGGTGGTGATACATCCTGGACTAAATATTATGGTGGGTCAGGTCTTGAATTTGGTTATTCAATCCAGCAGACTGTTGATGGTGGATATATTATTGCTGGCTTAACTGGTTCGTTTGGAGCGGGAGGAAATGATGTTTTTCTTATAAAAACAGATATCCTTGGTGATTCGATTTGGGCAAAAACTTTTGGGGGAAGTTATGATGACCAAGGTTCATCAATCCAACAGACTACCGATGGTGGATATATAATTACCGGACGAACTGA
>LKUE01000091.1 GCA_001412365.1 Desulfuromonas sp. SDB | reverse complement strand
AAAAACACCGCGCAATTCAATTTTTTACGCCACTGACGGTTTAGGCAACTTATATAAATTGAAATTAACTGGAGTAAACAACCTTCAAGCTCAAGCTGAAATTCTGAACATCACCAACCAGCATCAGGAATTGCCCTTTGAACTGAATTTAATTTCAGCCATTCCCAGCAGAAAGCGGATTGAATTTTTGGTGGAAAAAGCCACTGAACTGGGAATAAATCATTTTTTTCCGCTTATCGCTCAGCGTCAGAAAAAGGTGAATGTTAATTTAGAACGTTTAAATAATATTGCCCTGTCCGCAGTTAAACAATGCGGGAGGACAGTTATGCCCCTGATTCATCCTCCTCAAGATTTACAGAAGATACTTTCATCCTTCCCTGCAAACACCGCTTTTACCGTAATGGACATAAGATCATCAAACTGTAGTGCCCAAGGTAGTCTTTCCTCCACCACTTTGCTGATTGGACCGGAAGGAGGGTGGTCAGAAAAGGAAAGGGAAATTTTCAATGTTTATCCCGTTGAATTTATTCAGTTCGGAGCAACCACTTTGAGAACGGAAACTGCGGCATTAGTCGGACTAACTTTGATAATTAAGGAAAACTATGAAAAATATATTAGTAGTAACCGGAACCAGACCTAATATTGTAAAAATAGCACCATTATATCATAGGTGGAAAACCACATTCACCAATGAATTCAACCTTAAACTTGCCCATAGCGGACAGCATTATGACTACGAAATGTACGGTTCCTTTTTAAGCGATTTTGATCTTCCCACACCTGATTTTAATCTGGAAACAAAATCAAATTACGTTCTCCAGCAAATTGCCAACACTCTTTACGGTTTGGAAAAAATTTTACGGTCAAATAAATTCGATGCAGTATTAGTGGTAGGAGATGTTAACTCTACTCTAGCTGCTTCTGTTTGTGCAGTAAAGCTGCACCTTCCCCTATTCCATCTAGAAGCAGGGGTAAGGTCGGGGGACCAATCCATGACTGAAGAACAAAACCGGAGAGTAGTTGACGCCATTTCATCTCTCCACCTTGCTCCAACTCGGCAAGCCCAGCTAAATCTTAACCGGGAATCTATCCATCCTGATTCCATAATACTGGTGGGTAATATCTTGGCGGAAAGTTTAGCCGGTTTTAAAATTAAAACGGAACGCCAATCTTTCTGTATTTTAACTTTACACCGTCCGTTCAATGTAGATCAGCCCAGTCAGCTTTACCCCATATTAAATTCAATAGCCGGTCAAATAGACCGGGACATTTTATTCCCTGCCCATCCCCGCACCCAAAAAAACTTAAGTCAATATAAATTACCGGTAAATTTAAAAATCATGCCCCCCCTCCCCTATCCTGAATTCATAACTAAATTGTCTTCCTGTCAGGCGGTGATAACTGATTCAGGAGGGATTCAAACTGAAGCTACAATTTTAAACACCCCCTGCCTGACCATACGACCCAACACGGAATGGGTTGAAACCATTACCCAGGGAACCAATGTGCTGGTCAATGATTTAAGTAAGATAAGTGAATGTTTTAGTTTAGCTGTAAATAAAAGTTCAAATTCAACTGTTCCTGAATTTTGGGATGATCAGGTCTCCCTGAGGTGCTGGAAAGCAATACAAAACTTTTTCAACACCCCGGGTTAATAATTCACTGTATTTGAAATTAGATCACCTTGTACTGAAGTCCAAGGGCAAACATCCAGATATCCTTATTGTACACCGCTCCTTCATAGGTCCCCCAACCTTCACCTTCCCTGTAGAATACCTTTATCATTCCTAAAGTGCAGTCCACTCCCCCGGGGAAAGAATACCTGCCTCCCAATCCGAGTACATGAGCATCCAGTTTGTATTCAAAATCATTGTAGGTGTCCTCATTTCCTCCCACTTTAGTGTATTGATAACCCATGCTAGCCAATATTTGGGGGGTGAAGCGGTACTCCAATCCCCCTTGAATTTCCCAACCGTCATCGTAGTCATCATCATAATAATCATCTTCACCTTGATCAGCCTGGCTGATGAAATAGTAATTTCCCCCCAGAGCTCCCTTAAGCTGGGGAATAAACTGATAACTTACTCCCAGTCCCAGCAATGCCGGCAGATCTTTCCGCTGTTTATAGCCGTCGTTGAACGATTCCATAGTGGGGAGCATGTTCCAGTCATTTGTCCTGGTCTCTGTCTGAAATTCCAAAGGAGTGACTGTTTCATATCTCAGCCCGATATTCAGCTGTTCATTTACCGCCACATCCACTCCGATAATTCCTCCAAATCCCGCAGCTCTTTTTTCCGCATCTAATTCCCGGTGGGTAATACCCACTGCAGTTTGAGATGAAGCATCAATCACCACGAAATCACCTTCACCCTTATAACTATTCATGGCAGAAATATAACGTCCTCCTACTGCTGCAGAGAAATATTTATTGAACTGATAGGAAATTCCAATAGTCCCCGCCAGATAATTGGAAGAACCTTCTAGATAGCCGTCGGAGAGTCGGGCAAAATAATTAGGATTTATTGACTGCTGCAAGCCGCTTTCCAATAATGCCATAGCGTAAAGTCCGTCATCGTAGCTGAGCATTCCGCCCCCTGCAGGCACGGTAAACGCACCGAATACTGCAAAATTCTGCTTTTTAAATACCGCAAATAAAGCGGGTAGAAAATAAGTGGGCTCAGTACTTTTATATTCTACTGGATCTTGTCCTCCGGGAGGGGTTGCTTCAATTACATAATTCTTCAATACAGTGTGATTATTAACCTGAACATAGAAACCTTCCGGCAACATCGCAGTCCCCGCCGGATTGTAGTTAACCGCATCCGCTTCCTCCACTACCGCATTGCGGCTTAATATTCTTACATAGCCGGCACTTTGCTGAGTAAGGTAGTCTATGCTTCCTCCGGAGAGAATTACCGCATTACAGACAAACATAGTCAAAACTAAAATAAATCTACCCGTATTAGTCATATCTTCCTCCTTACTGAACCGTTTTATTTATTTAGGGAAATTATGAAATAATTCTGTCATGATGATTTAAACTCAAGTTAAATTGATTATAAAATTTAACCACAAAATTCAACTAAATCCAATATTTTTCAGGTAATGCTTGGTTTGTAATTCTGGGTACACTTATTTTTTTTCTTTACCGATACAAATATTGATTCAGGATCATACCATCTCCACAATTTATTACAATATTCCTGGGCATAGTTAATATTAACCCGGGGAGCGGATACTAATTTAGGGGGAGAGTTACCATTTAAGATATAAAGATCAGTGTTTTTAATTAAATCCAATCCGTTTAATTTATGGTCAATATTCATAGCTTGACATAATTTTCCCGGACCATTGGTTAAATTCGCCATTTGTAATTTAGCTGCATTTCCCTTTCGATTTTTCATAAAAACATCAATATTATTCAAAGGTTCCACTGCCCTTATCAATACTGCTTGGGGAGACTCTGGAGGACCGCAAACTATATTCAGACAGCAGTACATTCCGTAAATTAAATAGACATAGCTGTAACCACCAGGATAATACATTACCTCAGTACGTTTAGTCCTGCGATTACGGTAAGCATGACAAGCTTTATCCTCAGGACCGTAATATGCTTCTGTTTCTACAATTCGGGCAGTTAATTTCTTTCCACCAATAATTCTTACCAGTTTTTTTCCGATTAACCGGGGGGCTAATTTTAGAGCATTGGCTGAATAAAAATCCCTATTTAACCTCATAAAATGATCTAACCAGAACTTATCCTCTAAATCAAAGTTAATTTTCAAGGATACGGTTATCCGTTGATTTCTATTATCAGGCCTTCTATAATTTTCTAAACAAAGGAGGTAAAATGTCATACCATGCCAGATCGGCTTTGGAAAATGTAAAACCGTATATACCTGGAAAACCAATTGAAGAAGTTGCCCGTGAATTGAACCTGGAGGTTTCTGAAATTGTTAAATTAGCATCCAATGAAAATCCCCTCGGTCCTTCTCCCTTAGCCCTTAAAGCAATTGAACAAAATCTGAACTCATTGAATTATTATCCGGATGATCTGGTTTATTATTTAAAACAGGATCTGGCATCTAAGTATCAACTCGATATTCACAACATAATTGTTTCCAACGGCAGTGCAGAGTTAATAATGATTTCAGTAATCAGCCATTTGGAAAAAGGGGACAACTTGGTGATGGGTTGGCCGGGATTTGTAATTCCAAAAATCGCCTCCGATATAATGGGAGCTGAAGTAAAGTTTATTCCCACCGATCAGGATTACTATCAAAATGTTGATGGGTTGATATCGGGAGTAGATGATAAAACGAAAATAGTTTATATAGATAATCCCACTAATCCTTTAGGCACATTTTTGCCTCCACATAAAATCAAGCAGTTGCTTACTGAAATACCGGGGGAAGTTCTGGTGATAATTGATCAAGCTTACTATGAATATCTGGATCCCCATCAATTTATCAGTCCTCAGGAGATACTAAAATTAAGAAATAATGTATTAATATTACAGACTTTTTCCAAAATATACGGTCTAGCCGGATTAAGAATTGGTTATGGTTTTTCCCGTCCGGAAGTGATAACCAACTTGGGAAAAGTTCGTATTCCGTTCAATGTAAATTCACTTGCCCAAATTGGAGCAAGAGCTGCATTGAAGGATGTAGATCATCTAAACCAAAGCAGATCCTTAAATGACCAGGAACGGAAATATATTGAGGAAAACCTTGCTAACCGAAATTATAAAACCATTCCTTCATTTACTAATTTTATAACTTTTCAATGCAAAATGGAGGGAGTTAAGCTGGCTCAAAAGTTATTGGACCATGGTATAATATTAAGACCCCTCCATGCTTACGGACAATCAACCCTGATTAGAGTAACTACCGGTAATCATAGTGACAACCAGAAATTTTTTGCTGCCCTGGATAAACTAAAATCTAGTTAATATGTTTGAAAACTTCCTTTATATTTCCAGAAGTATTTTAAAAATACTTCTGATATCCATATCCGGACTTCTGGGCTTTTTTATAGGTTTTCAATTATTTAAATTCATCATAGTGAAAACCTTTAACCTTCCCCAGAAAATCTGGAAAGAGATAATTCTATTTTTAGCTATTGCCGGATTCATTTTTTTCTGTGCTTCTCTGATTGCCTATCACCTATCTCCTCAAGGTCATCATCTGATGGGTTATCTTGGAGAATATCTGGCTTTATGGACCTTTTACATTTTTGGATGGCAATCTTACTTTATTCTGGGAATTATCGCAATTTGGATATGGACCTTCGCCAAATCAATATTTACATCTTCTGACAAAAGTAATGATTACGAATCTTCCTACACTTTAACCACTGTTTTAATTTCCTTGCTAGTGGTTTTTTCCATATTATTGGGAATCTATCGGATCCCCGGGCATCCTCCCCATCAGGGCAGAATAGATTACTATGCATCGGGATGGGTTGGTGAAAGAATGGCTTTTTACGGGATTCAGTTTTTAGGGACCATTGGATTATTTATTGCGGTAATAATCTTTCTGATAACTATATTATTAGTAATAACCCGAATTGATCTGGTCAAATATATTCGGAATATTTACAGCTACATCAGCCAAATTGTCCAACAAAGGATTTTATCCCCCCGGAAAATTAATAAAAAATCTTCTGTTCCTTCCACCTCATCTTCTCCTCCCCCCCCAGCCGATGAACAGATACCCCCTCCTCCCCCTCCTCTTTCCCCGGAGCAATCAATCTCCGAACAAGTTGATTTTATTGAAACTCCAGTTGAATACGGAGATTTTCTGGAAGATAAAATTCAACAGGATTTAATCTCACTTCTTCATCCTCCTCAAGATGATCTTGCCCAACCTCTAACTTCAACTTCAAAACTTGCTAAAATCCTGGTTAAAAAATTAAAGGATTTTAAAATCAACGGTTCAGTGGTAAATGTTGAAACCGGTCCGGTTATTACCACTTTGGAATATTCTCCTGATCCCGGAGTAAAAGTTTCTAAAATCAGCTCCTTTGCCGACGATATTGCCATGGCCATGCATGCTGAAAAAGTAAGAATTGTAGCACCCATACCCGGAAAATCAGTGGTAGGAGTTGAGATCCCCAACCTTAAACGCAATACTGTTTATCTCAGGGCGATTTTAGAAGACCCCAATTTCAAAAACAGTCCCTCCCCCCTTACCCTGGGTTTTGGGGTGGACACCTCCTGTCATACTAAAATTGGCGATCTTTCCACCATGCCTCACCTGCTCATAGCAGGAGCGACGGGAAGCGGGAAAAGCGTTTGCATAAATTCAATAATCAGCTCAATAATTACCAGAATCTCACCAAAAAATGTCCGGTTTATACTAATTGACCCCAAGAGAATTGAACTGTCCATCTACAATGGAATTCCTCATTTAATTAGACCGGTAATAGTGAATTGTGAACATGCTCCAATAATTTTAAAAGCCCTCACCCACTGGATGGAACTACGCTACAAGGAATTTGGGAAATTAGGAGTTAGAAATATCCAAGCTTATAACCGCAAAGTCAGTCCGGACAGACAAATACCCTATCTGGTAACCATTGTTGATGAATTGGCAGACCTCATGCTATCCACGGGAAGAGAAGTAGAAGATGCTTTAACCCGTTTAGCTCAAATGTCCAGAGCAGTTGGTATCCACTTAATCCTCGCTACTCAAAGACCCTCAGTTAATGTTATAACCGGGGTGATCAAGGCAAATTTTCCTGCCCGGATTGCCTTCAGGACCACCAGCAATACCGATTCCAGGACAATTTTAGACCGGCAGGGAGCTGAAAAACTTTTAGGGAGGGGAGATATGCTTTACCTGGCGCCGGGCACCAGTGATCCCATCCGTCTTCACGGTTCCTACCTAAGTACCGAGGAAGCCACCAGTATAGTAAGGTATTGGTCCCACCTCCACCTTCAAAATATTCTAAAAAACCGGATTAAATCTTCAAAACAGCTGGCGAATATAATATCATCAAATGGTCCAGTACTGGATTCGATTATAGATCCAGAACAAACCCCCGGTTCCACCGAAATTATTGAAAATTTCTGCAGTGACCAAGCAGAACAGTTTAAGCTGTCTTCTGACCAGTTATATGAAATATTAACCAGTTTTCAATACTATCCGCCCCTTTCCGAACAGGAACAAGCCCCTCTCCCCGAATTTTCTCCGGATCAAAAACTATCTTTGAATTTAAATTCTGACGATCTGGATCCTCTATTCGAATCAGCTAAAGATTATGTAATAAGATCGCAGGTAGCTTCAGTGTCAGCTATTCAAAGACATTTCAGCGTGGGTTATGCCAGAGCGGGTAGAATAATTGACCAACTTGAAGCACAAGGGATAATCGGTCCCCACCAAGGATCAAAATCTCGAGAAGTTCTTGTAACCGAGGAGTAAAAATGATTCTATTGTATTTTCTTATATCCATGTCCCCTTTATCTGACAGTTTATTCAGTTATCTGGAACAGATTGATTATTTTTCTGCTCAATACGAAGAAACCGTTCTGGACACCATGACTGAAACTTCCTATCTGTTTAAAGGAACAATTTATCTTGCCAGACCAAATTATTTCAGGATGAATGTTGATTATCCTGAAAAGCAATTATTAATTTGTGATGGTCAGATTTTATGGCTATACCTATATGAAGACAGCACTACTTACCAGATTGATTTAAATGATCCTCAAGCAGATATTCCCAGGCCGGACAAATTCATCTTTGGCTCCTCCCAGGAATACCAGGAATTAAATGTGACCAGAAACAGCAATAATGCTGTACTCAGTTATAAACCGGTTTCCTCCAATAGGTTTTTCAATAAAATTGATGTATCTGTAACTTTACCCACAATATCAATAAACTATCTCAGAATTTACTCTGATGAATTTGGCGAACGCCTGTTAAGATTTATTCCGGAAAGTGAAAGTTTCAATCCGCTCCCCGACACATTATTTTATTACAATATTAATTAAACCTTTTGACTGGTTAACTCGTCTATATTATTAGGAAGTATTGATGAGTTATGATGACAAAGAATTTAATAATCAAATTGAACAAATTTGGCCTAAAATCTGGAGATTATGTTATCGTTTTGTGGGACCTCAATTGGCGGATGATATGACTCAGGAAACCTTTTTAAAATTTCTGAAATCCAAACATAAATTTAGAGGTGATTCAAAGTTATCCACCTACCTCTACCGGATTGCGGTGAATCTGTGCATTGATTTCAACAGGAAACCAGCTGTTCATTCTTATGATGAAATTGACCAATATAATCCCTTCTCTGCCCATGAACAATTCAATGACATTCTGGCTGAACAGAAAATCAACAATGCCTTAAATGAACTGCCAGCACAGAGGAGAAGTGTTTTTATACTCAGAATATTAGAACATTACTCCACCAGGGAAACTGCTGAAATTTTAGAAATTTCTGAAGGCACAGTTAAAGCTCATCTCCACATAGCTTTACAAGATTTAAGAGATAAACTGAAACCATTGATAAAAGAGATGGAAGCATCATGACTTGCTCTCAAGCAAAAACAATAATTAATAACTGGGAATTAACTGCACTAACTCCTCCCGAAAAGGAGCTGTTTTTCCAGCATATAGATAAATGCACTGATTGCCACAAGTTATACACTCAAACCAAGAAGACCATTGAAATAATTGACAAAGCCACCCAACCCTTGGAAGTCCCTGCCATACCCGAACACTTTATCCATATAGTTAAATCTCCACAATTACATCAAAGGCAAAAACATTCCTGGACAAATTATTTTAAATACACCGCAATTGCAGCCAGCTTTATAATCATTATTTTTGCAGCAACCATCATAATTCCAAGACTTATACCGGGCAATCAAGAAACCGAGGTTAATCAAGTGAATGAAGTTCTCTATCAGATTTCTGAAAATCAGTTATCTGATATCAATGACCAATATCAACAGCAGATTGCCTATGAAGATGAATTATATTCAGCTGAAAGTTTATATTTCAGTCAAGAAGATATATATTTTCTGGTAAGTTCCCTTAACGATGACGAGTTAGAGGCATTTAACGATTTATTAACGACTAATTATCCAGATATGATAACCATGGGAGGAATATAATGTTTTCAAATTTTAAATTTAACCGGCGGGGAAAAACTGCCCTTGCCCTATTGTGGATATTTCTGGTAAATTCATTTCCCCTTTATTCCCAATATCAAGGTCCTCCTGACCGGGAACCCTTCCGCAATCTGGAAGCAATAAAGCTGTGGAAAATGGCTGAATACTTGGAATTAGATCAGGAACAGATGGGAATCATTATCACCGTTCACCGGGAGTTTACATCCCGGACTTCCTTTCTCCAGGAAACCAGAAGAATTTTAGTGGAAGATTTAAGAGAACGAATTGAAAATGAATATCCTGATGACCAGTTGCTAAGCGCAGTGGACAGTATTATTAACATTGACAATCAGTTATTTCGATTAAGACAGGAAGAAAGAGATGAAATATTTGAAATTTTCAGTCCTGTTCAGCAAGCCAAATTTTTTATATTTCAAATTGAATTTGCCAGACAGGTTAGAGAGCATCTCCAGCAACTCACCCCCCCCTCCCCACCTGATCACCGCTAATCCCGCCAGATTATAGCTGCAATTTAATAACTAGAGCTCAGTACATACTTCAATTTTAACTATTTCATATTCCCGGTCATGATAAATTATCTTATCCCCTACCTGTTTTCCCAGCATGTTTTGTCCCAGTGGAGACATATAAGAAATAATATGATTATCAGGATTGGAATCCCAAGGTCCTAAAATGGAAAGTGACAGCTCCTGATTATGATTCTTAATTTTTACAGTTGTTCCAATTCCCACTTGACCTGTATTCAAATTTTCCTTTTCTATAACTCTGGCGGTTGAAAGTTCTTGATCTAACTGAGATATTTTATTAGTTATCTCCCTGTGCTTGCTTCGGGCGGATGCATATTCAAAATTTTCAGATAAATCTCCCATTGCTGCTGCTCTTTGAATTTCTTTAACAATTTTAGGTAACTGGAAATTCATTAAATTATCTCTCTTCTTTTGCTTTTGAATAAATGACTGTGAACTGACAAATATTCTATCGGAAATAGATTTGGTCTGTTTATCGGAAACCACTAATTCCGGTTTAAGACGGATAAGCCGGGTTCTCAATTCACTTTTTTGAACAGAGCTAAATGCTTCATACTCGGCAATCCAGGTTAAAATCAGCTTTGCCTGGGCTAAAGCCGCATTCATTACCGCATTTTCAATTAACTTAAAATCATCTTTTTTCAATATATCTCGTGCTTTAGAGATTACTCTTTTACTCTGGTCACTATTAGTTCTAGAAGATTGGAGGATTAGTTTAAACAGCCATTCCACCATAGCCACTTCGGAGAGATCATCCTGGATATCAACTTTTTTGTTCACAAGCTTATCTATTGCCCACAACATCGCTTCCGGAGAATCAAAAGGTTGGATGCTGACAATATAACTGACATCCAGGTTAATATCTTTGCCCGAAAGGTAATCACGGAATCCTGATGTATTTGACAACAAAAGTAAGTTGTGTATATCTTGATCAAACCAGTTCATCTCCTTCAGATCTTTTACCAGCCTGATCCTCAACTCATGCCGTTTAATATTTTCAACTAATTCCACTATTAATTGGTGATTTTTTTCAATGAGCAGATTATTTACCGATAAATTGACCTGATCCTGACTAAAATTGTTTTCACCGGTTATTTCCATCCAGTCGCTTAACAAATAGCCGTATCTAATTTTTAACCATAACCGGGTAACTGCATTGGATTTGGTCAATTTATAATTTTTCACCAGTTCAATGTTTTTTTTCAATATTTTAGAGACAGTGGTGGCAACATCCGGCTTATTTAAAAGACTTTTCTGATGGTTTATTAAATCATAGATAATCTCAAAATGTTTTTCCAAGTCCTTGCTGGCTTTAAGATCTGATAATATCTTATCCTCATTGGTGCGGGGAGTTAAGCGCAGGGAAAATTTACCTCCCTTCCCCCCTGAAGATACATCCACATAGGGATCTTTTTTTAATTCATTTCTAGCTTTGGACCACCAGGATTCATCAATGTTTAAATCTTTACTAATATTAATCTTAACATCTGTACCGTACTGGGGATTAGGAAAGCTGCTCAGGTACATTTTTACTACCTGCCCCCCCTGAGAATAAATTTTTTCTCTCAGTTCATCAAGGTTTTCCCTTATTTGAACAAACCAATGTTCAGGGGAAAGAGGTTGCAATATTTTCTCAACCTTATCCATAGAGATAAGATGATGTTTCTTATTTATAAAATTTACATCTACTTCATTGAGATGGGGATTGAATTCATAAATTTTGCCCACTCCCCAAGAATCATGATAAACATAACATCCCTGATCGTATTGAAGCAGTCTTTTCAACCTATTAAAACCATTTATTAAATCTCTTCGATTATATATATTCAAATCCTCTAAAAAATAATCCAGGTGTGAAGATTT
>LKUE01000090.1 GCA_001412365.1 Desulfuromonas sp. SDB | reverse complement strand
AACAATGACCAATTATCAATACCCCCTCCATCACCTTATTTGAACCACAGATTTACCTGCCAAGTGGCAGGTAAACACTGAATACACCACCCAACCCGGATAATTGACATGGTCAACAGGATACCCAGCACCCAACCCTAATAATGAACTACAGATAAACACAGAGCCCAGCCCAACCACTGGGAGCATTGAATGCAGATGGACAGGATTTTAATGGATTTAAAGGATAAGAATATTAGGATGAAGCAATAACCCAGATAGATAACAGGTGTAAAATTATTAAAAATTAATATTCTATTGGTTAACAAATTATGTTAAAAATCCTGTTTGAAATAAATTTAAAATAATTCGGAGGTTGTAATGGATATATCCTGGAAAAATCAGTATTCGGTCGAGGAGTTAATAAAGCTTACCAGTGAATTGGGAATTGAAATTGTTGACTTGAAGTTCTGCGATCTATTGGGGAAGATGTATCATCTAAGTATTCCTGCCAGTCGTTTTGAACAGTCATTGTTTGAAAGCGGAATTGGTTTTGACGGCTCTAACTGTCCAGGATTTACCCGTTTAGAATCAGGAGATATTAATATTCTACCTGATCCTGCAACCGCTTATATAGATGAATTTTATGAATCACCTGCTCTTTCATTTCTCTGCGATATTGTGGAGGCAGATTCGGGAAAACCTTTTTCCCGGGATCCACGGGGAGTAGCTAAGAGAGCAGAACAGTTTTTAAATGAAACTGGTATTGCTGATGAAAGTTGGTGGTTGCCGGAATTGGAATTTTATGTCTTTGATGACATATACTACTCAGATAAACCTTATGATACCGGATATGGTGTTGATTCAGTAGAAGCAGACTGGAATTCTTGTGAAGATGAAGTAATGCACTGGCAGAGGCATAAACGTGGTTATCACTCGGTTACCCCTGAAGATAAACTTCATGACCTTAGAGCCGAAATCACCCTGAGTTTAGAGGATATAGGGATACCGGTGAGATATTTTCATCATGAGGTAGGGGGGGCAGGTCAATGTGAAATAGAGTTGTTGATAAGACCGGGAATTGTTAGAACTGCGGATACAGTGCTGTTAGCTAAGCACATTATTCGGAATATTGCTGCGGAGATGGGACAGTCGGTTACCTTCATGCCCAAACCTATTTACGGAGAGCCGGGGACGGGCATGCATTTTCACCAGAAACTACATCTTAAAGGTAAGAATTTATTCTTTTCAGAAACCGGTTATGCCGGTTTAAGTAATACTGCTCTGCACTATATTGCCGGGCTTTCTTCTCATGCTGGTTCAATTATGGCATTCACCAATCCTTCCACTAATTCTTACCGTAGAATGGTCAAAGGTTTTGAAGCCCCCACCCGGGTATTTTTCTCTCTAGCTAACCGAAGTGCAGCCATTCGCATACCCAAATCAGCGGTTACTGAGGAAAAGAAGAGGATTGAATTCAGAATGCCTGATGGAACAGCTAATCCCTATTTAGCAGTTTCTTCGATGTTATTAGCTGGATTGGATGGCATAAATAACAAGCTGGACTGGAAGAAATATGGCCCATTGGACCAGAACTTACATCTTCTCCCCCCCCAGGAACAGGAGAAGTATCCTGCTGTTCCTGATTCTCTGGAAAATGCCCTGCACTTACTTAGTGAAAATTCTGCATTTCTAAAAGCAGGTGATGTTTTCGATGATGACCTTATCCGCACCTGGATTGATATTAAGATGGAAAGGGAAGTATATCCTATTCACAGAAGACCCCACCCTTATGAGATTGAGTTGTATTTTAATTTGTGACCGCTGATAAATACTGAAAAACTCAGGAAGCCTTGCTAAATGAACAATAAACAATTAGCAATGAACAATGATCAATTCATC
>LKUE01000089.1 GCA_001412365.1 Desulfuromonas sp. SDB | reverse complement strand
AATGCGACCATCAGTTATAATATAACTGATCCCAGTCCAATATATCTCACCGTGTATGCACATGATCATTTATATTATTTAGACACATTAAATATTGCTACTTCCGGTTCTTATGTTTATTTTATCGGTATTGATTCAGTAGAGGGTGGATTTAATAACAACCAATTTAATGCCGGTTGTGATTATGATATATCAGTAGAAGTTTCTAACTACGGAAATCAAACCAGTTATGGGGTTAGAGGAATACTTTCTTCCACTGATCCAAATATTTCTATTGATGATGATACTTTATATTTTGGAACAATTAACTCCAATGATACTGTTAGCGCCCAGAATTTTTGCGGTTTCACCATCAGCAATGCTGTTGCCGATAACTATTATATTCCTTTGGAATTAACCTGTTTTGATCAAAATGACAGCAGCTGGACCAGTAATCTTGGAATTACCGTAAATTCCCCGGAGATGTTTTTGGTATCAATGGGAGGTCCCCTGCAGGTTTTACCGGGAGAAGACATCTATATTTGGCCCAAAGTTTACAATGCTGGTCAGGGACATGCTTATAATCTAAGTGCTACTATCAGTTGTAATGATGGTTACATTACTATTGTTGATTCGGTGGAAACAAAAGATGAGATCTTATCCGGAGACAGTTCATTTATGGGTAAAGACAGTGCTTTCTTATTGTCCATTTCCTCAAATTGTCCTGAACCCTATTGGCTTGATATTGAATTTGAACTTAGTATGTCCGGTGGATTTGTAATTTACGATACTTGTACTTTCACCATAGGAGATGGATTCTCGGATGACTTTGAGAATGGAGATAATCAATGGCATTATTCTGGTCCATCCTCATGGCATATAACTGATCACAAAGGCTATTCCAGTCAGCGTTCTATGTACTGCGGACAGGAAGGGTCCTGGGAATATGCAGCTCCGGTTATTAATTCCTATGTACTAACTGATTCAATTATATTAAATGACCAAAGTGAACTTACTTTCTGGCATTGGTATGATATTGCCGATCAGTATGACAAAGTGCAGATTAAAATGACTACAGATGGAGGAAATAACTGGGAGTTACTCAATCCAGATCAAGGATATACCGGAAAATGGGGATATTCTCCTTATGATTCATGTTATACCGGTCAACAATTGTCCTGGCAACAGCAAACTGTTGATTTAAATTACGATGGTTTTGCCCAAATTGCCTGGTTATTTTTTTCCAGCCCTTCAGGAGTAGCAGAAGGTTATTATTTTGACGATGTTTTCATCAATGTAGAATCAGGCTTTGTAGGAATTGAAGAGGAGCAGAACGGACCTCCATCAGTTAATACCTA
>LKUE01000088.1 GCA_001412365.1 Desulfuromonas sp. SDB | reverse complement strand
TGCTGAAGGAAATCCGGTTGAACGGTGAAAACCAGGAATTGGTGGATGAGATCCGTCAATTGGGACTGGAATTTGGAATTGTCACCCCCTACACCTCCTATCTGGTAGTGGAGGATGAAGATGATCTGATGAAATTTTCCAATGAAGAATACCGGATATTGGGAGGAGCTGGTGCAGTTGATGAAGTAGCCACTACTATCTACGATACCGAAGCTACCGGAGAACAGTCAGTTTATTTTTCCAGAGCAGTTAATAATCTGGCTGAAGGATATGTTTATGAAATTGAAGAAAACCGGGCGACCAATTTCATCAATGGCAAGTCTTTTATGAATATTCATGGAACCTGGACAGAAAATAACTACCAGGATGAAGATGTTCAGGTAGTAGAGTACGGCAGTGATGAATTTTTCAAATTATTGAGTGAAGAACCGGATTTAGGCGATTATCTTTCTCTGGGCAACGTAATCTTCAATTACCAGGGTCAATGGTATAATGTGATTATCCGATAGATTTAAGATAACTTAGAAGATCTTTTCACATCAGCACCTCCAATAGCGGCTGCTTTCAGCAGCCGCCATTTTCCTCTTAAAAAATAACTAAATCAATAGTATAGTTTTCAAAGTATTGTTTAATTATGAATGAATTTGAAAAATTTATACCCAGGTATTACCTGAAAAAATCCAGGATTAGGGGAGACTGTAATCATTTCACTGGATCGGTACTGAATATGGATATCTCTGGATTCTCCAAGATAACTCAACAACTGATGAGTAAGGGAAAGCAGGGGGCGGAGATACTAAATGAAATCCTGTACAGTTTGTTCAAACCCTGTATTGAAATTATCTGGCAAAGTAGCGGATTTATATCTTCTTTTTCCGGTGATTCAATAATGGCTATTTTTGCTGATTCCGGACAATGTAATCCGGATATTTCCAGAATGAACTCCTGGAAAAGTGCTGTAAAAATAAGAGAGATATTTTCTGAAATTGATTTTATAAAATTAAGTCAGGAAAAATTTAAAGTTAAAATCGGCTTGAGTTGGGGAGAAATTTACGAACAGGTATTTTATAATGAATATCAGAATATTTATCTATTTTGGGGACCGGCAATATCCCAGGCAGCTGAATTGGAAACAAAAGCGGGACCTGATGATATTTTAAGTTGTCGGGAATATTTAAATATTGCTGAAAAATCAGGAAAATATTCCGCTTTTAATCAATATCTCAGCTTTCCTGAATTTTCATTTAAACAAGAAGGTGTGGTTAATGAAAAAGCACACCATAATTTATCTGAGATAAAATTGGAAATTTCAGAGCAGGAAAAATTTATCAATCCTCAACTTAGGAATATTCAAATTTCAGCAGAATTCAGGTCAGTAGTCGCTTGTTTTATTTCTTTTGATATCAACACTGATCTCTACAGATTTGTGGAAGAGGTCAATGCTCTTTGTATTGCTTTTGGAGGTTATATCCGTGTTACTTATGACGACAAGGGAGGGGTAATTTTAGTGTTATTTGGGGCTCCCCGAAGTTACGAGAACATATGCTTAAGAGCTGCTGAATTTTCCTCGGAGGTAATGAAAATAGATCCAAAAAGCCTGAAAATCGGAATGAGTTTTGGTATCGCCTATACCGGTTTAGTGGGCAGTGATTATCGGGCTGAGTACACCGCTTTAGGTTCCCGGGTAAATCTGGCTGCCCGGTTTATGACTTCTGCCAAGCCAGGGGAAGTTTTAATTGATGATAATTTGAATCGGGAGTTAATAGCTAAATACAGCATTAAAAGATATTCTCCTCGGAACTTCAAAGGTTTCCGGGAAAAAATAAAATATTTTGCATTGCAGGATAAGCTTATTGAAGATGACCGGGATTCAAACTTTCAAATATTTGTGGGAAGATTAGAGCAGCAGAATTTGATCTTTGAAAAATTTAAGCATTGCCTGAATAAAAATCAAAATTATTTAATTTACATTGATGGGTTGCCGGGAGTAGGTAAAACTGCCTTGGTGGATGAAGTTAAAAAACACACCGGTTATCTTAACTGGTTGTATTTTTACGGTGAAGATTTGCACCGGCAGAGTTTTAATTCCATAATTAATTTCCTGAATAATTATTTTTATTTAAGCGGCAAAATTTCAAACCAGGAGAAAATTAATCGGATTAACCGCAAAATTGATAAATTAAAAAAAATAATTGAAAGTCAGGATATGGCAGACAGCTTGGAACTTTCCCGGGATGTACTGCCTTATATTTTGGAACTGAAAACCACTAGCTCTACTTTAAACTCAGTTGAGGAAAAAGACAGGTTGAACAAGATATTTGATGCGGTGAAGAATTTAATTTGGGTGGAGAGTATTAAATCCCCGGTGGTAATTAGAATTGATAATGGTCATTACCTGGATGATGATTCTGCGGATTTTTTTAATTGTTTATTAGATCAGACCTACCCCCATCCGGTCATTATAATAATATCCTGTCGAATTATTGAACAGCAACTGCTTGACATTTTAAATTATGAATATTCAGCAAGGATATTGGTTTCCAATTTAAATCAGGATCAGTCAAGAGCTCTTTCTGAGTTATTGTTGTCGGCAAGAGTATCCGAACAGCTTTTAGATATTTTATGGATAAAATCAGGGGGAAATCCGCTTTTTATCCAGCAAATTATCAGTTTTCTCCTCCATGAGAAATTGATGGAAAAGCATGATGGATTTTATTTTTTAAA
>LKUE01000087.1 GCA_001412365.1 Desulfuromonas sp. SDB | reverse complement strand
AAAAATATCTCCCGGTAATTTTTTCTTACCTGTTCAAAGGATTCTAAAAATTTCCGGGTAGCCACTCGGTCAATTGCATCAATGCTGTCCTGTAATCCCTGTTGGGTATCCAGTAAATCGTTTTTCTGAGTATTCAAAAAATCATATCTCTGTTTAATTTCAATAAATTCCTGTTCCGCTGCTTCATTCACCGGACCATAACTTTCCAGTTTTTCACACAGACTATCCATTTCCTGCTGATCAAATTGTTCAGGAATTTCCAAATCCTCTAAATCCTTAATATCCGTACCTAAAGTTCCTTTTAATTCGCTGATAATCGAATTAATCTCTCCCTGGTATTCGGCAATTTTAACATTTCCCTGTTCTAAATTTTCAGATATCTCATCTTTTTCCCGCTGGAGACCGGATAACTGATCGTTTAAACTTTCCTGATCAGATCTAATTTCATCTAACTTACTTCCCCAGTTTTCAATTTCAGCGGAAAGCTGATTTAACTGCTGTTCAGATATTTCCACCTTTTCCCTTACTGCAGCTAATTCCTGTTCTCCGCTGCAATGCTGCTGCTGCATTTGCTGGAGTTGGTGTTTATATTCATGCTCACGTTCTTTTAAATTGTGATAACTTTGTTCTATCTCCAGGATTCTTTCATTGGTGCTTCTTAATTTTTCTTGTAATCCGGCAATGACCACTTTTTGCTGATTGATATCATTAATCAAGGGCTGCTGCTCGTTAACAACCCCCAGTTTAAGATTTTCGTACTCTTCTCTTTGAATGCTGCATTTCTCCAAGTGAACAGTTAACTGTGAATGCTGCTGATTCACTTCAGCTAAGGTCTTATCTATATTTTCAATATCCTCATTTAACTGGGTAAGTTCCTGTTGTTCAGCCTGCTGGGTTTCCGATAATAACTTAAGGTGGTAGCGGTTGTTGTTTATCTCGGTTTGGACAGTGGATTTTCGATCAATTAACGATTTCAATTGATCCTCAATTTCTTCAATTTCTGCAGACAGCTGGTCGAAATTTTCCCTGTTTTTTTTCTGCTCCTGGATTAGTTGTTGTTTATCCTGTTGGAGCTTCCGAATTTCCCCGGTTAACTGTTCAATTTTTTCCGATCTTCCCACCACTCCCCCGCCGGTTTTTCCCCAGGATCTCAGTACGCCCTGGTATAGAATATCCCCATTAAGATTGACTACATGACAATCAGGATAATTTCGTTTAAATTCACTGAACTGTTCACCGCTTGTAGCCACCAGCCACTTTTCCAGCAATTTCTTGAGGGGAATGTTGATATTTTCAACATCGCTGCGGACATGATTTATCAGCAGCCATTGTCCATCAATTTCATCTGGGGGTTTAGCTTCGGCGCAACCATCAGTAATTAAGAACCAGCCCCGGCTTTGTTCATTTTGTTTTAAGTCCTGGATAAATAAATCTAATGATTTTTGTTCAGTTACCACTGCATTTACTGCTACCCTTAGCGCTGCTTCCACCGCCAATTCATAACCGGGTTCCGGTTTCACTGATGATCCCAACACCTTGAGATCATATTTTTGAACTAAATATTTTGTAGATTGTTCAAATCCTTCTAAATTTTCCTGGTGGTTTAATAATATTTCCTTTTCTGAATTAAACGCTTTTATCTCTCCGCTGTGGGCATGAATTTGCTGGGAAAGATGATCTAAACTTTGATTTAATTTGTAGTTCTGCTTGCGTTTTTGTTGCAAGTTTTGTTGAATTTTACATTCATTTTCCTCAAGATTTTCCAGACTGTGCTGCATATCATTGAATTGATGATCAAGTTCCTCCACATCAATTTTCCTCAGTTCAATATTCTGTTCCAGCTTCGGCATCTGTTCCACTTTCAACGATCTCTTTTCTTTTACCGCAGTTAAATGTTGTTCTAAATTAATTATATCTGCATTGGTTTTATCAATCTGCTGTTTGAAATCATCAATAGTATGATTTAAGTTATCTATTTTATAGTTGTATTCATTGAGCTTTACCAGATTGTTCTCTAGATTTTTCTGGTTAAGTTCAAGCTGCCCGGTTAAATAATCATAGTTCTGGTTTAAATCAGATAATTTTTGATTACGTTCAGGATTCAACTGGTCAATTTCCATTAGTTTTTGTTGTAAATCCTCAATTTTAAATTCCAAATTTTCTAACTTCTGCCTTTTCCTTTCCTGTTCCAGATCCACATCGTTTTTAAATTCAGCCTGTTCACGGTAATTCTGAGTTGCTTTAGTGTACTGTGAGTTAACCTGGTGCTCCTGTTCTCTTAAATCATTTAATTTTTTTTGGATAAATTGAATTTTTTCAACAATTTCCCCTCTTCTCTGAGTGAGTTCGATAATCTGATCCTGCAGTGTTTTTCTAGCTTGAGTGATTTGATCTTTTTTGGTTTTGGCATAAATTTTTAACTGCTGATGATAAAGGTTTTTAAGTTCATTGTATTTCAATGCTTTACGGGCTTCCCGTTTAGCTCTTCGTAAAGCAGTTCCTACTTCTTCAATGCGGTCATCCAACCGCTGAATGTCCGCATTAGTATCATCTAATCTTTTCAAAGTTATTGATTTCTGATTCTGATACTTTAAAATGCCTGCAACTTGCTCTATCATCTCCCTTCTGACCCGGGGATCTTCATCCAGAATCCGGTCAATGGCATCCTGAGAAAACAGTGAATAACTTCTGCTGGTTATGCCGATATTTAAAAGAGCATCGCTGATATCTCGAAGCAGACAAGGAGTTTTATTTATATAATACTCTCCGATGCCATCCCGTTTAATTCTCCGTTTAAATGCCAATTCATGAAAACCCAAGGGGGAAGGAGTTTCTGTTTTCATCTCAAAGGTTAATTCTACTTCACAATAAGAGGTGGAAGGTCTTTTCTTAGTGCCTGAAAAGATAACTTCATCCATTTTTTTTGCCCTAATCAGCCTGCTGTTCTGTTCTCCCAAGCCCCACCGGATTGACTCAATAATATTAGTCTTGCCGCAGCCGTTGGGTCCCACAATACCGGTTATTCCATCGGAAAAATCAATGGTAGTTCTATCCGCAAAGGATTTAAATGAATATAAATCTAATCTTTTTAGCCTCATCTCTTATTTCTCTATTTAATATTATTTGTAAATATGAAAGATAAAAACCTAGAATTATAACAATTACTTGTTCTCTAGTTAAGTAAATAAAATTGAAATTTAATCTGCTGCCGAGTTCATCTAATCTTGGAACCAGGAGGTACATCTTTATCTACAGTCAATAAGGAGACTATTCCTGAGCTTTCAGCAGCTAAAATCATACCATCTGATTTAATTCCTCTTATGGTAGCCGGTTTTAAATTGGACACCACCACCACCTTTTTATTGACCATTTCAGATTCCTCATAGTAAGGCACCATCCCTGCCACCAGCTGTCTGGTTTCTTCGCCTAAATCCACTTTCAGTTGATATAGATTTTTTGAATCAGGGACCTTTTGCACTTCCTGGATGGTTCCAATTTTTAATTTCAATTTCTGCAGATCACTGATTTCAGCATAATCCGTAGAATTTTCAGGGGCAGAGGGTTTATCGGTCAATTTTACTTCCTTTCGCGGTTTTCCTAATTTCTCAACTTGTTGATTGATTTGATCATCTTCAATCTTTTCAAATAATATCTCAATATGTTTACTAATGCAGTGACCGCTATCAATGCGTATTGATCCGGCTTGATCCCAGGAACGGGGTGAGAGAACCATCATTTTATGAATTTTCTCAGCAGTAAACGGCATTATCGGCTCTATCACTGTAGCTAGAGTATCCAACAGCAAAGAACATTGGTAAATTGCTTGATCACACTTAACCGGATCTGATTTCCTGGTTTTCCAGGGTTCGTTTTCCTGGAAAATACGGTTGCCCATTTTTGCTAATTTTATAATATGGGCACAAGCTTTACGAACTTCAAAGTTACTCAGATAATTGCCGATTTCCCGGGGAGCTTCAGTTAAAACTTCGATGAATTCATCATCCACATTATCCGCTAATGGTATTATTCCCTGATAATATTTATTGATAAAGGTTAAAGTCCGGTTTACCAAATTACCCAGTATATCTGCAAGTTCATCATTTACCCTTCTTTGAAACTCACTCCAGGTAAAATCAGCATCTGAATTTTCAGGAGCATTTGCGGAGATCACATATCTAAGAGTATCCGGGGGAAATACTTCTAAAACCTCATCTACCCAAACCGCCCAATTACGGCTGGTGGATATTTTTCTGCTCTCAATATTTAAAAACTCATTGGCAGGAATTTGATCGGGCAATATAAAATCACCGTGAGCAATTAACATTGCCGGCCATACCATGGCGTGAAATACAATATTATCTTTCCCAATAAAATGAATCATCTGGGTGTCCTCATCCATCCAGTATTTTTTCCACAATTGAGGGTCTTTCATTATCTTCTCTCCCCATTCCTGGGTGGCAGTTATGTAACCGATGGGTGCGTCAAACCACACATAGAGAACTTTATGTTCAAAGCCTTCTACCGGAACAGGCACTCCCCAATCTATATCCCGGGTTATTGCCCGGGGTTTTAATCCGTCCTTAAACCAATTTTCGCAGAACTTAAGGACATTATCTTTCCAGTCCGGTTTAGTAGCTTGCCACTGTTTAAGTTTATTCTCCAATTTATCCAGTTTAAAAAACCAATGACGGGTAGTTTTCATGTGGGGAGTGGTGCCGCATATTTTACATTGGGGTTCAACAAGCGCTGAAGGCTCCAGCCACCTTCCGCAGCTTTCGCATTGGTCTCCCCGGGCTTCCGGTTTTTTGCAATAAGGACAAATTCCCTCTACAAACCGGTCCGGCAAAAATTTCTTACAATTCGGACAGTAAAGTTGCTCCATTTCCTGGGATTCAAGGTATCCTTTTTCCAGTAAAACCAAGAAAAACTTCTGAGAATTGCGGATATGTATCTCCCGGGTAGTTTGAGAAAAATTCTCATAATAAATACCCAGATTATTTAAAGCTTTTTTGATCAGAGCATGATATTTATCCACCAATTGCTGGGGGGTAATGTTCTCCTGATCAGCTTTCAGGGTCATCTGCACTCCATGCTCATCAGTTCCGCAGATATGGATTACCTGTTTGCCCAGGGATCTCTGGTATCTGACGAAAATATCTGCAGGAAGGTAGCAGCCGGCTAAGTGACCAATATGCAGGGGACCGTTGGCATAGGGAAGAGCACTAGTGACTAAAATCCGCTGGAAATTATCGTTTTTTTTCAAATATTCCTCCTATTCACCTAACATGACTGCAAATTCGATTATCACAAATTATTTCAGACAAGGAAAGAGTTTTAATCACTCCAGAACTTTTCTTCACTGTAATCTTGTTCTGATAAATATGAGTACTGATAACTTCTACCTCTTCCCCATCATTAGTGGTAACCATCGAACCGATAACCGGGAACACCGCCGCTGATTCTTTGTAAAATTGCCACTCGTAAGTCATGCAGCACATTAACCTTCCGCACAACCCCGATAATTTCTGGGTGTTTAAATTTAAATTCTGATCTCTGACCACCTGCAGGGTAACCGGTTTGAATTCCTTTAAAAAAGTTGAACAACAGGTCTCCCTGCCGCAGGGACCAATGCCCCCCAGTCTGGTGGCATAATCTCTTACTCCAATCTGCCTCAGATCCACTCTGGTGTGAAGGTGTTTGGCCAGGTCTCTTACCAGTTCCCTAAAATCAATTCTTTCATCAGCTACAAAGAAAAGTCTGATCTTGGATTCTTCGGTATCAATCTCCACATCCACAATTTTCATAGGGAGATTAAAATGTTCAACTCTTTTTTTGGCAATCTCCAGGGAAGCGATTTCTCTTTCTCTGATCTCCTGCCATCGCAATATATCCTGGGTTGTAGCGTATCTTACAATATTTCCTTCATTGGGAAGATTGGATAGATGTTTGCCCACATCAATAATTCTACCCACTTCCTCCCCGATTCTCCTAATGCACACCACAAAATCATCTACCGCAGGAGGAACTAAAAGTTCACATTTGCATATTGCCTTTCCATGTCCCTCGAAATCTACTTTAACATTCATAAATTTCTCCAATAAGATGGTCTCTGATTAAAACCGGATCAATAAATAAATTCAAGGATTGATAAGCTTGTTCTAAAATATCATTGTTTTCAATCAGTTTAGTGATATCCACTTTTTTTACATAGTCCACAAGTCTTTGTTTGAAGTCATAATTTACAATTTTATCTGCAAGCCCCAGCTTAATATACATGCAATCCTGATTTAAAATATTCATAAATTCAAGTAAAATCATCATTTGTTCCCGCTGATTAATTCTCACCGGACAAATTTTAACGAAATCAGCTGTTGATTTTTTTAAATATGATTCAATGATTTCCAATCTGAAATTTATTAAATCTTCATCTATAGCAAATTTCAATGATTTTTGCAACTGTCCATTTCCTAATTTAGCAGCCTGCTCCGCCTGGGTGAGAGATATTGAATATTTCTGGTGGAGAATTTCACTGATCTGCTCCGGCTTCAGCTTATTGAACTTCACCAATTGAGCCCTGGATATAATAGTGGGCAACAGTGAATTAAGCTGTGAAGTTACCAAAATAATAGTAGTATCAACCGGAGGTTCTTCCAAAGTCTTCAAGAAAGCATTGGCAGTTTCCACTCTCATTTTTTCAGCATCTACCACCACCACAAACCTGCGGGAAGCAGACCAACGGTGAAACTTCAGCTTCTCCTGAAGGTCTCTGATCTGAATTATTCTGATCATGGATTGGGGAGATTCATTTATCCTCCATCTCTGCTGTTCTATCATATCAGATTGATGCTGTTCAATTTGTTTGGGATCAGAACTATCCACCGGAGATATGATGATTAGATCGGGATGATTAATTTCAAGAAATTTTTTGCATATTTTGCATTTCCCGCAACCGATACCGGGATTATCCGCACAATTTACTCCTGCCGCAAAACTGATCGCAGTGGTGGTTTTTCCCACACTGGGGGGTCCATGAAAAATATATAAACTGGCAATTCTGTTTTGTTTATGAGCAGTTCGGAGAAATTCAACCACCCCCCCCTGACCGATAATGTCATTAATATTCATCAACTACTGAAGGTATTCTAGGGGATTAACCGGTTTCATATGAATTCTAATTTCAAAATGAAGCCGGGATGACAGACCCAGGGGATGTTCACCTACCGTGCCCACAGTTTGACCGGCGGTAACCTGTTGACCTGGCTCTACAGAAAGAGGGGAAGATAAATATCCGTATAAAGTAACATAACTGTTGCCATGATCAATCATCACTACATTGCCCAATCCCACGAATCTCTGGGTATAGTAGACAACTCCGCTGGCTACTGATCTAACTGAAGAGCCCACCTCTGCAGCAATATCAATTCCGTTCCCTAAAACCCCCCTCGCCGGTTGAAAGGTTTCAATCACCTCTCCGGATAAAGGTCTGGGAATATTGCCCTTGTTCTGTTCAAAATAATGGCTTGGATCTATGCCCTGGGGATTTGTAGTTTGATTAGTTGAGCTGTCAATTATCTCAATTTGATGATTTGAATTTTCCCCCACTGAGACCATGGTGGTGCTGGGGGGACTAGAACTTCCATTGTTATGGGAAGATAATATTGTAGACCGTTCATGAGCCTGAATTTGACGGTGGATTTCCTGAGCGGCTTCATTTATCTCTTCCCGGAGCAATTCCTGAGCAGATATGGAAGAATCCAGTTTAGCCAGCAAGTCAATGTACTCCACTGAGTCCCTTAATATCTCCTGCTGTTCTATGGAAATCTCCTGTTTCAATTGGTCCAGCCTTTGGATCATGGCGTTTAAGGAATCAATTTTACGTCTCAGGTTAAACCGCAAATCACTGGTTGAACTTACAATCCGACTTACCTCATCAGTAGTACGGGAAAGGTACTCAATTCTATTTACAAAATCTGAAAAAGTTTCTTCGGATAAAAATACTTCCAGGGCGGAGGGATTTCCGTATTTATAAAGCTGTCTAAGCTTATCTGACAACAAACTGTCGTACACCGAACTTCGGGAATTAATATGATGGTAGGCTTCATAAATCCTCGCCGAATCTCTTTCCAGAAGTTCTCTTCTAACCCTTAGAGAATCTAATAAAGCTTTGGTCAACTGGCGGTGTTCTATAAGCAGATCAAGTTTCTGTCCGATTTCAATGGACTGTTCGGTCATCTGTTCCCTTCTCTGCTCAATTTCAATAAGTTTTTCTCTTAAAGTCTGCAGATAGAAATCTTCAGATATCTGAGCAGTCCATATAAGAAATATAAAAAATACAATCATAATTTCACCTCAATTTTCTCATATTATATCGGTTCTAAAATAAATTTTAAAGATAAACTTTCCCTACCCTCTTCTCAAATAAATATTTCTCTGGGTGGTGGGCATCTGCGAAGCAGTATCCATTATTCTCTGTGTTCTGGG
>LKUE01000086.1 GCA_001412365.1 Desulfuromonas sp. SDB | reverse complement strand
TTAAGACCATCGCTACTTTGGACAGAACCAAAGAGCCAGGATCAATAGGAGAACCTCTGTACATGGATATTACCACTGCGTTGAGTGAAGCTGTGGATAACAACCAGTTGGAATTTGCCAAACCCAAGGTGTTAGGAGGTCGTTATGGATTGAGTTCCAAAGAATTTACTCCCTCCATGATCAAGGGTATATTTGATAATTTAGCTGAATCAACTCCTAAAAATCACTTCACTGTGGGCATTATTGATGATGTAACTAATACTTCCTTGGATTGGGATAAGAATTTTAACATCTCCCACAAAGGTTTTGCCGGTAAATTTTACGGTTTGGGCTCAGATGGGACAGTAGGTGCTAATAAAAACAGCATCAAAATTATCGGAGAAAACACCGACAACTACGCTCAGGGATATTTTGAATACGATTCCAAAAAATCGGGGGCGGTTACGGTCAGCCATTTAAGATTTGGCCCTGAACCAATTCTCAGCCACTATCTGGTCAGTAATCCTTCATTTGTAGCTGTACACAATGTAACCTTTCTGGAAAAATACGATGTCACCGAGGGGATTAATCAAGGGGGGATCCTTCTCCTCAATGTGCCTTTTGACCAGGACCAGGTTTGGGATAGTCTTCCCCGTCAATTACAGCAGGATATTATTGATAAAAAACTAACTGTTTACGGTATTGATGCAGTATCTCTGGCTCAAAAAATCGGTCTGGGAGGCAGAATCAACACTATTATGCAGACTGCTTTTTTTGAAATATCTAATATTATACCCCGGGATCAATATATCCAGGCAATTGAACAGTCAATCAATAAGACTTACGGCAGCAAAGGTGAGGATATAGTGGATATGAATATTAAAGCAGTTCATCAAGCCCTAGATCATATCTACCAGCTAGAAATTCCCTCCAAAGCAACCAGTGATATTATCCGGAAACTTGAGATTCCCCAGCAAGCTCCTGACTATGTAAAAAATGTGGTTTCCAAGATCATGGTCCGAAACGGTGATTTGGTCCCGGTAAGCCAAATGCCCCAGGATGGAACATTTCCGGTGGGAACTACTAAATACGAAAAAAGAAATGTAGCCGTAGACATTCCCATCTGGGATCCTCAGTCCTGTGTGCAGTGTGCCACATGTTCTTTTGTCTGCCCCCATGCTGCAATAAGAGTTAAAGTATATGAAAAAAATTATCTGGATAAATCGCCTTCTCAATGGAAAAGTGTGGAAGCTAAGGGAATGCCCAAGTCTGATCTTTACTGGACAGTGCAGGTAGCTCCTGAAGACTGTACTGGGTGCGGACTTTGTGTTGAAGCTTGCCCCGGCAGAAGAAAAGATGAGCAGGGCAACCGCACTGAAGTTAAGACTCTGGTGTTTGAACCGAGAATAGAACACCGGGATAAAGAAGCAGAAAACTTCGATTACTTTTTATCCATTCCCGATCCTCATCCTGAACTTTACAACCGTACCACTCTTAAAGGAACTCAGCTGATATGCCCCTTATTTGAATTTTCCGGAGCCTGCGCCGGCTGCGGAGAAACCCCTTATGTTAAATTGATGAGTCAACTTTACGGGGACCGTTCTCTCATTGCCAATGCCACCGGTTGTTCATCTATATACGGGGGAAATCTACCTACCACTCCTTATACCGCCAGGGCAGATGGACGTGGTCCTGCCTGGAGTAATTCTCTATTTGAAGACAATGCTGAATTTGGTTACGGTATGTATCTGGCTTCAGAAAAACTCAACGAAATGGCGGTAAATAAAGCTCAGCAGCTGGTAAAAGCAAAGCACCCCCACGCTGATATCCTCGGGGACATTCTTGCTGAACCGCAAAAAGAACAAGCCAGTATTGAAAAAGTCAGGGGGCTGGTGGATAAGCTGAAAAATAATCTCCAGGGAAAAACTGACCAAGACAGCATATCCATGCTTCGTTTAGCTGAATATCTAATTTCCCGATCCATTTGGATTTTAGGAGGAGATGGCTGGGCTTATGATATAGGATATGGAGGATTGGACCATGTCCTGGCCAGCGGAAAAAATGTCAATGTTCTGGTTTTGGATACTGAAGTTTATTCAAATACCGGTGGTCAGATGTCTAAAGCAACTCCTCTCGCCGCTACTGCCAGATTTGCAGCGGCAGGCAAACCCTTACCCAAAAAGGATTTAGGTTTGCTGGCAATGACCTACGGTTATATATACGTAGCTCAAGTTGCTTCTCTGGCTAACTACAATCAGACCATTAAAGCATTCACCGAAGCAGAAGCGTATCCTGGTCCTTCTCTTATCATTGCTTACTCCCACTGTATAAACCACGGAGTAAATATGAGGAAAGCTCAGGAGGCACAACGGATGGCAGTTAACTCCGGATACTGGATATTATACCGCTACAATCCCCAGCTTTGCGATCAGGGCAAAAATCCTCTTCAGATTGATGCCCCCCAGGACATTAAGATTCCCTTTGAAAAATACGCTTATAATGAAAACCGCTACCGTACACTAGTTGATTCCATGCCGGAAAGAGCTAAGGAATTGCTGGATAAAGCTCAGCAGGCGGTTAAAAACCACTACAGCTATTACAAAAAACTGGAAGGATTGGATATTTGTTAAAACAAAAGCTGCTCCTCGATAACAGGAGCAGCTTTTACCAACCTCGGATAACCGGTTAACTTAATTCACAGTCACTTTTAAAGAGATCAGTAAACTAGTATGCCCTAGTGCTGCTTGTTCCCCTGGAGTAGTCCACCAGACCAGAAAACCAATACCCGCCACCACCAAGACGGTGACCACCGCTTTTGGGGGTAAACCCCAGTTAAGAAAGTTTAAATCATCCAGTTCAACATTGCCGTTGAAAACAATACTGTCATTTAAGGTCTTAGTGAAATCAGAAAGTAAATCCGCACTAATATTTATTTTTTTCAGTCAGTTCCCGGAAGTTTTGCAGACAGAAAGGCAACTTGGGCAGTTATTAAATTTATTGTAATTATCACCGTTAATAACTTCATAATTAACTCCACCATCAAGTATTCTGATATAGATATTAAAATATAGATATTAAAATAATTGATGAATTTTTTCAGCCAGTTTTTCTAAAAACTGCTGATCTTTCCGGCTAAACGCTTTTTCAAAATGCGAATCAACGTCAATTTCAGCAATGAAATCTCCCTGATTATACACCGGAACCACAATTTCTGACTTCACTCTGGGGCTGCAGCTTAGGTAATTATTTTCGGTCTGCACATTATCAATAATTAAAGGTTCCAGCTTTTCCGCAACTTGACCGCAAATGCCTTGACCGAATTTAATATCGGTATGTTCAGTAGGTTCTCCTGAAAAAACACCCAGAATAAGATGATCTTCTCCCCTCACCTTGTAGAATCCTACCCAATTGTAGTAGTTCAGAGTATTTCTGACTTTATCTGCAATTTTTTTCAGTTTGTCATCATCAGGTAAATCCTGATCAATTAATTTTTCAGTGAAATTTATTATCTCCGAAAATTTTTCAGCATTATTCATGCGGTTCTCCTTTTTTCAATTCTGACCAGTGTTGATAAGCTCTTCGGATATGAGGTATGGTTATACTGCCCCCCACTATCAAGGCGATAGACATGACTTCTGAAAACTCAGCATCGCTCAGCTTTTGGCGGTAACAGTTTATTAAATGATAATATATGCAATCATCACATCTTAAAACTACCGATGCAATTAATCCCAGCATTTCTTTTGTCTTTGAATTTAAAGCCCCCGGTTTATATGCTTGTTCATCCAGATTAAAGAATCTTCTGGTTACCAGTTCTGAATTTTCCATAATAATTTTATTAAGTTCTTTACGGCGCCGAATAAAATCTTCAATTTGTTCAGACATGACAACTCCCGGTTAATTTTCAATAAATATCAATCAAAACCATAACTTGCAGAGGTTGATTTTTGTTGTTAAATTTGTTTGTTTAATTAATTAATTATATTAGATGAATACAAAAATCCATACCTCCATCGGCAAATTTTTCAAGCCCTATATCAGCTACATAATTGTCGCCCTGATCCTGGTAACCCTGGGAGTGGTGGCGGAATTGCTGATTCCGTTGATGACTAAAACCGCAATTGACCGTGGTATTGCTGATCAAAACACAAAAATAATAATCATTTCCGGTTCGCTAATCATCGGATTTGCCTTAATCAGGGGAATATTTACAAATCTGGCTAATGTATCTTTTACCATCACCAGTACCAAGGTGACCAGAGATATCCGTCAGAAGCTGTTTAATCACATCACCAACCTGAGTTTTGCTGAAATTGATCAACTCCAGACCGGAAAACTTATGACCAGAATTTACAATGACACCTACCAGCTGAGAACTTTATTTTCCTTTGGTTTCCGGATGTTGTTCCAGGGTATCTTGATGATCATAGGCAGCTTGTACATGATTTTTACCATCAACCACCAAATTGGATTTATCATTATCATTCTGGCTGCAATCAATGCCTTACTTTTTTCATTATTTGCGTTAAAGGCAA
>LKUE01000085.1 GCA_001412365.1 Desulfuromonas sp. SDB | reverse complement strand
CAGCCTGTAACTTTTATTTCAAAGTAATAGTACTACAAAATGCACTATTCAGTGACAATCAGTTTACCGGTAGCAGTATTTTCGCCTGCTTCCAGACGGAAGAAGTAACTGCCTGCGGATACCTGCTGTCCTCTGGAATCGGTGCGGTTCCAGGTCAATGTATGCATTCCCGCAGAAAGATTACTCAAACTCTGGGTGCTTACAGTTCTGCCGGTAATGTCGTATATTACGAAATTACAGTTAGTTCCGTCATTGGGAACTGCAAACTGAATAACAGCCACATTGTTGAAGATGTTAGGAGTTAACATTCTCACTGAGAAGTTCTCCGGCATCTCCACAGGATCCTCTTCTACGGAAAGAGTAGTCCTCAAGCTTACTGCAAATACGAAATCGTTAGGAGTACCCTGACAAAGTCCCAATAAACAATCGAAACCTAAGTCCAAGAATGCAGGAGCATAGCAGGCTCCTCCTGCCATTCCGGAATAACCGGTAGGGGCAGGACAGCTGAGTTCGGTTCCGGTGTGAGTATTGGTAGCAGGATCGTATTCATAGAAGTTACAATCCCAGCCGTAGGCATTGGTTACCTGTCCGTGCCACCAAATCATTCCTGTTACAGGATCATAGGCGGCACCGTAATAAGCATTTCCGGCAGGACCTACTCCAGTAGCTCCAGCTTTGTCAAACCAGCTGACATTGGCGCTGAAGTTTCCGGTGTAGAAGGTGTCTGTTCCCGGTATGTAGGCTAAGGCACGGTTGGGGCTGTCTGTTCCGGTGTAGGAATTAACCTGGGTCATTGTCCAGTTAGTGGTATCTAGTACCCAGCCGTAAACGGTGGCGTCAAAACTTCCGTAAATGGTGTCTCCGTCATCAGTGGCTAAGTCACGGTGTCCCCAGGCATCCTGAGTGTTCTGCTGGAACAGTCCAGCGATGGTGGAGTCATTAAGGTCTATCACCGCAAAGGAGTCATAGGATGCGGAATTGGAATAAGACAGCACCAGATAATGATCTCCAATCAATTCACAGCCAAGTATGCGGTTGTTGCCGATAATGGCTTGTACATCCAGCCACCATACCAAGCTTCCGGATGAACTGCAGGAAGTGGTCTGGGTGATGGTGTCATTGGCGGGATTTTCATCTCCAACCAGCAAAGTGGCTACCATCAGGTCGTAATCGGTATTATCCATGAAGTTAACCTGACCGAAATTAAGAGTGTCATATTCTCCCATAAGAGTGGTTAAATTGATGGTGGTGTCCAATACCACCGCATCGGTGGGATCGGTGACTAC
>LKUE01000084.1 GCA_001412365.1 Desulfuromonas sp. SDB | reverse complement strand
TTTTCCGAACTGAACATCAGGAATATAGATGATCTTCACCAAGCAGCAGAGGAACATCAGATAATGAAATTATCCGGATTCGGCAGGAAATCAGAACAGAACATTTTAAAATCCATTAGCAGGTATAAAAAAAGCAACAAGAGAATGCTGCTTGATCAAGCATGGACATTAGCAGGAGAAGTAATCAATTTTCTGCAGGATAATGCTGAAATTATAAAAATTGATGCTGCCGGCTCATTGAGAAGAATGAAAGAAACAGTGGGAGATATTGATATATTATCAGTTAGTTCTAAGCCCGAGAAATTAATGGAAACATTAGCAAATATTCCAAATAAGCAGAGAATCTTAGTTCAGGGAAAAACTAAAACAGCCCTGCTGTTGAAAGAGGGCATTCAGGTTGACTTCAGATGTATTGATCAAGAAAGTTATGGGGCTGCTCTCGTTTATTTTACCGGAAGTAAAAGCCATAACATCGAGTTGAGAAAAATTGCTTCCGATAAAGGTTATAAACTTTCCGAATACGGATTGTTTAGAAAAAAATCTAAAAAATTAATTGCAGGGAGCAGTGAAAAAGAAATTTATCAAAAACTGGGACTTAACTGTATACCTCCGGAGTTAAGAGAAAACAGAGGTGAATTGGAGAAATTCAGGAAAAACAATTTTCCCAATCTTATTGAATTAAAACATATCCGCGGTGACTTACAAATGCACACTAAATACAGCGACGGTCATAACAGTATAACAGAGATGGCTAAAAAAGCTGCAGAATTAGATTATGACTACATATGCATTACCGATCATTCCAAATCTTAAAGAATTGCCAGGGGAATGAAGGAATCCGAGATAAAAAAACAGTGGGAGGAAATCGAAAAAATTAACAAAAAAGAACAGGTAAAAATACTTAAAGGAGCTGAAGTTAATATCCTGGATGACGGAACTCTGGATTATGAAGACGAGTTGTTGAAAAAATTAGATGTTGTTTTAATTGCAGTACATTCAGGATTTAAATCATCAAAAACGAAAATGACCAAGAGGATTCTAAAAGCATTGGATAATAATTACGTTAATATTTTAGCCCATCCCACTGGCAGGAAAATTTTTCAAAGAGAAGGATATAAAGCAGATTTTGATGAAATTTTTAAAAAGTGCAAACAAAAAAAAGTGGCGGTGGAAATCAACAGTGACCCGATCAGACTGGATATCAATGACCGCATGATCCTTAGAGCAAAACAAATTCAAGTAAAATTCAGCATGGGCACCGACGCCCATACACAAAGCAGTTTGGAAAACATCAAGTATGGAGTGGGTCAAGCCAGAAGAGGTTGGCTTGAAAAAAACGATGTAATCAATACCTTGAGTTATAAGCAGTTGATAAAATTTCTAAAAAAATAACCGGAAATTATAAACTCACTGACCACTTGAAAAAATATCTTTCCATAAAAATTTATGATTTTATTGATTTTAAAAGAAGTTTATCTATGCTTATTGAGTAAAGAATTCTCTGTGTTTTCAGTGTTTTCTGTGGTTGATATTTTTTATATTCTTCTAATTATCACTGGACTTGTTCCCTACCAATCTCAGCATCAACCGATGTTTTCTTAGCCTCAACAACTGTGATAGGTTTTCCGTCTTTTGAAAGCAAAGCGTAATCAGCGAAAAGGTGGCATTGATAAGGTGTTCCTGGTTCTCGTACACCCCGGGGCAAACCAACCCAAATATCCAGCTCCTAGGTTACATGCAAAGGGTTATCTACATCCCATCCGGTAAGCCTAAGTCGTTTATCTATGATTTCTTTTCTGGTCTGAGCTTCACTTTTGGTTATATACCCATAGCCTTTAATATATTATTTAACTCATTTATTTGAGTTCTTTTTTGATCAAGTACCTCTTTAGGAAATAATTTACCATAATACCGTTTATCCGTCTTTTTATCTGATGATAAAAATGTAGATTCAAAGATTCTTTTACATTGATCGCTACTATTGTAACCAGTAATCTCGAGTATTGCTAAAAATAGACCTTCTATACAGGGAATTGATTTTAAAATTTCAATTTTTGGTTTACGTTTCATACGAGTTAGTAGTTTTTTATCCACGTTTAAAGGTATATCCGTATCGATCAGAACAAAACACTTATCATAACTGCGACTTCCACATAATCTAATAGCTTTTTCTACAATATTACGCGGAGAACCGCCTGCTCCGCATTCAATTTTAACAGAAATATCCATTTCCCTGGTTATGTAAATTTCCTTCACATATCTCAAAAACGCTTTTTCGGTTGACCCTTCACCAACAATTAATACTGTTTTCTTTGTACGTCTAACTGGTCTCTTTCGACGGGCTACCATTCGATTTCCTTTTAAATGTTTGGTACCGCGCCATAAGCGCCAGCCATGTATTTAGCATAAATGTTATCATCTCTGCGAATGCCTTTTAATTCATCCAGACGATATATTTCACTCTGGCATTCTTTATTCTTCTCAACAAGAATAATTTGTTCTTTTTCCAAATAACTCAAAATTTCAAGAGAATGGGTTGTAAAAATAAGCTGAGTATTTTTTGGATTTGTCGCAGGATCTCCAAATAACTCAATAATTCTGGGTATAGTGTGGGGATGTAGGTCTATTTCTAACTCATCAATTACCGCTACACCTCCCTGTTCAATAGCGGGTAATAGAAAGTGGAGCAAAACAAACATATTCTTCGTTCCGCTTGATTCAAAGGCAAATGGTAGAGAATATTCTTTACCATCAACCAGATGCACTCCTGATGGAAAAAATAATTTTCTAAGTTCACCTGTTTTAGAATGTCTGGCTTCAACTTTTTCAATAGATATTCCATGAAGACCTAAATCAATATCTTTTAAAAAACTAACCACCTTTTTAAATAATTCCGGTTTACGGTTATAGAATTCAGCGGCATCAAAAAGCCCCTGGTCACCAAGAGAAGAAGTATCCCATGATTTACCCATTTTATTTACATTGCTAATAATTTTTGTCCAAAAAGAAGCTATATCTGACAAAACGTCATTTTTGATAGCTACTGAAGCAGCAATGAGTGAAACGTTTTTTCTCAAAATTTCTTTAACAACTTCCGTTTTTAAATTAATTCTTTGGGATATCTCAGACTGCCTACTCTTTTCATTCCATAGACGTTTAAATAAGTAATTAAAATGATTTGTATTTTTATCTTTCTTATATAATTCCTCCTTAATAACATGGGTACGGCATAGGTGAATTAGATATTTATAAATTTCTACTTTGTGTTCAAAAATGATTTCAAATTCTGAAGATTTTTCTTCTTGGTCTGAAAAAGCAAAAGTATCAACAGGTATTTCTTCTTTTTCCCCTTCCAATCCCACAAATGAATTACGTACAAACCAGCTTAAAAAAGCAAGTGCTTTTAAAGCATTTGTTTTTCCAGAAGCGTTTGGTCCAATAATGGTAGTAATTTTACTTAACCGGACACCACCCGGACTATCACAAAACATATTGTTTTGAGTTTCCCGTCCTTTACGAACATCTTCAAAGTCTATTGTTGATGTCTCAGAAAAAGAACAAAAATTCTTAAAAGTAAATGAATGGATCATATTATTCTCCTATATTATTTCTATTTTTTACATTTCATAATTTATAATCACTAAAATAATGCAATTTTAACAATTATTTGTCAATAATTATTATTTACAGAGTTTTATTGCAGTAAATTATATAAAATTTCAATGATGTAATTGGGAATAATAATGATTATTCTACTCTATTTCTTCTTTAAAATAATCGATATTTGTGGAATTTGTCTCGATTTTTGATTATTTCAAGCTTAAATACCAGAGAGTTCAATATTATAACTGAACTCAGATATCTGAGTTCTCTTTGTTTTTCTGTGGTTGATATACTTTTATTAAGAGTGGGACCAACTACACTCTCACTTCGTTCTTAGCTTCATTGGTTCCATTCTGAATTAATCTTTTCTTCTTTCTTATCTGTGTATTTCTTATTTAATCCAGTGAAATCTTG
>LKUE01000083.1 GCA_001412365.1 Desulfuromonas sp. SDB | reverse complement strand
ATTGATCATTGTTAATTGATAACTGATAATTGTTTTTAATTCTTTCATCCCATCATCTGCGTTCAATGCCCCCTGGTGGTGCAGATAGAAACCTATTTAATCTGATAATCTTCAAGTTCCAGAATTAAATCCAGATTCCGCTGGTAAATTTTCACATCCCCTACTCCCGGAGCATACCAGTGATCAGTGCCCCCTCCCTGGGAATTAGTGCCGAACACATGAACACATTGAAAAGTTCCGGCAGGAACAGTAACTTCTTCATTTAAGTCAATGACCTCCCAGGTTACTTCTGCTCCCAATCCACTGGTAACCCAGGTAAAATCTTTCTCCAGGGGATATTTTATAATTATTTCAGGTGCTTCCAATTCACCCTGTTCAGAATCCCCGTAAAATAGAACTTCTCCCTGATCATTTATGCTGTACAGCTGATAATATCCTTCAGCGTAAATAACTCCTTCAAATTCCATTTTAAAGATACAGGTACCTGACTGCTCATATCTCTCGGTGATCTCACAGATATATTCCCCACTCATCTCTCCCGCCTTATATGAGTATTCCCAGGAATTACCCACTTCCAGAGGTATTATCTCCTCTTCACCGGCAAGGTTTCCTAGAAAACATAACATAATAATTAAACATGTAAGTGCTGATCTGGGCATAATCTTCCTCCTTTAAATATCTACCTGTCCTTTTCCTCTCCTTCCACTACAATTTCATCCAGACAGGCTAACTGATGAAATATTTTCACCACCTGGAACAACAATTTTTTTCTGTTTTCCCTTATTTGGTCATCTTCAACATTAACCATTACATGGTCAAAAAAGTTGTCTATAGGTGTTTTCAACTCCAGAAGTTTTTCGATGGCTTGGGCATATTTTTTTTCAAGTAAAAGCTGGGGAATTATTTGATGGTATTGTTGAATGGATTGATAAAGTTCAATTTCTTCAGGCTGTTTTATTAAATCCGGATCGGGAGGATGGGGATATTTCTGATTTTCCAGAATCCGGGAAGCTCTTTTATACCCGATTACCAAATCCAGAAAATTTTCATCTTCTCTGAAATTGCTGAGCTCTCTGGTAATTTCCAGAGATTTCAGGGGATCGTTTCCTGAATATTCAACTGCTGCATTTACCACATCATACCTGTAATCACGTTCTTTAAGGTAATTTTTTATTCTTTCCTTGAAAAACTCATT
>LKUE01000082.1 GCA_001412365.1 Desulfuromonas sp. SDB | reverse complement strand
TTCCTGGAGCAAACGATTATGTATTTAAATGAGCAAAATATGCTTCAAGGAAAACCTTTATCTATAAAAGGCAAATTTGAAAGGCTGCCTGAGACCTTAAGCGATTTATTGACTGCCAGATTGGATTTAATGGATGTGGAGTTAAGAGAAATTGTTAAAAGAGCTTCTGTAATTGGAGAAAGATTTCTCATTGAACTTCTCCGGAGAATTATTGATGATGAAGAATTAAAAGATGATCTGGATTTTTTTCTGGAAAAGGGAGAGGAAGATCAAGTACTAGTTAGAGAGTTAAATTACGAAAACACATATCTTTTTAGGCATGCTTTACTTAGAGAGGCTGCTTATCAACTTTACCTACCTTCGGAGAGAAAAGTCCTTCACTGTAAAATTTTAGACGAAGCCGAGGAATTACTTAAAAAGGAAATTGAAAATTATATTACTTTGTTTATTGAACAGGCGGAGAGAGGAGAACAGTGGACTAAATGGGAGCAGTATACCAATCAATATCTGCATTACCTTGATAAGATGTTTGCTAACCAGGAAGTTTTAAGAATAAGCAATAAGCTGCTGGCTTTTTACCGGCAGCACAAAAATAATTCAAAAATTGCTGAGACATTGGTAATAAAAGGAAAGATATTAAAAAGAATTGGAAGATTAAATCAAGCAGAACAAACCTTTTTAGAGGCAGAGAAAATTTCCCAGCAAATTGACGATCTCAATATTAAAGCGGTTGCCTTAAACGATTTAGGATCAGTTTCTTTAATAAATGGTGATTTCCAATTAGCAGAAAAAAGGTACAGAAAAGCATTGTCTTTTGCCAAACAACTAAATGAAGAAAACTTGCAGAGCAAAATCCATGGAAACCTGGGCATCTTGTTTGTAAGACTGGGTGAAATTGAACAAGCGCTTGAGAATTACCATAAGGCTCTTGATCTCACCATAAGGTTAAGCATGGTCAACGATCAAGTTAAGGTTCTATACAACATTGGAGCGCTAAAAGCGCAGAACAGTCAATATGATCAGGCAAGAGAGTATTTCGAAAAAGGTTTAGCTCTTGCCGAAAAAAACAATTTAGCTGAGGAAAAAGCCGGCGCCGTTTTAAATTTAGGTATATTGGAAGCTAATTCAGAACACCTGGAAAAAGCAGCTGATTATTTCAATCAGGCTTATAAAATTTTCAAAGAGTACCAGATAAAGCAGGGAGAGAGCTTAAGTTTAAGCAACTTAATTGAAAGTCAAATCCAACTTCACAATTTTGACAAGGCTTTAAATTTAATTAATGAATATATTGACCTTGCCAAGGAGGTGGGAGATAACCAGGCAGAATGTTCGGCTCTGTTGAAAAAGGGAAAAATTTTTACTAAAAAATCTGAATTTAAAAAGGCAACCAAGTTTTTCCTGGAAAGTCAATTTTTAGCTGAACAAAACGATGATATGGAAAATGAAATAATCATTTTTATATATTTGGCTTACAACAATTATCTTCAACAGAAATCCGATATGGTAAAACATTATCTGAGAATATTATCTGAAAAGATTAAAAAAATTGAAAATCCTAATCTTGTTTTTCAAAGAATCAGATGGATAGCTGAAGAGATAAAAAAAGAACAAAACGATGAATTTATTAAGTTGACCATAAAAAATTTAAGTGTGGATATTGATCAACAAACTCCCTTAAAAGATTTAATTGAAAAACTGGAAAATCAGATTTTCAGTTCATGAAATTTATCTTTTCCTCCGCACAGGGAAGTGCTTAAAGGAGCTTTCTTATTTATTAATGAAAGCATTTCAGTGACAATATTTCTAATTTCCCATTGAGCATGTTTGTCCATTCTTAACCTGGTAATATGATAAAATTCCCTTAAATTAAATGAAATTATCACTCTTCTTCTATGGGCATTGGTCAACAGATAAGAGGAACTTTTAACTGGTCCGTCCTCTTTCCATAGTTTGTTAACCTCATTGATATATTCGATGAACACTTGATCCAGATTTGCTTTAATCAGACTGGGGGGGATTTCAACTCCCAAGTCAGGGTCTAATGGTCCAGGCAAAATAGTGGCAAGACGGTGGCGTTTTAGCTGGGCGAAAGCGGATGCTGAGAGGATTACTTCAAAGGTAAAATTAGCTAACTCAAAGGCGCGGGGCACTGAACAATGAGGAGACAATTGTCTTAATTGACTTATAATGATTTCTTCGGCGGTCAGATAGGGTAATTTATCCGGATAATAAGGGGTTCCATAAAATTCAGAAAGTAATCCTGCCGCAATGATTTGATCCGCATTTTCAGTGAAATTCAGCAGTTTTACTTTTTCCACAGAACTTTTTTTTCCGTAATTTGAAGGAAGCAGGGGGGAGGTTCTGGGAAGTGGATCTGTGTAACGAATTAGAGAAGGGATCAAATGTTTGGCTTTGGATTCAAGTTGCCGGGACAGAAGTTGTGTTTCCGCTAAATCAATGGATCTCAATCTTTTAATCATTAATTCCAGGGTTCGGGCATTTACGGACATCCCCAGCTGGCTGGGAGTTGACATCAACAAGGCATAACGGGCATCTTCCCTGGATGGATCACCTAAACTAGGTTTAAGAGATGGTAATTTTTCATTTAATTCTTGATAAATTGCTTTTGAATATTTGTTGATATGATGGAAACGTTTTTCCCGCTCAAAAGTTTGTAGCATCTCCGATGGAATGAAACCGTTTTGGTCAATTTTTTGATAGCGTTGGGATTTTTCGGTAAAGGAAGCCAAACGGTGGTGTTCCAGGTGTTCAATGGCTAACCTGCTGATTTGATTGATGTCAATGTTTAGAACCACATGTTCGGCTATAGAACTATGACCCATTTCGAAAACTATTTTTTTATTGGAATCCCTGGTCTTTTCCACATCATTTAACGCGTTTTTCCGGATTTCAGATAAGTCTTCCCGGGAGCGGCTGCACCGGGCGTAACTTGCTGAAATTGCTTCTGCTTCTCTACCTATTTTTAAATCTTTGACCAGTGAAGTAATGCCGATTATTTCAATATTCATATTGCTTTTATATATCACAAAAAAATAACTTCAGAAACAGTTTTTGTTTTT
>LKUE01000081.1 GCA_001412365.1 Desulfuromonas sp. SDB | reverse complement strand
CACTTCTCCGGTTTAGGGGTGGTCTGTGTTCTTCTGTGTTTTTCTGTGGTTTATCTTCCCTGAAGGGAGGGGCTAAAAAGAAAATCCCGGATACTGTTCTTCTAAATTTCCCAGCCACTGCCCATCGTACAGAACCATTACCTTTTTCAAGCCAGTCCAAAATTCATCATGGGTTCCATCTATTCCCCTCCTCAGCCAAAAACCAAAAGACATGCCTACTGTCCACGGAGAATATCCTCCTGCCACTTGATATTGAGAGAACAGATAATTATAGCGGTCGTTAAGATACTCTATGGCGTATTGATCCCGGGAGATGACTTCAGTGTAGTAATTTTCCTGTTCTGCTTCATAAATTTCCTGTTCGTTAAGATAAACATAGCTTTCCGTCGTCAGCCGGAAAAAACGGGCAAACAGCACATCATATATTTCCTGAAAAGTTTTGCCGTATATTTCGTCCTGGGGATCTGGAATCATGTAAGTATAACCCCATATAATAATATCCGGATTGTAATAGCCGAATTCTCCTTCATAACGATACAGGGGAAGTCCTGTAAAGATTTCAATAATATCTGTATCCCAAAATCCATAGGCAACATCAATATCCAGATAATTTACCATACACTCCATCAATCCTCCGTAGAAAACTATACCATTTATCCCTGCCAGAAAATTCTGGTAAGTTATTTTATTTATAGTGATACTTTTACCCGGATCAAATTCTACATATTCTCCGTAAAACATGTATTCATAAGGATCAACAAACCAATATTCATAGAATTCAGCCAGATCTTCCCGGGGGAAAATATTTCCTTTATCAAAGGTCTGTTCATCAACATATTTTAAACAGCTGGAAAGAAAAATTATCCATATAGTTAAAACTACATACCTTTTTATTTTCATTTTTTCTCCTTATAAAAATACTCTTAACTTTTATTTTACAGTATACTTTATTATAATTTTAATTTTTTGAACACAAAATAATCTGGGGAGCGATGTTATGTTAAGAAATTTCACTTTATTTACTTTGATCGGGATTTTATTGTTTTTATGTTCAAGCTGCAGTCAAAAAGCAGCAGAACCACCTGAATTAAATCCTCAACAAAATCAAATACAGATATTTTTTCCGGAAATTACCGGGGAAATTATCAGTTTGGATTTAAGTGAATTAAATGCGCTGGAAGGGCTTTACTCCGGACTAGAAATGATCTACTCCGGAGATGATTACCAGTTTACAGTTAGATTACCCGCCATTGAAAAATTTCAGGTCTGGGTAGGTTTGTGCACGGCAGAAGGATGTATTATTGAATATCAATCTTCTCCTCTTCCTTTAACCCTGGAAAGTTCAGATTATGACAGTGTTTACGATATATTCAATGAACAGCTGGTCCATCCTGAAATTGTATTGAAAACGCCCTCCGGAGAAAGCTATAAATTTACTGATTTTGTTATAAATATTAATGAATTCAGCTGTGATGACAATATTGTGCATGCGGCAGGATCATTTTCAGGATTTGTACACCAGCAGAATGATAAACCTTTTTTAAGCTCATTTAAAATTAATGATTATGAAATTGATCACCGTTTTGTTGAATAGGAGTGGAAATGAAATATTTTATGTTATTACCCCTGCTTTTTTTAATAAGCTGCGCCAGTTCAGGAATAATGGTTTTATCTGATCAAAATAATAATTCTGAAGTGACTTTGACTTCCGGTGAAAGAATTAAAATTGAATTAACCTCTAATCCATCAACAGGTTATCAATGGATACTTTCATCAGTTGATGAAGACGTGCTTCAACAAATTGGAGAATCGGATTTTGAACAGGAAACCGGTTTACTGGGAGCCCCTCAACGCCAAATTTTCATGTTTAAAACCATAAATTCTGGGTCTACAAATCTGATTCTTTACTATCTAAGACCTTGGGAAAGTGAACAATCACCTCAAGATACTTTTCAGGTAAAATTTATTGTCCGTTAATTACAGTCAGAAACAGCTAAGAGAATATTACATTAACTTTAACAGATTCTACCGGGCAAGAAAGATTTAAGCTCTAGGTTTTAATAAAAAAGAATGTGAGAATAATTAATTAGTTTATACTTCTAAAAATTTTTCCGGTTAACTCCTGTTCATATTCAGGTAATTCATAAAACCAGCAGTTTGATCCCAATATAAAAATATAGCAAGGATGTCCTCCCCCACATTTTTGACAAACAGACAGTATGCCTTCCGCAGTTATATGAATACAGCCTCTGGAACCTATATCTTCATCTCTCTGCTGTTCTAAATTCTTCCCAAAACCATGAAGCAAAACTCCTCTTCGATAGGGATCGTTGGCTCCCCATACTTCCGGATAGATCAATCCCCTGGCAGGACTGATTAGAGGTTGAAGTGAAATTCTTCCTGTACTAATTTCCCAGGGATGAACATAACTCAAATTGCCATATACTTTATCTGCTAAAATAGGATTGATGAGTTTATACAATCCGGTGGGGGTTTGACCGCTATACTTGCGAAAACCAAA
>LKUE01000080.1 GCA_001412365.1 Desulfuromonas sp. SDB | reverse complement strand
GATGATGGAGTTTTTCAAAAAAAACATCCATCAAATTTGGAAAATAAGGATACCCCCCAAACAACCCGGAAGGGGGATTGGAACGCTGATTAATGCAGAATGATTTACAAGGATAGAGAATTACTCAGTTAATTTTGAAATTATTTTAAGGTATTTTTTTCTGTCTAGGGACCAGGAATAATTATCTATTATTGTTTTTGCTGTGTGGGATTTTTGTTGGGCAAGACCGGGATTGTCCAGGCATTTTATCAGCTGTTTGGTTAAATCTGTAATATCTTCCGGGGTGTAGTAAAAGACTGAATCTTCAGGGAAATAATTACAGATAGTTCTGAGTCTGGGGGTAATTACCGGTAATCCCAGATAACTGTATTCAAACATCTTGACCGGGAGGACATAATTAGTGAAGGTGGTGTTGCGGTAGGAGACAATACCGATGTCTGATAATGAGATATTTTGCAGAGAATTTTGATAATTGGTGAAATCACCAGAAATTTCAATATAATCAGACAGATTAAGTTTTTCAATTATTTTTAAAAGATGTTTTATTGATTTTCCCCCGGATAAAATCTTCAGGCGGATATCGTAGTTCTGATTGATGAGCTGTTTAACTGACTGAATTAAAATGTCCAATCCGAAACGGGGTGAACTGCTGCCCGAGTAGATCAGGGTTTTTGATGTAGATTTTTTCTTTTTCTGTATATCAGGTTTATAAAGATCGGGATTGAACGTATTTAAAATTATCTCGGAATTTTTGTTTTTTATTGATCTGTTTTTGATCAGGTTGAAATGCTCCTGATGAACTACAATACAGTAATTGGAAAACTGGATAGATTTTCTTTCAATGAACAGGGCAAGTTTGAATAGTATTTTGTTGGGATGAAGATCATAGAGTAATTCCGGAAACATGTCGTGGAGATTTAAGATTATCTTTTTGCCGGTTTTCGCAGCGGGCAGGGCAGAGAACACCAGGAAATCGGGCATGGTGTGGATGTGGATGATTTCATATTCCCCGCGGTGATTCCAGATCCATGAAAAACAGCAGAGAAAGAAGTGAAGATATTTGATCAGGCGATTTGAGGAGAGGGGGGGGATGTTGTGGTTAGTGATGTTTTTGTTTTGAAAATTAAACGACTTTCGGCTGGAGGAGATTATATCTACGGGGAAACCGGCCAAGAATGAGCAGTGAACGGCGTTGATGATTCTGGTTACCCTTTGTATATCGGTACAGGCGAGATGGAGGATTTTTTTCATGGGATAATATTAAAACATTGTTGTTCAATGATCAATTAACAAAAATCCCACCCAGAACTCGGGAATATTTTACCACGAATTTAAACGAAACACAGCCCACTACCCGGGAATAATTTACCACTAATTTTCACGAATCCCAGCACCACCGCCCAACCAGGAACACTAATTTACACTAATCCCATCCCACCGCCCGGGAATATTTTTCCACTAATTTACACGAATCCCTT
>LKUE01000079.1 GCA_001412365.1 Desulfuromonas sp. SDB | reverse complement strand
GGACTATCTTGTGTGTGTTATGATTTACTTACTTGATAAAAGGGATGAAGTTGGGTTAAGCATTAATAAATACTCAATATTTATCTATGATTATTCCAGATTTTTCTAATCTCATTAAAGCATTTTAAGATTAAGAATCGGAAACGATTTTGTTTAACTTTTTTACAACATAATTATTAAGACTATCACCTTCATTAAGAGCTCTAACTGTAAGTACTTTATGAAGATCCGATCCTGTTCGGAGAACAAATTTTCCGGAATACTTCTTATTAGTGGGTTTAGGTAATTTCATTCCTTCTTTTTTATAAACCAATATCCATTCATCCAGAATTTTTATCAATTTACTATATACTTTAACTTCATCATCACCATGGCAACATTTGCCCATCCACCCGGGGATTGAACCGATATAGCATTGATCTTCTTCGGACCATTCAACAATTTTCAAATATTTATCTTTCTCCTTCATCTAGATACTTCCTCGATTTTTTGTTTTACCAGTTTCTCCTGATATGGTTTTGCATTCTCGCCCAACTTGCCGGATATGGTCAAGACAACACCATCAGGATGTGAAAAATTTCGATGACTATCCTTTCCACCTCGATTGATAAAACCTGCATTTTTTAAATCCTTGATAAGCTCTCTGATCTTTCCAGGCATAAGTAATGATACTAAAATAGTACTAAATTATCAAAGATATCAAAATATATTTAGTTCTTATGATTTACTATTATTGGAAATCAATTAAATCTTCTTGATAAATAATCTATGAAATAATCCTTCAATATCCCTGATCAAATCTGGTTGTTGCTGTTCTAATATTTCAATAAAATGAGAGCCACCGGCATAGAAAGTTACCCGGTCAAAAGGCAGTACTCTACCCCCTGAGTTTCTCCCTAAATTTAATCTATTATTTATTTTATTCTCAATAAACCGGGCAAAGCCCTCTTTCCATTCCTGCCAGACCATATATTCATAATCTTCTTTTTGCAGGATTGATTTCAACTTTTTCCGGATTATTTCAATATTCTCCGATTTATTTTCTGTAAGAAATTCCTGGTAAAGATCAACAAATAAAGGATTTAGGTAGGGAAAGGGATAATTGATTTCCCATTGGTAATTATTTTCAGATTCAGCTTTGCGAAAAACATTCAGTTTCATCTTCAATTTCAACTCACAAGTCTCAAACTGATAGCCATGCACAAACTCATGGAATATAGTAACATAACCATATATATCATCAAAAACATCTCCAGTCACCACACAGGCAATCCGGTTGTTGAAGGATTCTATTGGAAATGCTGCCCGAACTTTATTCGGTATGGGCATAGGTGATTTCTCTTTTTTGATATATGTATATTTTCCAGTTTCAGAGGAAACATCATAAATCAAAAAATGGTCATCTTTAACAATAGCTATTGGAAAGACTTTATTCAATACAGGATGAATATCCTTTATTTTCTTTTGAATTTCAAAGATTTTTTGCAGTTGGTTTTTATATCTTGATTCCACGTCAAATAATTATATCTTTCAGTATTAATTGATATTTATTAAATCATATTTCTAATTTACATTTTAGAACTGACATCTTCTATGAATGTTAATTGATTTCATCTGGGGGTAGAATCTGTTTGACATGGAGAATTGTCAAAATTGATACTTGATTAACTTCAAAATGATAAACAATACGATAATTACCATAAATTATTTCTCTGAACTGACTCTCGTTGATCTCCGGAACTATTCTTCCAATTTCAGGATATTTTCCTAATGTATCAATTTTAGAAAAAACTTCATTAATCCATTTTTCAGCTGCAGTTGGACTATCTTTATTTATATAATCAACAATTTCAGATGCCTTGTTTAAAGCAAGTGGTGACCATATTATTTTCACTTAGTTACCTTTTCAGATAACAATTTTTTCGCATCCGGGTTGGATATGCCTTGATTTTGTGAAATTTGATTTAGGGCTGTTTGTACATCAGTAAAAATAGCTAACTTATCTTTCATTGCCTCATATTCTGAAGCGCTTAATAGAACCGCAACTCCTTTTCCATGCTGAGTAATAATTAAAGGTCTCTTAGTATTATGGACTTGCTTTATACACTTTGTCATGGAATTTCTTACTTCAGACAAAGATTTAATATCCTGATCAACTTTTATGTCCTGCATTTTATACCTCATTTGGTTATTTATATTATACATAATAACATACAATTAAAAATACAAGATACCCATAAATTAAATAAATAATTTTCAATTCTTAAATCAATCAAGAAACTTCTGCATCTCTTGTTCAATCCCCTTGCGCAGGTCCATCAGTTTTTTAGCATAGTTTTTCAAGGCGACATCTTCTTCCGATTTAGGTTTCCAAACCGGAACCGGAATTGGTTTTCCATCATCATCCACCGAGACGAAAACGATAATACAGTGGGTTGTTTTACGGAAATCTCTCTGTTTGGGATCTCCAGCCATCACATCTACAGCCACATGGAGGCTAGTATTACCGGTGTAGATGATCTTTGCCTGAACCTCCACCAAATCACCAATATGGACAGGGGTGTAAAACCGGATGCCTCCTACATAGATGGTAACACAATAGGATTTACACCATCCCACCGCACAAGCATATCCAGCTTGGTCTATCCATTTCATCACCGTTCCCCCATGAACTTTCCCCGCAAAGTTGATATCCCGGGGTTCCGCTAAAAATCTCAAAGTTATTGATCTTTGTTTACTCATATAATAACTCCATCAAAAAAAACTATTATCCCTTATTCCTTGAGACCATTTTTCACTCTTTTCAATAATTACAGCTGATATTTTTCCTTAGCCATTTTCAACTAATCTAAATGATAATATTTACTATTTAAATTTTTATTCTCTTCCCTGACCGGTGCTTTAAAGTCATGCTGAATGTATTTAATCATATCTTCCGGTGAAATTAATTTTCAATTACTCCCAGCACTTCGGTAGTGGTAGTGTATTGTTGTTGACCCATGGAATGTAAAGTAATGGTTATGCTGTGTTTACCGCAATTCGGACAGCCGCTGATCGCATAGGAAAAGTAGAAAAAACTTCGGTGATCTTGAGACTGGTCCAGTTCCTGGAGGGTTTTCTCATTTTCTGCAAGACTCTTTCCCTCCAATTTAACCTTGGTTTTCTCATATTGTTCTTTCAGTATTCTCCGGTTTTCCTCGATCATCCGGGCAATTGCAGCTTTATCATCACCAGGAGAGGGATTCCATTTTTCCAGAGTGGGCATGTGGTAATAACTATTTAACGGCTTCAGGTAAAGTCCGCATTTATGGCAGTATTCCTTTCCAGTCAGGTAATAAAGCGGAGTAGCAGCTCCTATAGCAAAGCCAATAAATTCAAGAGTTAAAAGAGCAATGCCGAAAATCCCCACTGTATCAATTTTGGTTCGAGCCGACTTTCCGATAGTAAGAGACGAATTAGTGGCAAGATTTCCCAGGAACTTAAAAAAATTGCTTATTGAATAATCACCGAAACTAAACGCATACATCACATAATATGCAGCAAGGTAAACAACAAGCGAAAATAACAAAATTAAGAGTACTGCTGCCTTACTGACTCTGGTATTGGTAAATTTGGAGGCGATGGCATATCCCGATCCGGCAAATATTCCCGCTAATATTGCTCCCACCGGGACAATCAGTATGTACATCCCGGGAACGAAGAAATCGAACTTAACCATCAACAGGTACATTAGTACTATACACAGGGCAGAACTAACCAAGCCAGCGATGAAGATTATCAAAAACGCAGATGTTTTTTTCATAGACGAAAAATCCCCCTTTTATAGGCAGTTGCGATAAATTTATAATTTCTTTATTATTATAAACTTTTTCCAAATAAAAACTAATAAAAGAACACCGGTTAACACCAAACCTATCCCGGTTATTCCTCCCGCAAAACCTCGATAATATTTTCCAGTGATCAAGGTCAGAACATTATGGGCAAAACCATTGATCACCATTATAAAAGCGTAAATTATTGCTACTTTGTAGGCAAAATTTTTCCCTTTTATCAGGAAAAATAATATGATCAGAGGAACACACCATAAAATCCCATTTATCACCACAAACCACTCCAATCCCAACACCGAGTCCATAATAAAAAAACTTCCCCAAACTTCCTCTAAAACATGAGCCAGATGGAAAATCAGCATTAACACAAAAAGGGAAATAATCATCTTCTCTGTGTTTATTATCTCTGATGATTTTTTCAAGAATCTAGTATTATGTAGTTGATTAAATTATTTTGAAGCGCTTCCCGGACAAAGGTACTTCATTTTGCACTTACTGCAGGTATTTTTTCTTAAAATTACCGCACTCAGCAACACAATGATGAAAAATGTAACCATCATAACTATCTTGAATAATGAAAAATTCTGAATGATTGATATTACTCCTAAAATTAAGGGTACTAGTGCCATGGATCCCCAAAAGGTTAATATTACCGGTCCGATGATTCCTGCTCCGAACTTATAGTAATCACCCTGCCGGCAGTACATCGCTGACAGCTTCCCCCAGGCGGAATGACATTTTTTGCCATGGTAATAACAGTTCTGGCAGACGATTACTCTTAAAATCCCCAACACCATTATCAGTCCGAATCCCAGATATATCCAGCCAATCACCGGCATGAATAACCAGCACACATAACCTCCTGTAAATATCCACAGAAATATCAGTAAATTATCAACCAATACATCAAAGGTGGAATACTGCTCCAATCCTCCCTCAAATAAATCTTTTTTTTGTTCACTCATGATTTACTCCACTGGTTATTGCACGTTTACTTTCTCTTACCCAAAAAATATGTCCTGCCCACATCCTTTAAACCTAGATCAGTTATAGCATCTAATACTTCTATTTCCTTAAAACCTGTTTTTTCCAAAACAGAGACTACCTCAACTTCAGAATAACATCTTTGGCAAAGAGTCACATCTGTCCGCTCCCATACTTTTAATTGTCGAAATATGGTTATTTCAAACTTTCCAATTTTATTATCCCGGTCATAGCAAGATCGGACTGCACAGACATGGTCATCTTCTACCATGTTGAAAGATGATTTATCCCACTGTTTCTCAAATCCTTCTTCCATATTCAGGTCAAATAAGAATAATCCTCCCGGATTGAGAACTGAATATACATTTTTAAATACAGCCTCCAGCTCTTTTAATTCCATCAGATGATTTAGACTGTCAAAAACAGATAGAGTGGCATTAAAACATGTTGAAAAATCAAAACTACGTGCATCTTCAATTAAAAAATTTGCTTTGGGTGCATTTTCCCGGGCAAATTTTATCATCTCCTCCGATCCATCAATCCCGGTAACGTCATAACCCTTTTCAGTTAAGCTATTAGCCAACTGGCCAGTACCGCAGCAGAGATCAAGAATTTTTCCATTTTGAGGAATATAAGGAAATATCAGTTTTTCCAATACCGGCACTATACTTTTGGAATAACTACCCCAATGCCGGTTGTACACCCAGGCAAAATTATTATAATCTGAATAGAGCTCTTTATTCATTTTCTTATCTTGCTGAATATAAAAACCAGGATAAAATAAATTTCTCCTAGATACATCAATACCAATCCCAAGATCATACAGAAAAACTCAGTCTTTGATTCTGGAGGAGCTAGGACAATCATAGAGGAAACAAAAACGCTGAGAACAAATCCCATAGCCAGGTATATAAAATTTTCTCTGCGGTGCAATTCCCAATATTTGGTATTTAATATTTTATATATATGATTCATCATTTCTTTTCACCTGCTTATGTAACTATATGCCACCTTACCCTCTTTATTCCCTAATTCCAATTATTTCGCTGTTGTTTTTTTTCATGATCACTGATGTTGAATCCTATAAAATATGCTGGGAGAAGAGACAATCCATATAAGCACCAATATCCACACCCGTCCGGCGGCAATGTTGTAATCATGAAACAACTTTGACCAGGGATGACCAACCACAAAATGGCCGAATAAAAATTCAAAGGCAATGGTCAACCCTAGCCAGATCAATCCCAGGACAACTGCTTCGTTTACAGAATTAAGATTAAGCCATTTAAGGATAAACCAAACATAAATACCAAATAGTACAATGAAGCTAACTGCAGAGATTTGATGAGCAATTAACTCGGGCAGATGGGGTTGATACAAGCTGTTTCTGATTATCCCGTTAATGATTCCAATAGGCACCCCGGGAATCCAGGCTACTAAAAACTTCCAGTTCAACATTATAAATCCTTTCCTGGTCAAATTATAAAATTCATTTAAACTATCTTATTCTATTGAAACCTAAGATAAAAGCTTCTGAAATGGCAATCAAAAATACTCTCTTAATTATCTCTTGTATAATCATTCATATAACCAGTCAATAGGGCTTTTTCCCAATCTCTTCGATCATTATTTCGCGCTTTTTGGGCTGCTTTTTCATAATCATAGGAAACAGCAATTAAATCCACAAGCCAATTATCTTCCTTTTGTTCCAATATTGCATATCGGGCATGGGGAGAACCATTTTCAATAACATGGGCTTCCGGTTTTTCATCATTATAGGCTTGAAGACCGACACTGCCTGGATTTACAATTAAACAATTCTCAGAGATTTGTACCACTCTGGGCAAATGGGAGTGTCCGCAGAGCATTACTGGAGATTTATCATCTCCCAAACGCTTTTCTATCTCCAGGGTTGTAGCTAATCTGGTTTTATTATTCTCCACAGTTTCCAATAAATACACTGAATCATTTGCAGGAGTTCCATGGAATATATATACATCATCTGGTAATAATTTTGATGAAGGCAAGGTATTCAACCACTCAATATCGTCTTTATTCAGTAACTTGCGGGCAAATTTATCCGAAGGGATGTGCAGTTCAGGATTTTGCTTAATCAACATCCGGTCATGATTTCCCAAAATATGTATCCAATTCTGTTTTTTCAGAAAATCCAGAGTCTCTCTGACCCAAAGAGGTCCGGAAACATGATCTCCAAGATTAACCACATAACTGACTTGTCTTGACTTAAGATCATTAACTACTTCAGTTAAGGCTTCAATATTACCATGAATATCTGAAAGCACTGCAATTTTTGTCATTCACTTAAATCCAGCGGGTTACTTCATCAACTGGCTTTCGAGATCTGGGATCGGGGCTTTCATCAGCATAACCAAAGGACATCGCCGCCACCATCTGTCCTTCTTCTTGCAACCACTTCTTTAAATCCTCATAAGCTGAAAATACATCACAAATCCACAAAGACCCAACACCTAAACTCTGGGCAGCCAGAGCCATATTCTGAATTGCCGCCCCCACCGACTGCACGTCAACCACTCCCCAGAACATCTGTTCAATAGAATGGGCTAACCAGGGATCCATACCAAAGGGATTGAAAATAAAAACGGTGACCGGAGCCTGTTCCATGACCTGGGCAGACCATTCAGCACTGCCGATATCCTCTTCGCGATCCTTCATCTTAGCAATTCCCTGGCGCATTACCTGAACCATCTGTTTGCATTTTTCCCCCTTCACCACTACAAACCTCCAGGGTTGGCGATTTTTACCGGAAGGCGCCTGAATGGCTGCAGTTAAAATCTTCCTGATTATTTCATCCGGAACTGTATGATCTTTGAATTTACGGATACTTCTACGAGATGCAATAACTTCCAAGACATTCATTTTAAATTGCTCCTTCTCTGTTAATAATTTATGAAATGGCCAAATAAAAATTCAACATAAATGATGGCAATATCTATTTATCCGATTTTCCAGCTATCTTTTTAAGATTTTCTCTAGCCTTAGGCTCATCGGAAAACAGATTAACCAGTAAGTTACAATCTTCCCACTCCGGACATAGGTCACAGCTAGTTAAACTACGTTTTTGTGCACATTCTCGAATGGAACAATATCCATAGCCGCTGTGAAGTTCACCTCCACTTCTGCATCCTTTGCAACTAAGTATCCCAGGATTAGGTTCTTCCATTTCCCAGTGTTCTTGAGCAGTTTTTGTAAAAAAGTTTTTCTGCCCTAATCCGGGCTTCCTGATCACCATTTTTTTTCAATCATTCAAACTGTTATTTATCTTCCGTTGAAAAATTTTTTCATATCCCCTAAATTCTGTTCAAACCACTGACATCTTTTGCTTTTTCCTAGAATCTCTTTTTAAATTCTTTCAGAAATTCTTTGAATAAATCGGTTTTATCTTCCACTCTTGACCATCGTTCAATTTCAACCAGATCAACAGGTTGGCATTTAGAAACCAAAATCGCTTGGTGGAGGCATTCAGTATCATCATCATAATAATACCAGGCAAGACGGTCTTTTACGCAATCAGTGGGAGAAATGATCCGCAGAATACCGGTTTCTGTTTTAATCTCATCAATTTGTTTTACTGGTTCTTCACCAACTCCCAGTGGTCCCGGAGGGAACTCAACCAGGAAATTGGTATCCGGATGACGGAAATATCGATTTTTTTCTTCAAATCCCAGCGAGTCCATGACTGTTATGATTCTATCCCGCTTGGTAAACATGACATTTACAAAATCGAGATCCCCGGAGACATATTTCTCCTCACTGTAAATTGACACGCATGATCCACCTGAAAGAACAATATCAATATTTGACTTTTGAAACGCAGAAGAAATAAAAGCAGCAAGTTCCAGCCGGGTCATCTCTGAAATAATTTTCACAACGGTTTATCCTTTCGCCTGGGGCGTCGGCGAAAAACAAGAAGGCGATCCTGCTCATTCTGGGGATAAAATGATAGGGCTTTGCTGAGCAATGCTTTTAATTCCTTTATAAAAGAGTATCGGGGATTGAAGCGATAAATCCTGGTTCTGCCTGCTGATCTGCTGTCCAGAACACCACCCCTCTCAAGTCTGGACAGTTGTTTGTGTACAGAATCAGGATCTGCCCCCCAGAATCTTGCTATCTCTCTGGTATAACCTTGTTGGCGTGCTAATAAGTACAATAGCACTCTTTCTGCATTCTTAGAGCCTAGTATTGGTTCAAGCATAATAAAAATCTAAATTTATATATCAGATAATATCTGACATATGTCAGCAATTATCTTACATTATATCAAAACTGATTAATGATGCAAGGAAAATTTCAAAGTCTTAAATTTGTGCCACTTTTATTAAAGTACTAATTACAGGAAAATTCTCTTTAAATTATCAGTAATCTTTATTTCTTTCCCACAATTGCAAATTCAGAAGCATTCTCATCAAAAGGTTCTCCGGCCACATCTTGGTAAAGTTCATACTTGGAAAATCCTGCTTCTTCGAACTCCTTCCACAACGACTTCGGAGAAAAGTACTGCAGCCAGTTGTAGATTACCCGGGTTCGTTCCTCTTCCACAATGGTATACTTGTCCAGAATAACTTTGGCATCTTCGTATTTAAAGGTATTTTGAAATCCGTAGTAAGGCTGGTCAGACCAGAAGCCATCGAGTAGATTTTTGCGGCATGAGCTTGCTTCTTTACGTTTATCAAAAGCAGACAAGGAGTAAACATCGAGAAGGACTTCTCCGCCGGGAAGAAGAAGCTGGTAGAACTTTTCCAGCATTAACTTCCGCTGGGAAGGGCTGAGGGCACAGTAGTCGCACATTATCATCATGATAAGGTTGTAACGCTCCTTGGATTCAAAATCCAGATAGTTCTGATTGAAGTATTCAATATTCAATCCGGATTGCTCTGCCAGTTTCCGGGCATATTGGATTGATCGCTTTGAAAAATCAATGCCGGTAACCTGGGCTCCTAGATTTGCCAGGGGAAAGGTGTACAATCCAGGTCCACATCCGAAATCAGCGATCCGGGTATCCTTTGTCAGATTAAAGTGTGTAGCAATCCAATCCACGGACTGGTCTATGAACGCCTTCCGTCTGGAGGACACATCTATCTCCGGATTGAGATGGTAACCCAGCATTTGCTGGGAGATGTGCTCATCCGTCCACATATCTTCAGCGGTGTAGAACTGGAATGGTTCCGGTCTTCTGTTGATCTCATCTAACTGGTTAAACATATTATTCATAATCTCTCCTCGGATGTCTCAACTTAGCAATTTATCTTTTACTCCATCAATCAATATTTGAGGACTAAATCTTCCTTCTAAACTTCTGTTTATCATAATATTGCTGGATAGTATGCATTTGAATAGTATTTTTCAATTTGATAACCTAATTTACGGGCAACCGCGATGGAGGCAGGATTATCCTGGTTACAACTCCAATAGGTCGAGTAACCTCTATCTTCACAAGCTCTAATTAAGTGGGCAGATACAATAGATGCATACCCCAAACCTATATATTTTTCTGATGTAATAACACCGATTTCAACAGTAGTGTCACCCCAGAAAAAGGAATGTGCCTCAGAAACTATATGCTTTCCATCTAAAAGTACGAATCCAATTGACTGTTCCAGGTAATCAGAGGTTGTCCCGTAAATTGCAAGCAATTGATCATGCCATTTACAGTAATTGAATGTATCATGGGTCACCGCATTTACATTAAGTTTCCTTGGAACTGATGAAATTAAATGACTAATTGAGGGATCTTCCAAAGGACGATCATAGAATTCTACTCTTCGTTCTATATCAGTTGACCCCGGTGGGAAAATGGCAGCATGAGGATCTGAAAGATTTATAAGAATTTCACCGGTTTTGCGGAGTTTTTGAATAGCCAAACTTAAAATATCAGGTTTAATCTTTCCCCCAATGAATGTACAGCCGAACCAACTAGAACGCAGTACACACCAATGGGGATGGACATCCGAATCAGCCAATGCAACAGCTGAGTGCTGGTTGTTGAGTGCGGAAAAGAGTCGAGGACCATCAGTAACTGTTTCACTGAACAATGGACGAACCACTTCCGAAGATTCAGAAAGATTGATCTCGATCATAGTACCTATCACTTTCCCTTAGCAGTATCTAAATTAGTTACTTGATACATCTAAATTTTTTTATATATAATGTTCAGATGATTTCCAAATTCCATGATATTTTCATATTCACAGAACATGTACTGTAATTTTTTTATTTCAGGATAAATGTGATTATCTCTTAACCATTCGTCAGGAGCAGAGAATACTGGAGCTCCAAACTTTTTGGCAATTTTTAAGGTGTGTCTATCAGCTAATGATTTCAGCTCTTGCAAGGTGAAACTTCGGCAACCAGTAGAGTTACCATTGATATGTAGAATACGGGTATCCATATATTTTTTTAAATCATCAAAAGTGATATTATGTTTGGAGTTTTGGCTTAACATAGCATGGTAATTACCCCAGAATGAATTTACCGACAGATGGATATAGCCCTGGGGTTTAGCTACTCTAACCAACTCTGAGAATCCAAGTTCAACATTTGGGCAAAAGCTAATTGCATCACCAAAACACATCACATAATCAAATTGTTCATCTAGGAATGGGAGTTTCTGAATATCCCCTAATTTATTACTAACTCTGGGTTGGAGTTTCAACTTTCTAAATTTCCGTTCTGCTTGATCAAGCATCGATTGAGAAATATCTAGATTCACCACGGAAATATTTGTCCGAAGTCTTGTCACTCTAATTGAGAATTCTCCCGTTCCTCCACCAGCATCAAGTATTTCTCCTTTTTCCGGAAGATAAATATCCAAATAATGATCGATTATCTCAAACCAGAAATCATAGTAGGACCCCTTTGTTTTCAGGTCGTAAGCTTCTCCATTATCATATTTCATCTGATATTGTCTCTCTGTTCCTATAGTCCTATGATTTTTTATGACCAACATAAGCCGGTGCATCGCGAAATCCACAAAGTACCAGTTTACACCAAGTGGGTGAGAATCCGCATTTATCTAATTTAGATATTTCAACGAATTTGACCTCTTTGATGGGATTGGAATCAAACTCATTCGTCGGTAATACCAAGTTTCCACCCTTCCTTGTTAATTCAAATGTAATGTGAACAACATTTTATTAATCTTATCAGCAATATAGAGTAAACGCTTTACAGAAACATCAAGTCCTGTTTCCTCCTTTATCTCTCGGATAATGGCTTTCTCTAAGGTTTCTCCGGATTCAACCCCTCCCCCTGGCAAGGACCAGTCTCTCTCAGCTCTTACCCTCTGCTTGACGAGAAGTAACCGATTGTCTTCAATTAACACACCCGTAACTCGGACCTGATGCATTTCTATAATCTCTCCCGATAAATATTTATCTTTTACTTTATTATATTAAATAAAGAAATCTTACATTCAATTTTCTATTTAAATTCATTTATGCTTGATTTAGCTACTCTAATATCTCATTCTAAAATAAAACAAAATTATCGGTAACAGTCATCGTTAAACATAATATTCTACAATGAATCCAGATATAGGTATTATTTAGGAATTTTTTTTATAAATCCCATAATAATGGATAACTTCCATATCTTCGGGTATATCAAGTCCATGATACCCTTTCCCCGAGGAGGGATCAACATGGGCTCCATGATCAGGGGCAAATATGATTAACCGGTCATATCCTGACCAGTAATCGTTGAAGGTTTCGGCAAGTGTTTCAAATGACACAATATGATTTTCCATCGCTTGAATTGCCTCGGCACTAAACGGTTCTGTTTTATGCAGAATATCGTCGTATTCCTGGTGATAGGCTAGTATCAGATCATGTCCATTGTTTTTTAACAAATCTTGAGTTCGATCAGTCACCTGGGGATCATACTGCTCAGAGAAATAATCAATTTTCCTTTCTCTGAATATCAGATCAATACTTGAATCGGCCACCGCAACAATCGTCACTTTTTTACCAGAGTCAATAGCACTGTCAAAGAGAGTTGGTATCTTCACCACTGGTTTCTCATAGGAGCAAATACCATGAATTGCAGGCAATACTCCGGTAAACATCGAGGCAAAACAAACTGGGGTTTTTGAAGGATAGACAGATTGGACTTCAACACTTATAGGAGCAATTCTTTTTACCCTATCAAAACATGATCTATACTGATTATGAAGATGTACCCCCAAAGCATCCGGTGCATAAATTAATACTTTCTCTACTGAGGTTACTTTCATTTGTTCAGCCCTATCCACTACTTCCTCTATATATTTTTTCCCATCTGATAATCCTTCCTTTAGTTTCATCAGTGAACAGACAGTGGGGGTTAAATTTGCGATTGTATACATTTTTTTGCTTTCTTTTTCTCTAATATCTGTTTGATTAATTCCCCTCTTCTCCTAATAATTGAACTCCAGTTACCAAGAATTCCACCACTACCTGATCATCTCCTATATCTACAGTACGGATATAACCGTCTAAACAAGCTCTCTTGCCTATGGCAAGATTCATCATATTGTCATCCTGAAATTTTAAATATATTCTGTTATCCGGCAGGGTTGAATTCTCAAGATATATCGGTGAATTTAAATAAAGATTGGGATGTGATTCAGTGCCCTGAATAACGGTACCGGTTATTCTTACTGTCGGAGAAGAATAGATGATCTTAGTGTAAACAAAAGATCCTAATATCCCTACTAGAAAGCCCAAAAAGAATATCAAAATGTAAATTGTAACTTTTATCTTATTCATTTTTCTCTTTCATAAACTTTCTAAGCAGTTGTATTTAAAAAGGAGCTTTGTTTACTCATCTATAAGGCTTTTGCATAACTCTACTATTGTATTTAATACCAATTCCGGATTTTCCTTTACAATATCATGGCTGTTTCCATCCGCAATTATCAGTTTATGTTTTTCCGAACCCCGAACCATTTCCTGATGACATTGTCGCCATATATCTGGAGAAACGGGCGCATGGCCAGATGTAATAAGTACTACTGGTATTTGTTCAGGCAGGGTTCGACCTCTTGCTAATTCCAAGGCTTCAGGAAAATGATCAATCATTCTATTAGCAGCTTTTTGAAAATCTGTGGTAGGATTATCAAAATAGGGGGTGACTGCATTAAGGTTATCCAAACCAAACCTGTCCACAAATATTACATTCATTGGATCAATCAACACCAGACCGCTGACCGATTCAGGATATTGTAAAGTAAAAAGCTGAACTAAGAATCCCCCGTAGGAATGACCCACCAGAATTAACTTATGGTTAAATCCCTGAATTTCTAAACATTTTTTCAGCGCTTCCACTTCATCTAGGGCATTGAAGTCATCGGGACCTAGTTCGCTTTGTCCAAATCCTGACCGATCGTAACTCATTACCCTCATACCGGTTAGTTGAGCAAGGGTGTCCTGAATCTTCTGATAGGCATCTGAATAATTTCCTCCCCCCGCTTCTAAAACAACAGTGTATTCACTGGGAACATCAGATAGAACTACTCTAAGTTGGTGGGTTCCAATATCTACAAATTGATCAGTTTTAATAATTCTCAACGATCTTCCTCCACTAATGTTACATGAAATCATTGTTAAGAAGATTAAGCAATTAATTGTGCTGAATAGTACTATATTTTTTCTCATTTAGCCCTCTCAATGAATAATTATATAAAATTTGATTGTTTAAGCCCGTACTGGCGCTGATCACCCTTGGGTTGAAGCAAGTATAAAACTCAAAGTGCTGTAATCAACAGATTGCATTGCCTGTTCAACAAATTTGGTAAAACTGGAATTATGACTTAGCAATCCATTCTGGATCATAAAAACATCGTAATCCAAGTCTACTGCTCCATGATAGGTTGCCAAAACACATCCTACCGCACTTAATCCGCATAGAAACAGAGTATTACATCCTTTCTCCCGCAAGAATTTATCCAGATCGGTCTGTTTAAATGCATTGGGATAATTTTTGACAAACTTCGGATCATCCAGCTTGACATCAAACACTGGATCAAACTGAAATTCATCTGAATCTGGAGAAGGTCCTCTGTGGGGATCAGTATGATATACCCTAATAACCGGGCAATTATAATACCGGAATAAAGCTATGGTTCCATTGATCGTATCGTATACAAGTTTTGAATCTTTCTCCTCCATATATTGCATAAAGCTTTTCTGAACATCAATTAGAACTAATACCGGGCGGACTTGTTTTTTCTCGGATTTTCTTTTTTGTTCTTTCATTCTGACACCCCTTCATTTTAGTGATTGATAGACATCATATTTAATCTAATTATATTTTATTATAACTTCTTATAAATATCCTTTCGGTGACTGATTCTGGTTATAAGAACGGTATTTTCCAATAGGACAAAAATAATCCGATAGTTCCCAATGCGATATTTTCTTAATCCTTTAAATCTATCCTTCAATTTAGGGCATCTTTTTGTTTCTGAAGGAAGGTTTTGGGTAATTTGTTTTAACAGTTTTTCTACTTCTGGTTTCGTAATTTTTCTTAAATCACGGATAACTGATTTCTTGAATTTTATTTTATATTTCAAGTTCTTCTTTTATCTCTTCCATTGATATGACTTTATCCGTTGAATCATGTAAACGATCAAGTGCAATCTGTAAATCAGCTTTTTCCTCCAGAAAGTATTCCAAAGCTTTCTGGATTAGAAAAGATTTTGATCTTTCTGACTCCTTGGCAACTGAATCTAATTTTTTTGCCAGCTTAACGGCGGCAGTTCTGCCGTCGGTTAAACCGCTTGTTAACTAGTTACAATCAGGCTAAATCAAAACGGTCAAGATTCATTACCTTGTTCCAGGCAGCAATAAAGTCATGTATGAATTTGTCCTGTGAGTCGTTACAGGCGTAAACTTCCGCAATCGCCCGGAGTTGTGAGTTTGAACCGAAGATGAGGTCCACCCGGGTACCCGTCCATTTAAGTTTTCCAGAGGCGCGATCCCGTCCCTCGAATACATCTTCGTCTTCTGTACTTGCATTCCATTTGGTTGACATGTCCAGCAGATTCACAAAGAAATCATTGGTCAGTGTTTCCGGGCGCTTGGTGAATACACCGTGAGGCGATTGTTTATAATTAGCATTTAAAACTCTCATTCCCCCGATGAGGACAGTCATCTCTGGAGCAGTAAGCGTCAACAACTGTGCTCGATCGACCAGCATTTCCTCAGCGGAGACGGCATATTTTGCTTTCAGGTAATTGCGGAACCCGTCTGCTTTCGGCTCCAGAACTTTAAATAAAGCTTCATCGGTTTGCTCCGGTGTTGCATCGGTGCGTCCCGGAGAGAAGGGAACCACAATATCATAACCGGCATTCTTTGCTGCTTTCTCAACCCCGGCACATCCCCCCAGGACAATCAAGTCAGCCAGGGAAACCTTTTTATCCCCCGACTGGGAACTGTTGAACTTCTCCTGGATATCTTCAAGATTCTTAAGTACAGACTGAAGTTGGGAGGGCTGGTTGACTTCCCAGTTCTTTTGCGGTTCAAGAAGGATTCTTGCTCCGTTAGCCCCCCCCCGTTTATCGGAGCCACGGAATGTGGATGCTGATGCCCAGGCAGTAGAGACCAGTTTAGATATTGATAGTCCGGAATTAAGGATGCTCTTCTTCAAATTTGCAATATCCTGTTCGTTGATAAGCTCATGATCAACTTCAGGAACCGGGTCTTGCCAGATTAACTCCTCCTGAGGCACTTCGGGCCCCAGATAACGGGAACGTGGTCCCATATCCCGGTGGGTCAGTTTAAACCAAGCTCTGGCAAAAGCATCGGCGAACTTCTCAGGATTTTCAAGATAGTTTCTGGCGATAGGCTCATATATTGGATCATAACGAAGGGAAAGATCCGCAGTGGTCATAACTGGAGGATAGCGTTTAGCAGGGTCATGCGCTCCCGGTACCAGATCCTCTTCCTCGACATCCTGGGCTTCCCATTGCCAAGCCCCGGCAGGACTTTTAACCTTTTTCCACTCGTACTTGAACATCACTTTCAAATAGTTAATATCCCATTTTATGGGGGTAGGATTCCAAGCCCCTTCAATACCGCTGCTTATGGTGTCCCCTCCTTTTCCAGTTCCGAAACTGCTTTTCCATCCCAGTCCCTGCTCTTCAAGGGGGGCTGCTTCAGGTTCCGGACCTACATGTTTTGGATCACCTGCGCCATGACACTTACCGAAAGTGTGTCCACCCGCCACCAGGGCTACGGTCTCTTCATCGTTCATCGCCATCCGGGCAAAAGTCTCGCGGACATCCCTGCCCGAAGCAACCGGATCAGGATTTCCATCAGGTCCTTCTGGATTCACGTAGATCAAACCCATCTGTACTGCAGCGAGGGGATTTTCCAAATCACGGTCACCGCGGTAACGGCTTTTCGGTTTGTCACTGGTAGCAAGCCATTCCTCCTCAGAACCCCAGTAAATATCTTCCTCCGGCTCCCATATATCCTCGCGCCCCCCGGCAAATCCAAACGTCTTTACCCCCATTGATTCCAGGGCGCAGTTTCCCGCTAGGATCATCAGATCAGCCCAGGAAATCTTATTGCCGTATTTCTGTTTGACCAGCCAAAGAAGACGGCGAGCCTTATCCAAATTTACATTATCCGGCCAGCTGTTAAGTGGAGCCAGACGTTGAGATCCTGATCCTGCGCCCCCTCGTCCATCTCCCAACCGGTAGGTTCCTGCGCTGTGCCAAGCCATTCGAATGAAAAACGGTCCATAATGGCCATAATCTGCAGGCCACCAATCCTGTGAGTCAGTCATCAATGCAAAGAGGTCCTTCTTAACCGCGTTAAGATCGAGTTTCATAAATTCTTCAGCATAGTTAAACTTTTCATCCATGGGATTAGACTTTGAAGATTGCTGGTGTAGAATACGAAGATTCAGCTGGTTAGGCCACCAGTCACGATTGGATGTCCCTCCCCCTGCCACAGAGCTTCCGGTCATACCGGTTACCGGACATTTGCTTTCCTGGTCCATTTTTATTCTCCTTTTCAGGTTTAGATTATTACAAATATTATAAAAAATTCACCAATTAAATAATTAACCAGTGAATCGTCAAATGATCCGGGGTTTTTCCAATAAAGTTCAGAGATTGTTTTCATATCATTTTGTGCGGTCAGCAAGATTTAAATAGCGGCTTATTAGATTTAAAACAATTATATTTAATGTATTATACTAAATCTAAATTTCTAAGTTAACCTTTATATTCCAATGCTAATACGGCTAGCAATAGATCAAATTAAACAAAGTACATTATTCAAAATTGGCATTTAGCTGGATTAAATTATTATAAATTAACTTTTTATACCAATTTTTTTATTCCCGGTTTTATCATTATGAATCTTTTTTCTTTCGTTTTTTATCTACTATACTTTTCCAATTAATGTTCTCAAAACCATGAAGATTTTTGTCCCACTGGTCTTTGGTTTCTTTCAATTCAGGAGCACAAAACTCACCAGCGGTGAGTTTGTCCAGAAATTCAATCACCGACTTCAAGTTCCCGGTGATAAGATTAACTCCTACCGGTCTGGTGGGCTGATCGGGTTGTTCTTTTACCGAATAGTGGAATTCATGCAGGAGACGATCAATTGATAGCATTTTTTCCTTTGGTGAATTAGCATTTTCATAGTTTCTCATAAATGTTTCAAATGCCTTGACCGCCCCTCCAGCATTAAGCTGTTTTCTTTTAACTGTTTTAAGGTAATCTTCCCACACAATCTTCCATCCACATACCGGACACTTGATTATCTCCCTCCTTCCCCCACTTCTTGGTATCAATGTTTCTTTTTGGGCATCATCGCAAACCGGACATCTAACCTTTTTTTCTTCTCTGGCCATTTTAACCGTAAGTATATCTCTACATCTCATGTACAGGGACATGCCCACATCATCAATTAATTTATTATCATAGATGCCTTTAGCTTCAGTAAGATACAATCGTCGTAATTTTTCTTTGGGAAGTCGGGGAGACCATTTTAGGGCATCACATCCTTGTTCCATTGAAGTTTCTCCAGGATAAACAATTATATTCTGCAGTCCTATACCTATCCAAACTTATAAAAATGATCTTTATAAGTCAATTTCCAACTAGATTTTAAATCTATCATATATTAAAAAATTTTACTTGAAGTTTAGTTTATCTATCCATTGAAATCAGAAATTCATCAATTCATAATCAAATTTCACTGTAGCAATTTAGTCGAAATTTGCATCAGGTGATATCAGATGTATTCAATAGTTAGAACATTCTCTATGCCAGTTCCTCTTTTATAAGACTCAAAATCTCCTTATTCTTTGGAATATCCGACATAGAGTGTCCGTAGTGGACATATCGAAGTAAACCGGATTTATCAATAAGCATCTGTGCCGGCATTCTGCCTAACTTAAATAATTTAACTTCTTGTCCATACAATTTGAGAAGTTTATGCTCAGGATCGGGTAATCCGATAAATTGCAAATCATTCCTTTTCCAATATTTTTCGAAAGATTCAGCATCCTCAGGTCCAACCGCAATAATTTCAGTGTCTAAATCTTTATATTTCTGATAATCTTGACGCAACTGCGCCATATGCCTTCGGCAAAACGGTCAAACAAAACCGCGGTTAAAAACTATTAGCACATTTTTTTGACCAGAAAAATCTGAAAGAGACACCTTTTTCCCCTTATAATCCAACAAAGAAAATTCAGGCGCATGACTATTTAATTCAACTCTATCCATATTGCATTTCTCCTTAAATTTTGTTTTTATAAATTATCACAATTCTGGAATTGAGTTTATCTTCCAGTTAGCAACCATAAAATCAAGATGACTGGTTGTACTTTTCTATTTTATTTGATAAGCACTATTCCCGGTTTTGAGACTTTTGTTTCCCCAATCCAACTGTATTTCAAATCATGTATTTTAAATTTTTTAATCTATTTTTCCTATTATAGTGACATAATTATTGCCATATTTTTTTGCACATTTAGGACAAGTGGTATACCACAGGTACCACTTTTTAATATTTAAATTTTTGTTTTTTACAAAATCCTGGAAATCTTCACACCATTTTCCAGTATTCTTGTATGGACCCTCGTAAACTTTACTAACAAATTTTCCAGATAGAGTTGTATTCTCAGCTCCAGGAATTTCTCTGTCCACTGCAACATATAAATCCATGTTCCATTTAGAGGTATGATCTGATAATCCCATTCCGTCAGGAGTATTTGCCCCCGCATCTTCAATCTTTTTCATCATTCCTTTTATCACTGCTTTAAAATTCATCGGCATGTAAAACAAAGTAAAAACTTTGCCTTTAATAAATTTTTTATCCTTCCATTCAAAATCTTTTTCATTCCAAGGAATCGGATCAAATTTAGGACAGCATATTCCTTTTCCCATTTTTCCCCCTTTTTAATGTCAATGAATATTTTACTAGATTGCCTGAAAATATTATTAGTATTATTTCACCGGTTTTTTAACTAAATATTTCTTTACACTTGACCAATATGAAAAATAGAATAACACCCCAAATATTATCACTGGAACAACTACACAAACAATTACTGATGAGACAACATAATTCCAGCCAATTACATCAAATAAGAGCAAGAATTTAACTGATGCGTCAAACAATGAATTTGAAAATTCATTTAAATCTACAAAAACTAAAGTTATTAAAACTATAATGCTGAACCCTATTTTGAAAACATGCTTCTTCATGATCCTGTCAATCATAACAAAATAGATCATTGGAATTATGATGTAGTACAGCACAATGTTAATTTCATTATAAGTTAATCCGGTAATTACCGATAATTGCTTCAACAGGCAATACACTATATCAAATATAATTTTCATTTTACTGTCATCTTCAACCGAGACACTCAGTGCAGTATGGATTACTGGATAGGTAACAGACCAGGTCAGATATCCGGTTTGTAGGTCTTTATCATCACCACATGAACGGTAACCCCCACCGCAATACCCAGCAGAATTAAACGCAACCACCATTGCGAAATCACTAGTAATGCAGTAGCCCCGATTGTCACCCATAATAACATGATGGTGAGAATTTTTTGTTTAAGTGGTAAACCTCTGCCTTCTCGATAATTCCTGATATACTCACCACACCAGCGATTGGTTATTAGCCAGTTATAGAACCTCTTCGAGCTTCTCGCATACAACACTGCCGCCAGTATCAGAAATGGAGTGGTAGGCAACACTGGCAAAAACATACCCAACACCCCCAAGGCTACACAAACAGTACCTAAAACGACCAGCAATGTTCTCAACGGGCTTTTTATAAGCTTCTTCTCCGGCTTCACTTTATTCCTCTAGGATGATGACCACCTGTAACTGCGGTAGTTTTCACAAAATTTCCTGTAGAAGGTTAAAGTATTTAATGATGCCCATCCTAAAACCATTTCCCCCGAGAATTAATACCGGGATCCTACTGCTGCGCCCAGGGGAAACGCATCATTAATACGGGCAAGATCTTCTTTATTTAAGGTCACCTCTAATGCCTGCAGATTTTGTTCTAAATAGTTACGGTGTTTTGTACCCGGAATGGTGATGATATCCTCTCCCTGGGCTAAAATCCAAGCCAAAACCAACTGGGCGGGAGTAATATTTTTATCCTGAGCAATCTCAACAATTCGTTCAACCAAAACCAGGTTCTTGGAAAAATTTTCACCTTGAAAGCGGGGATTGGTCCGTCGCCAGTCATCATCCGCCAAATCTTCAAACCGCTTGATTTGACCGGTTAAAAATCCCCGCCCCAGAGGGCTGTAAGCGACAAAACTGATTCCTAACTCCCGGGTAGTGTCTAAAATCTCCCGCTCCGGATCCCTATTCCACAATGAATATTCAGTCTGCAGGGCGCTAATCGGATGAATTGCATTTGCCCTCCGTATAATATCCGGTTCTGCTTCGGATAAACCCAGATATCGTATTTTACCAGCCTGAACCAGTTCAGCCATAGCTCCCACCGTCTCCTCAATGGGGACATCCGGGTCAACCCGGTGCTGATAGTACAGGTCAATACAATCCACACCCAGTCGTTTGAGTGAAGCATCACAAGCCGAGTGTACATAGTCGGGCTTACCGTTAACCCCCAGAAAGTCACCCTGTTCATCCCGAATAATCCCGAATTTGGTGGCTAATACCACATTATTCCGCTTATCCGCAATAGCTTTTCCCAGTAACATCTCATTGGTCCAGGTACCGTACATATCCGAAGTATCAAAAAAATTAACCCCCAGTTCAATGGCTCGATGAATGGTCGCAATTGATTCCGCTTCCTGAGCTGAACCGTAGAACTCCGACATTCCCATACAGCCAAGACCAATAACCGAAATCTCTAAATTGCTATGACCTAATTTTCGGTATTTCATGTATATCTCCATAAGATTCTGATTGGTGATAATTGTCTGTGCTTTTTCATTATTTATCCTTTTTTTGAATTTATCCAATCAATTTAATTTCTCCCGCCCCTTGAAAAATATAACTAAACCGCCAGCAGTGGTTAAAGCAAATGCTATAAGTGCTATAAGCGCAATGATAATAAAGACAGAATCTTCTGCTTTAGATAAGCCATATAAAACATTGTGCACAATAGCACCGACAATAAAAACTAGAAATGAGAATCCTCCCATTATCAACAATGCTTTTATCCATTTCAAATACCCTTCGGATATTTTCAATTCCCTTTGATCGTTTGCTTCACAATGCTTCTGTTTTCGAACTATCCTGAATAAATATATCCAGACTCCAATTGCCAGTATCCCCAATACCAACTGGTTTATAACCGCCACCGCGATCCCAAGAACAACTAGAATTCCTATTAGTATTTTTCTTTTCATGCTTGGTTCTCTTAATATTTCACTTATTTAACAGTGATCATCCAAACCAGAGAGTCAATCTTCATAATATGCCCAATACTGTAACTTATACCAATATTATAATTGTGGTTATCAGAGTTCTTTTTATTAATTCTAAAGTTGTATAACAATCATACCGCTGCTGGAGAACCTGTGATTTCCAGTCATTTCCTGTTACTCTTCCTCGACAGTAAGCTGCACCACAATGACATATCCATGATGAGATGAAATGTTCATCCAATTGCCATAACGCGTAGTCTGTGGTGACTTCTTCTCCGGACATAATGTCTCTTCTGGGCTTATACCCAATATCCGGACGGGTTTAGCTTATCGCACCCCACAGCATTTGCATTGTTATTTGATATTCATTATTTTTTGAAAATTATCGATGTTGTGATGTATTCCCTATTTTATTGGTAATCGTAAATTCATTTATGCCACCTAAGCCAATTTCTTCTTTATCAAAACTAAGACGAACTCCATCTGGCAAAAATGCTTTACAGTCATCAGGGATTACTCTCCATATTGTAACAATCGTTCCAGTAGTTCCTATGTTGATTTCAAATTCGAAATGTTCTTCAGTAGTACAACCACCAGAGGCCACATGGAGCTCAATCGTTTCGGTAGTGATATCAATACCAAGCAAAACTTCTTCGGTACCAGATGCGTAGGCTGTAGTCGCAAAAAATACTACAATAAATCCAATCACAAATTTACAAACCATTTTCTTTAACATCATTTGAATCTCCTCTCCTTTAATTGATTTTGATCATATAACGTTCCACATCAACCGCTGAGCGAGGTAAGCAGAAGCTCTTCAAGAGATTTAGCCCATATTGACCCAAGGCGTAAAACCACAAGTGCATCAAGGTCAGCTGAATGTGGTTGTTAGCTTCCTCATTCTACTTATCATTCAAGCATTAATTCTTGTAGCGGTGCGCTGTTCTCCGAAATGTATTCCCGCGTCCAATGCAGACCATCCTTGAGTCCTCTGAACTTGATCCGCTTGAGAACCTCATCAGCGGTGTACCACCCCCATTCTGAATTTTCCCAGGAAAGAGGTATTTCATCCTTCTTTTCTACTTCCGCAGCAAATACAGGAATGATCTCAATGTTCTTTCTTCGTGAGTTGTAAATAATGTAGGTGTGTTCAGCTACCCAAATGTGCTTGTAGGTGAGATTAAGATCCCTCAGACATCTCTTTATGGCATCAATTACTTCTTCTCCATCAGCGATGAATTCACCCGGGTTCTGCCAGAATCTACCCCCTTTAAACCACTTATCTGCTTTTTCCTGAGAGGTGTGGAAGAGAAGGTACTCTGGTTCAACTTTTTCTTTATGAAATACCCACAGATCGAAAACATTTGTGCGCAGTTTCATCTGCAATTACCTCCCTGTGAAGCAAATATTTGTACTTTACTGTATCACTTTAGATTTAATACAAAGTGCATTAAATTATTATATAGTTTTTATTTTTATTTCGCCTTCGACGTAACGGTGAATTAATCCAGAAATTAATGTTTGATAGGGTATGCCCATTTCCATAGCCTTTTTTTGAATGCCAATGTAATCATGGTTGTATAACCTTATGGTTATTCTTCTGTTCTTTTTAAATGTGTTGTCAGCGGCGGTTTTGATTGATTCTATTTCTTTTTTTGATGGAGTAGATAGGTTCATCTTATTGTCTTCCAATGCATTTAGTATGTATTTTTCTTCTTTATTGTATTTCATAATTGACCCTCCTGTTCTTTCTGGTACATTTTTGTCGCTTTTCTGCTAGGAATATTTGTTTTCAAAAAAATATACTCTTTCTCTATCACATGGGGCACTAAATAAATATAGCCTTCAACAATAACAAAATATATTTTTTGTCTTTTATAATTTTTTTGATCTGGATGATCTGCTATTTTCCAAATATCACCTTGTGATAAATGAAAAATAATCTTTTCAAAGGATATGTTTCTATTTTCTTTCAAATATTCATTTTTTTCAGCGTTCCATTCGTATTTCATACAATTGACATGTACATCTATTGTATGTACATGTCAAGGTGTTATGTTGATTTTTTTATTTCTATTCAATGTCAGAAGAGAGTATTTTTGTGGTAGAAGCGAATATACTCGACTTAATGCTAAATTTGTAAATGACAAGTGTTAATCCCATTAACATGGTAAATAGTTTTCCCAGTTAAATGGTAAATA
>LKUE01000078.1 GCA_001412365.1 Desulfuromonas sp. SDB | reverse complement strand
TTAACCTGCCATTTGGCAGGTGAATCCTGTCAATTAGCGTTCTATTCTCCCCGATGGGGGATGTTGGGATTCGTGTTAATTCGTGTTCTTGGATGGGAGGGGTGCTGGGATTCGTGTAAATTAGTGGTTAATCATTTCGGAGCTGGGCGGTGTGCTCTGTGTTTATATATCAGGGCTGGTTGGTGGGCATCCTGTCTTCCTGTGTTTTCCGTGTTCTTCCGTGTTTTTCGGTGGTTAATCATTCTTCGGGAGGGAGGTATCTATCTGATATCAAAATATCCGTTGTCTTCCGGGCAATTGCATTCTTCTTGTCCACAACGGGGACAGGAAGATATGAATCTTTTAGCCGCTTTTTCAAGATCAATTCCAGAAATATTAGCCACTGTTGCCAGCCAGGCCAGTACATCGGAAAATTCCAGTTCAATCTTTTTCTTATCCCCCTTCCTCAGATCCTGGGACAACTCCCCCATCTCCTCAAACAGGTGATTGAGACTTTTGGAAAGTCCTCTTTTTTTATCCCTTTCCCCGAAAATCTTCTCAATAGCCTGCTGAAATTCACTGATGGTAATGTCTTCCATTTTACTCTCCAACTATCTTGATCAGTACCCGCTTAGTTCTCCTCCCGTCAAATTCTCCGTAGAAAATCTGCTCCCAAGGACCGAAATCAAATTTCCCTCCGGTTATAGCCACCACTACTTCCCTGCCCATAACCTGTCTTTTCAGATGTGCATCTCCATTATCCTCTCCGGTGCGGTTATGCAGATACAAGTCCACCGGCTCATGAGGAGCCAGTTTTTCCAGCCAGCGGTGGTAATCTTCCCATAATCCTGGTTCATGGTCATTGATAAACACCGAAGAGGTGATGTGCATAGAATTAACCAGGCATAATCCTTCCCTGATTTGGCTTTCCTCAACTGCCTGTTGAACTTGATCGGTAATATTGATTAGACTGAATCTTTTATCTGTATGGAAGGTCAGTACTTTTCGGTAACTTTTCATAATATCTCCTGCTCTTTTAAGTTTATTTATTCATCCTAGCACTTTAAATGGTTTATTAAAACTATTTACTTAGTTGAATAATGAGTGGTTTTCATTTTTTTCTCTCAGAGTAGAGAGGGGATTAGTATTCACCTGCCACTAGATTCAGGTAAATGGCTGTTTTTCAAACAGCTTGACAGTACTCACCTACTGCTTACCCCAATCATTTTAATTTAAATTTGATGGATGTTTTTTTGAAACAACTCCATCATCTATATATTCTTAATCCTGTTCCCCTGCGTAAGCAGGGGAATCCTTCTCATCCCATCATCTGCGTTCCAATCCCCCGGAGATGGGTGGTGTTCTCTGTATTGGGTCAGGATTGGAAAATTGTTCATTGTTAATTGATCATTGTTCATTG
>LKUE01000077.1 GCA_001412365.1 Desulfuromonas sp. SDB | reverse complement strand
ACACAGAGAATTAAGGGATGCTGCTTCGCAGATACCACCCCACACCTTAGTTTTTATCCACTAATGGACACTAATCCCTATCCACCTCCCCACCAAGAACACGAATTTACACCAATCCCCATTCCCAACCCATAAGAAATTGAAGATGATTGAATCTTTTTGCTATGCAAAAAAAGTCAATCAGATCAATGGATTAACAAGCTACTGTGGGCAGGTTAACATTAATCAACACATCCCATCTAGAAAAATAGAACATAGAGGAGATTTTACTAAGGGAAATATTTTGGAATAATGAGATGAAAATTGAAATTAAATATTAATTATGATATTATTTATCTAAGTCTTTAATGTAAAGAAAGAAAATGAAAAAGTTAATTAGTAATTTAATAGTATTATTGTTTATTTCTTATAATCTCGCCGCTGGCTGGGCTAGAACCTACGGTGGTACTGATCATGATTGGGGGTATGCTGCTCAACAGACTACTGATGGGGGATTTATAGTCACAGGATCTACAAAGTCTTTTGGATCAGGAAGTGCTGATCTCTATCTGATTAAGCTAAATAGAAATGGAGATCCTCAATGGACTAAAACCTTTGGAGGATGTTCTTGGGATGAAGGGAAATCATTACAGCAAACTGATGATGGAGGATATATTATTACTGGTTTTACACACTGTATAGGAAATTCAGATGACGTCTATCTAATCAAGACTGATAGTAATGGAGATACACTCTGGACCAATACATTTGGGGGTACTTCGGATGATATTGGTTGTTCAGTCCAACAGACTACTGATGAGGGTTATATTATTAGTGGATATACCTGGTCTTATGGAGCAGGTGGTTTTGATGTATATATTATAAAAACAGATAGTATTGGAGACAGTCTATGGACAAAAACTTTCGGTGACATCTATGATGATTGGGGGCACTCAGTCTTACAAGCTAATGATGGAGGTTATATTATTGCCGGGGGGGCACAAATTAGTGGTATGTGTTCTGATGTTTATCTGATAAAAATCAATAATAGTGGAGATTCCCTCTGGGCACATACTATTGGTGGCAATCATCATGATTATGGTCACTCTATTCAGCAAACTGATGATGGAGGATATATTATTACCGGGCATACACTATCTTATGGTGATGCTGCTGCAAAAGTATACCTTATCAAGACTGATGAAAATGGTGTTGCTATCTGGAAAAAATTTTATGGTGGGGGTGCAGAAGATGTTGGTCATTCAGTCCAACAAACATCTGATGGTGGGTATATTATTGCTGGTAACACATGTTATAGTGCGGCAGGGCATTATGATATCTATCTAATCAAGACTGATAGTGATGGGGTCGTACTCTGGACCAAAACCTTCGGAGGTGCAGGCGGTGATGAGGGTTATACAGTGCAACAGACCACTGACGGTGGATATATTATTGCTGGTTATACATCCTCTTATGGAGCAGGTTCTTATGATGTATGGCTAATCAAAACTGATGAAAATGGAGTTGTAGTTGAGGAGACAATAACATCAATTCCTGATAATTTTTATTATAATATTAAACAAACCTTAGATTATAATATTTCTTTAGAATTTTTATTACCTCAAAATAGCAATGTTGAATTAAACATTTATGATGTTTCAGGAAGACACTATTCTAATCCTATATCAGGTTATTATTTGACAGGAAATCATGATTTAAACTTCTATATGGGAAACAACGGAGTTTATTTTTACAGTTTGAAAATAGGCCAAGTTTCCTATCCAGGAAAATTTATTGTTTTTTAAAATTCTTAATTATCTTCCTTCTGCATTATTACCTGTATTATCGGTGATTATAGAACAATTATGAGTTCGTCCAACATTTAAGTCTATGTTCGAACCATCTTATTGGTTTGTAAAATTAAATAATTATTTTGATAAATTATACGGGTAGATTTTCCAATTTACCTAGGATTGAAGAGCCTGGATAATGGGATGATCGGATGATTGATGGTTTTCCGAGGTAGCGCTAATGAGAAAAAGAATTAGTAAAATATACTTTATACTATTCCTCATTA
>LKUE01000076.1 GCA_001412365.1 Desulfuromonas sp. SDB | reverse complement strand
AAAAATTCCTGTAGGAGATCTGCTTTTTTATTGATGGTGGAAAGCTGGGTTTCTCTGCCTGTAGCTAAAATTCTGGATAATAATTTCTTTTTTCTCCATCTGCTCCAAATCTGCAAGCCGCCCAATAAAACAGCGATCAAGGGAATCAGGTATAGTATAAGCGGACGGGCAAAAATCATGGCAGACTCCTTAGAAAAGTCCTTTCGGCAATAAATGCGGACAGAAATAACACCAGGCACAAGCCAACCCAAAAATGAGCGTGAGAAGGACGCAGAGATAATTGATTGAGCTGTTGTTCTGTTTTTTCCATCTGATCAATTAACTTAAATGCCTTTTTTAGGGTATTGGGGTCAGTTGCCTTGAAGCTGGTTTGAGGTGAAGAGGCTATTTGTTCTAGCAGCGCATAGTCGGCAGTTGACGCTGATATGTATCCATAACGGCTGCTGTGGTAATTCATAGGAGTTTCTGAGCCAATTCCAATTGTATATATTTTCATATCCAGGGTTTTAGCTGCTTGAGCTGCACTGATGGGATCAACTGCTCCTGAATTATTAACTCCGTCGGTAAGCAGAATAATTACTTTACTCTCTCCTTGGGCATCCCTTAATCCATTAGCGGCGATAGCTAATCCCATCCCTATGGCGGTGCCATCTTCAATAGACCCTAATTCAAGGTCATCTAGCATAGATAATAAGTACTGGTGGTTTAAAGTGGGAGGGGAAAGCAGATAGGCGTCTAAAGCAAACACTACCAAACCAATTCGGTCATTTTCTCTGGAATTTATGAAATCTTCAGCAATGTCAATTGCTGCATCAAATCTACTGGGTTCGAAATCAGGAGCTTCCATGCTGGTGGATAGATCTAAGGCAATAATTATATCAATTCCCATCTCATCTCTGTTTAAAATAATCGGTTTACCCAGTGGTTCGGCAATTCCGAAAATTGCTATAATAATTGTTAAGATGTAGAACCAGGGTATTAACCCTTTGAGAAAAGTTCTAAAAGTAATAACTTTTCCAAATAAGCCAGCATTGGAAAAAATAACTGACGCTTTAGTTT
>LKUE01000075.1 GCA_001412365.1 Desulfuromonas sp. SDB | reverse complement strand
TTTTGTTCATTAAAGAGATAAAACATAGAAGTGCGAGATAGGGGATGTAATAATTACGTTATTTAGTAAAGAGCGAAAGGGCACATGGTGGATGCCTTGGCACTGTATGGCGAAGAAGGACGCGGTTAACTGCGAAAATTTTCGGGGAGCTGTAAGCGAGCTTAGATCCGGGAGTATCCGAATGGGGCAACCCGTATCAGATCATACTGATACATTCCGCACCTATTTTGTTTCTTAGTTTTAGACATAACATAATAATTTAAGACAAGGGGACAAAATAGGTGCGGGAGGCAAACGCGCTGAACTGAAACATCTAAGTAGGCGCAGGAAGAGAAAGTAAGAACGATTTTCTTAGTAGCGGCGAGCGAACGGGAAAGAGCCTAAACCAGACATAAGTTTGGGGTAGTGGGACTCAGTTATCTGAGGTTATTCTATAGACGAACGATACTGGAAAGTATGTCCGTAGAGGGTGATAGGCCCGTAGTCGAAATGGAATAATATTGGTATGAGTATCCCGAGTAGGCCGGGACACGAGAAATCCTGGTTGAATCAGCGTGGACCATCACGTAAGGCTAAATACATACAGTGACCGATAGAGAATTAGTACCGTGAGGGAAAGGTGAAAAGCACCCCGGGAGGGGAGTGAAATAGAACCTGAAACCGTGTGCTTACAATCAGTCGGAGCCTGACCATTAAATTATTTTAAGGAGACAACATCAGTACAAGAGGAAGTAACTGGGAGTTAGTATATTACGAAGCATATTTAAGTGAGAGTTTTGCACGAGAACGCGAGGTTAGATTAAAGCGTAATAGACGGATGAAGCAGTTTTTACTAGCGCGAGTACGAGCGAGTATAAAGTAATTTAGTGGTCAGGTGACGGCGTGCCTTTTGCATAATGAGCCGGTGAGTTAATTTTATCAGCGAGGTTAAGTGATATAGTCATGTAGCCTTAGCGAAAGCGAGTCTTAATAGGGCGTAAAGTTGATAGTATTAGACCCGAAGCCTAGTGATCTACCCATGTCCAGGCTGAAGTTACGGTAACACGTAATGGAGGGCCGCACCAACCGATGTTAAAAAATCGGTGGATGAGGTGTGGGTAGGGGTGAAAGGCCAATCAAACTAGGAGATATCTGGTTCTCTCCGAAAACTGTTTAGGCAGTGCCTTAAACGAGAGTTATGGAGGTAGAGCACTGAATGGGCTAGGGGGCATACCAGCTTACTGAACCCAACCAAACTCCGAATGCCATAACTTGCTGTTTAGGAGACAGCGTGCGGGGGATAAGCTTCGTACGCGAGAGGGGAACAACCCAGACCGACGGCTAAGGTCCCAAATTGTATGCTTAGTGAGGAAGGATGTGTGATTGCCAAGACAGCCAGGATGTTGGCTTAGAAGCAGCCAT
>LKUE01000074.1 GCA_001412365.1 Desulfuromonas sp. SDB | reverse complement strand
AAAAATCTTCCCACATATTTGACATTTATATACAAATTTTCTATCTTTAATATTTTTTGATATCCTTGAAGGCTTTCTTGTTGGAGGCATTGAGATAAATCCCGATGAATTAATTTCAATTGGATATTTTTCTTTATAAACGATATTTGTTATTTCAACAGATTGAATTTCTGAGATTGAATAAGCTTTTGGATGATTTACATTTCTTTCGAATCCATAGAACAACCTGTTTCCACTTCTTGCAGTTCTAAATGATATTGGCTCAACAGTTCTTGTTTTATTATGATATCTCAGCTTTATACAAACTCTGTTGGCAGCAGCAAATTGTATTTTATGCACAAGAAAGTTTGTTGTTTGAGAATCTCTTATTCTTCCAGGATGAAAAATTATTTCATCTTTTTCAGAAATTGAGACCAATTTATCCTCAACAAAATGTCCATTTAACCAATCAAAAAAGGGAGGAAGATCTTGCCAATAAGAATTATATGGAGGTAGATGAGGAAGTTGTTGAGTTAACATATGTTTCCATTGAGGTTTTAATTCATCAATCTTTTCATGTTCCTGTATATCAATATAAGTAGGAATTTGTATCTTTTTGTAACTACATTTCTTTTGTAAAACATTATAAACAAGTATTGGATTATCTATTAAATTTCTATTTCTAAAGAACTGGATCACATCATACAAATCTCTCGGTCTTGCTCTTTGTCCTAATGCTCTAATTTTTTCCGCAATCACTTCTTCAAATGAATAACAATTAGCAGATATTTTATTCTTTGGTTCATCAGTGTAAGGATGATGTACTTTCTGCTTTTGAGTATTTAATACTAAAACTTCATCATTTGTTAAATCTAACTTTATTGATAAAACATTCTTTTTTCTTTTAAGTGGACCATTATAATAAATTTTTCCTTGTGCTGAAAACTTTCCGTTCATCTTTTCAATGATTTTAAATTTCAATCTATCATTAAAAAATTCTATTCCAACTTTCTCATATAGAAAATCTGAAATATCTTTAAATGTTTTTAAAAGAAAATTTTCATTTAAATGTGATTTTTTTATTATAGTAAAATCAAGATCCTCTGAAAATCTATATGTTTCAAAAAAACATTTT
>LKUE01000073.1 GCA_001412365.1 Desulfuromonas sp. SDB | reverse complement strand
AAAATATTTTTTCCAGGGGAAGGTTAAGCTCCTCGGAGACAATTTGAGGTAAGACCGTGTGCGCTCCCTGCCCTATTTCTGCGGCTGCTGACAAGATGTAAACATTACCCTGATGGTCCAATTTTAATCCAGCTATTGATTTTAAGTCAGTTTCTCCGCTTCCGGTAAAGCCACATCCATGATAAAACAGGGAAATACCAATTCCCCTTTTTTGTAGGGAGTTATTTTTATTAAACCTTTCATTTTTCTTTTTAGCAGATAAGTAGTCTGACTTGACCAATATTTTTTCAAGTATTTCAGTTAAACAGCACGACTCCAATTTCTGACCGGAGGGCATCATCGAATTTCTTTTAAAACAATTTTTTTTCCTGAATTCAAGGGGATCGATATTTAATTTTGAACAGATCTTATCAATATGATTTTCTACTGCAAAAAATGCCTGGGGTGCGCCAAAACCTCTAAATGCTCCCCGGGGAGGATGATTGGTGATGTATATGTTGCCGGTAATTTTTACATTTTCACATGAATATGCCCCCAGATGCAATATGCCCCGGGCTAAAACAACCGGACTTAAAGTCAGATATGCACCCGCATCCAGAGACATTTCCGCATGAAAGCTTTGAATTTTTTTATTACCATCCACTCCGATTTTAACCATGACTTTGGAGGGATGTCTTTTGGTGGTTATGGACATGTCTGTTTGGCGGTCATATCTGATTTTTACGGTTTTACCCGATTTCCAGGATAATAATGCCGCATAAACTGCAATCAACGAAGGATATTCTTCTTTCCCTCCAAATGCTCCGCCAGTGGTTATTTGGATGACTTCAACTTTTTCCGGGGGAAGGTTAAATGCGGTACAAATTGCTTTTTGCACATAAAAGGGGCATTGCATTGATCCTTTTATGGAAATTGATTTATTTGGATTTGAACAGGCGATAATGATCTGGGGTTCCAGATAAGCTTGATCAACTGCTTGAGTAAAATATTCATCCTGGAATACCTCCTCTGATTGAGCAAAAGCATTAACTGTATTTCCTCTGGAAAAAGTTTTAGTGAAAACTGGTTCTGAGGTGATAATTGCTTGCTCTAAATCTAAAACTGATGCGCCGGGAGTAATATCTAAAAAAATATTTGATGCTGCTTCTTGCAGGCGATCTCTATCTGAATGAGCAACTAAAAGCAGGGGCTGACCAGGATAACGAATTTCATTTTCAACTAATGCCGGCATATCGGAAATAGCTGAAGTTACAATATTCTGTCCGGGAATATCTTTATAATCACAAATAGTAAACTCAGACCAATCAACATGGGAATTGGGGGAATATCCATTAAATACTCCTGAAGCGACCGGAGAACCAATCTGCATTCCCCAAAGAAAATCTTCCAGGGGAAGATCATCAGTATATTTAGTTAAACCTAGACATTTTTCAACAATATCCAGTCTGGAATGTTTTGATATTTTTACATCCTTTTTATTTTAAAGTAGAGCTAATTCAAAAAGTTGTCAAGAACAGTGTGTTGGTTTATACTTTGTAAAAAACTAAACATAATTTATATATGGAAATTAAAATTACTGAAATCATTGGTTTTGAAAAAAAACAATCCCGAAAATTTCCCCTGGTTACTGCTAAAATATCCGCAGGATTCCCCTCTCCCGCAGATGATTATATAGATAAAAAACTTGATTTAAATGAATATTTAATTAAGCATCCCTCCGCAACATTTTTTGTAAGGGTCTCCGGTGATTCCATGATTGATGCGGGAATACATTCTGGTGATATTTTAATTGTGGACAGGGCGATTAATCCTGGATCGGGGAAAGTTGTCATTGCGGTCATAGAAGGTGAGTTTACAGTTAAAAGGATAAAGGTTAAGAAAAATAAAATATTTTTAATCCCTGAAAACCCCCAGTTTAAACCTATACAAGTTAAAGATCATGAAAATTGTGAAATTTGGGGAGTGGTTACCCATGTTATCCATCCCCTTTAATTAAAATCATTTGGACGATGTTTAACCAAGACCAAGTTTTTGCCCTGGTAGATTGTAATAATTTTTACGTCTCCTGTGAGCGGGTGTTTAATCCCCGGATAAGAGATAAACCGGTAGTGGTGTTATCCAATAACGACGGCTGTGTGGTTTCCCGTTCAGAACAGGCTAAGCAGCTGGGCATAGGTATGGGAACGCCTATTTTTAAATGTGAACAGTTAATTAAAAAATTTGATGTGCAGGTGTTTTCTTCAAACTACTCTCTATATGCAGATATGTCTTCCAGGGTAATGGATGTTTTAAGGAAATTCTCTCCCCAGGTGGAAATTTATTCTATTGATGAAGCCTTTCTCTGTCTGGAGAAATTTAAACAAAAAGACTACCGCGAATACGGAGAAGAGATAAGAGAAACCGTGGCAAAATGGACAGGGATACCGGTATCTATCGGCATTGCTGAAACTAAAACCTTGGCTAAAGTTGCAAACCGGTTTGCTAAAAGAGATGTTGATTTAAAAGGAGTATTTAATTTAACCGGACATCCTGATCAGGATTCTTTTTTAAAACAAGTGGAAATTGAGGATATTTGGGGGATTGGACCGAAGTATTCCCTGATGTTAAGGAAGAAGGGTATCGTGGATGGGTTAATGTTTAAAAATACAGATGAGAATTGGGTGCGGGAAAGAATGACTGTCACCGGACAAAAAACACTTCTAGAACTAAGAGGAAAAAACTGTGTGGAGCTTGAAATGATACCCCCTGATAAAAAAGGGATCACCTGTTCCCGATCTTTCGGTCAGCCGGTGGAAAAATTTGAACTTCTCCAGCAAGCATTGGCAACCTATATAAGCCGGGCTGCCGAGAAATTGCGTAAGCAGGATTCCATTCCCCTCTCCATGCACATCTTCATAACCACTAACCGTTTCAACCAAGATGAACCACAATATGCAAATTGGATTGATATTAAGTTGTCCAAGCCCACTTCTTACACTCCCTATCTCATCTCCCTGGCTAGAGAAAACCTGGGTAAAATATACAAGAGTGGATACCGCTACAAAAAAGTGGGAGTAACCTTTACCGGGATAATTCCGTCAAAAGAAGTTCAACCTGGTTTTTTTTATCATCCTGATGATGTTCTAAATGACCACCGGTTTATGAAAATTTTAGATCAAATAAATGACCGGTGGGGTAGAAATACAGTTGGCTTTTCCCTTCCCGGTAAAAAGCCTTCCTGGTCCATGTCCCAGAAAAAACTTTCGCCGAAATTTACCACTGCCTGGGATCAGATTCCAGTAGTTTACTGTGATTGAACAGCAGATTGCAGCAATTGATGAGCTAAATGATTTACTTTGCCCACCAGCTGTTGCTCATCTAAGTTAGTTAGCATGCCATGCTTGACCACGAAATTTCCATTGATAATAGTATGCTCGGTTTGATGACAGAAACCGGTAAATAATAAAGCAGCCAGAGGATCGGACAATGCCCCGGCATGCTGGAGTTGATGAAGGTTGAAAACAGCCAAATCAGCTGCAAATCCCGGCTGAATAGAGCCAATTTTAGAATATCCCAGAAGACTGGCTCCCCCCCGGGTAGCCATAGACAACACTTCCCTGGCGGTAATTGCATCTGCTCCCAATATTACTCTCTGCAGTAATAATGCCAATCTTGCTTCTCCCAGCATGTCTGAACTGTCATTGGAAGAGGATCCGTCAACTCCCAGTCCCACTCTTATTTTCCGGGATAACATCTCTTTTACTTTTGCCACTCCAGAGCCAAGTCTCATATTGGAACTGGGACAGTGGGCAATACCAGTTGAGGTGGTGCTGAGTAAATCCAACTCATCCTGGTTAAACCAGATGCCATGGGCATAGTAAACATCTTCACCCAACCAATTCCATTTTTCCATAATTTGCAAAGGACGTTGTCCGTACTTTTCCAGGCAGAACTGATTTTCATCTTCCGTCTCTCCCAGATGGGTATGTAGTACTATTTTGTGCTGCCGGGCTAGTTTGGCGGATTCGATCATTATGCTTTCTTCCACCGAAAAGGGACTACAGGGGGCAAGGATTATTCGGCTCATGGAAAAGGGATCGGAATCGTGGAACATCTCCACCACCCTTTGCATATCTTTGATAACCTGTTGAGGAGACTGAACTACATTCTCGGGAGGCAATCCTCCTTCGGCTTGTCCGAAAGTCATTGCTCCCCGGCAAGGTGAAAATCTGATTCCCACCTGCCTGGCTCCCTCGAACTGAACCGCGGTTATATCTCCGGTAAAATCTTTGGGGTAAAGGTACATATGATCAGAAGTAGTTGTACAACCGGTCTTTACCAGCTCTGCACAAGCAGCAATGGTTGAGTAAAAGATCTGTTTTTCATTAAGATGTGACCAGATGGGATATAATCTTTTTAACCACTGGAATAATTTAACATTTTGTACCGAGGGCAGGTTGCGGGTGAGAATTTGATAAAAATGATGATGGGTGTTGATTAAACCAGGAACGACCAGATGATGAGAGCAATCTACAATTTGAGTATTCTTCTCTTCACAAGTAGTTAACTTTATATTTTTGAAGATTTCTTCAATTTTATTATCTTTTATTAAAATGTCATAATGTTCTAATTCATCTTCTCGGTCATTAAAGGTGGCAATGTATTTGCAATTTTTTAATAAAATCATAATATTCCAACCTTGGTATTAAATTCGTTTATTAATTCATCTATCTTCTCTGTTTGAGACTGGATTGTTTTCCAATAATCCCGGTTATACCATTGTTGATCCAATTCTTCTACCTGCTTGTTTTGCTGTTCAACCCAAGTGTAATATTTTAAATTATGGATTTTTTTCCTGCTGTAATAATCTAATTCTTCAATTCTGTCAAGGGATAGCTGAAATAAAATTTCCCGGTCTTTAATTGCCTGTTCTTGGTCATAAGCTCCACGAAATTTTTTCAGCTGTTTTATTCTGGAAGGATAAAGTTCAAAAGAATCGGTGAAAACAGTTACCAATAAATCTTGACGGTTTAATTCATAATATTTTGCCAGTTTTATGCAGCCAATTAAGTTGGCAATGGAAGATATTCCTAAAAGGTTTAAACTCTTCACAAAAGCAGGGGGTACTCCTTGTTTGATTAAAAGCTCTTTTCCCTCCGGCTCGTTGAACAACCTCAACAAGCGCATAGTGTGTTCATCGTCTACGTCTACCACTAAATCTGTGTTTTTTACATTGTGAATCCAGGGAACATGCTTGTCCCCTATACCCTCAATTCGATGACCTCCATATCCGTTAAGCAGCAAAGTCGGACATTGCCAGGCTTCTCCTACTGCAATTTTCATGGCTGGATACTGCTGTTTGAGATAGTCGGCTGACCCTAGGGTTCCTGAAGATCCTGAGGTTAACAGTATACCCGCAATGTTCTTATCAGCATAGGTGGGAATGGAAAGGACTTCATGAATTGCCGGACCGGTTACAGAGTAATGCCATAAATAATTTCCGATTTGATCGAACTGATTAAATATTACAACTTCAGAACGGTTTTCCCGGAGCTGGTGACACTTGTCAAAAATTTCTTTTACATTGCTCTCACATCCCGGGGTAGCAATAACTTCTCCGGCAACCTTAGCCAACCAGTCAAATCTTTCCTGAGACATCTCTTCAGGAAGTATAGCTACTGATTTACATCCCAGCAAAGAAGCTACGTAAGCTCCTCCCCGGCAGTAGTTGCCGGTGGATGGCCACACCGCTTTGTTGCTGGTGGCGTCGAATTGACCGGTTATCAGATAAGGTACAATGCATCCAAATGTAGCTCCTACTTTGTGAGAACCGGTAGGGAACCATTTTCCCACCAACCCGATAATGGTACAATCCACGCCGGATAAGCTGGGCGGTATTTCAACATAATTAACTTGCTGGTAAAGACCGGCTTTTTCCACCGGCTCATTTTTCCAGGTTATTCTGAATAAATTAAGTGGATTTATTTCCCATAAACCAACTTTTTTTAATCCTGAGGTGATTTTATCCGGTACGGTTTGGGGGTAACGCATTTGCTGAAAGGTGGGTATTATAATTTTCTTTTGCCGGCATCTTTCAATATTACGTTTAAGTATTTTGCGGTTAGATATCTTTAAATTTATCATAGTAATTTTCTTTGTAAAAAAATATAGAATTTACATGAGAAAATCTCTGTTTACAAGGAATAATTTGTTTAATTTATTGTTTTCACCGTAAATTTATAAAAAAATGCTTATACACATAATTATCCCTTGCAAAAAGGTAATTTATTTATTATATTTAAGTCTAGTAAATAGGCAGGAAATATTGCTTGCTTAAAGTTTATTTTATTCCTGTTTTAATTTTAACTTAAAACGCTGCATAAATAAATTTTACAGCAAGAAATTTGGAAAAGGAGGAAGGATATGCAAAAAAGCAATATGCTTGGTATTTTAGTTGTCCTGGTAGCACTGAGTTTTACCGTTTTGTTTTTCAGCTGCAGTCAGGAACCTGAGCCTCAGGATACTGACACCGCCGATGTGGTTGAACCAGATACAGTAGAAGTCCCGGAAGTAATTGAACCTGAATTAACTTTAGATGCAGAATATTATCTTCCCGGCGATGAGATTTTAGTTACCTATAAAGTCCCCGTCGAATTTGAAGATGATGCCTGGGTTGGTTTAATTCCTTCAGAAGTTGAACATGGAGACGAAGAAGTATGTGACGAATTCGACTTGGATTTCCACCTTATTGGCGATGAAAAAGAAGCAGAAGTTAGTTTTTACGCCCCCGAAGAACTTGGAATGTATGATATCAGATTATTTGATTCTGATTTTGAAGGTAAAGAAATTCTCAGTGTAAGCTTTGAAGTAGTGAAAGAAATTCCCAGTGGAGACGAAGAAGTTATAGAAGAAGAAGTTCCCATGGAAGAACAACCAGTTGACACTATGGCTCCTGCAGAAGAAGAGCCCACTGGTGAAGATACTCCTATGGAAGAAGATACTCCTGCCGAAGAAACTGGCGGCGAAGACACTGAATAATTCTATCTTTTAATAAACAGGTTTATAAAAAAAAGAGCATCGTTAACGATGTTC
>LKUE01000072.1 GCA_001412365.1 Desulfuromonas sp. SDB | reverse complement strand
CTTAACCTTCCGGCACCGGGCAGGTGTCAGTCTATATACCGTGACTTGCGTCTTCGCATAGACCTGTGTTTTTGATAAACAGTCGCTTGGGCCTCTTCACTGCGGCTCCTTCTCGCTAAAGCCGTTTGGCTATCACGATAACGAAGCACCCCTTCTCCCGAAGTTACGGGGTCATTTTGCCGAGTTCCTTAACCAGAATTCTCTCGAACACCTGAGGATACTCTCCTCGCCTACCTGTGTCGGTTTGCGGTACTGACTGCTATAACTTCAAACGCTTAGAAGCTATTTCTCGGCAGTGTGTATAACCGGACTTTAGAGCTTAAAGCTCTCGTCCCACGCCTCGGATAAAAGATCACGGATTTGCCAATGACCTAACCTACACGTGTTCAACGGGACGTCCAACACCCGTCTCCGGAGCACCACTGCGTCACTCCATCACTAATTATAGCAGGTTCAGGAATATTAACCTGATTCCCATCAACTACTCAAGCTCGCTTGACTCGCCTTAGGGACAGACTAACCCTGAGAAGATTATCTTTACTCAGGAAACCTTAGGCTTACGGTGTGCAGGTTTCGCACCTGCATTATCACTACTCATGCCGGCATGGTCTCTTCCATACGCTCCAGCTCATCTCTCAACTTACCTTCTATGCTGTATGGAATGCTCTCCTACCTACAGCACCTATTACTAATTTCAACTCGTTATTGTTTCTTTCAATTTATATTGGGAACGCTTGCTGCGCTCCATTACATAGCGTCTCGAACGGCCATCTTGCTTTAACTTCTTCTCTCGCTCTTGGGCATCTTCTTTTGATAGATATGCTTCAAAATATACTAATGTCCACTGGCCTTTGCCAGTAAAACCATTGTGCTCAAGATTATGTTCTATTAAGCGTCGTTCTAGATTATTGGTATAACCTATGTAATGTCTTCCCCTTCCAATTTCCTGTAATAAATATACGTAGTACATGATGTCTCCTTGTTGTAACTGATTAAAATTAGTAATAGGTGCTGTACCGAGGCTTCGGTTATATGCTTGAGTCCCGATCATCTTCGGTGCATCACCACTCGACCAGTGAGCTATTACGCACTCTTTAAATGATGGCTGCTTCTAAGCCAACATCCTGGCTGT
>LKUE01000071.1 GCA_001412365.1 Desulfuromonas sp. SDB | reverse complement strand
ACACAGAGAATTTATTATACTGCTGCGCAGGAGGAATGCAGTACGGTAACGTACTGCAAGCTGTTTGTTAAAACAGCAATTTACCACTGATGAACACAGTACCTACCAACACATAGCCCCACCAGAACACAGATTATAAAAGATACTGCTGCGCAGTCACCGCCCTGCCACCGGGAAGATAGACAGTTACCAGGTAGTGATAAACAGGGGCTAGATTTTTAGTCTTACTTTCCGCCGCAGCTGGTTTTTGATATCGTTAATTGATTTTGAAAATATCTCGTCGCTTCTTAACAGTTCATCAATAAACTGAGCTCTGCTGTTGATTTGAGCTTGCTGATATAGTTGTTTAGATTGCCGGTAGCAGTTTAAAGCTAATTCTCTAAGCTCTGAATCTTGGTAAAGGGGAAGGGCATCCCCTAAATTTTCATACCTTCGAGCTAATTCTTCCAGAAAAGCTAAATTTTCCGATCTGGGAATATCCTCTAATGCCTGAAAAGCTTTTTCATAAGAATCAATTTTCAAAAAGAAATTAAAGTCATTGAAAAGATGATCAAACATAGTGTTAGTCTAAATTATTAAATACTTTAAGTCTATAAAAATGAAATTACAATTTAATCTTAAATTAAAGGTTAAATATTGGTGCTTGATTTTTTAGTAGTGATAATATAACTAATAGTTTAGCTTAATTGCAACATTAACTGATTTTTTTAGAAAGAGTAAATTATGAGATTTCTTATAACTGGATGTGAAGGTTTTGTAGGATCTTCTCTGGCAGAAAAATTAGTTTCCGACCAAGACGATCAATCTAAAAATGTTGTTTACGGGACTTATCTTTACGATAATATACAAATTCCTTCCGGAGTTTCCGACATTAAGGCTGATTTGCTTAACCGTGAAGATGTGGTTAAAGTATTAAAACAATCCAATCCTGATTTAATTTATCATTTTGCCGCTCAGTCCAGTGTTTCTCTTTCCTTTTCAAAACCTGAACTCACTATGGAAGTAAACTTAATGGCTACCCTTAAACTTCTTGAAGGAATTCGAACTCTATGCCCCCAAGCCAAACTGGTGTTAATATCATCCTCCGAAGTATACGGCAATACCGGAATTGATCCGGTAAATGAAGATCATCCGTTGAAGCCGTTGAGTCCCTATGCGGCAAGTAAAATTTCCGCTGAAATTCTGGGACTTCAGTACTTAAGAAGCTATAACCTGAAAGTAAATATTATCAGACCTTTCCCCCAGGTGGGATTAGGTCAGAACTCCCGATTTTTAATACCCTCCTTGGTGGAGCAAATTATCAGGATAAAACTAAATTTAGCTGAACCGGTAATCAAAGTGGGCAACCTCAATGTGTATAGAAGTTATCTGGATATTCGAGATGCATTAAGGGCTTATCTCTGTATCGGCAGATACCACAACCAGGGTCAAATTTTTAATCTAGCCGGAGATGAAGTTTACAGCGTAGAACAGTTGTTGAATATGTTGATAGATATTTCAGGAATTAAATGCGAAATAGTTAAAGATTTCAGCAAGGTTAGAAAAATTGATACAAAATATCAAATTGGGTCTTCAGAAAAATTAAAAAGTGAATGCAATTGGTTTCCCCAAAACAAAATCAGGGATAGTTTAACCCGGATTCTGTCGGTGAGAGAAAATGAAATTTCTGCTGCTGAACTGGGGAGATAGAAAAAATCCTCTGGGAGGAGGAGCGGAAATTCATCTGGAAGAGATTTTTTCCAGGATTTCCGCAAAAGGTCATGAAGTCACTTTGCTTTCATCTAAATTTCCAGGGGCAGAAGATGAAGAATTAGTTGACGGCATTCACATTATCAGAACAGGAAGCCGCTCCTTTTTCAACTTCCAGGTCAGAGATTTCTATATTAAAAATCTACGCCATCATCATTTTGATTTAGTAGTTGATGATATCAATAAAATCCCCTTTTATTCACCCCTGTGGGTTCGACCACCTGTTTTGCCGGTAATTCCGCATTTATTTGGGACTACAGTGTTCAGAGAAGTTCCCTTTCCTCTAGCTTGTTACGTCCACCTCTGGGAAAAACCACTGCTGAAAGTATATGGAAATAACATCATCGAAGTAATTTCCGACAGCACCAAACAAGATCTAATCAACCGGGGATTTGATCCGGATAAAATCGAAGTTATCTTATGCGGTATTGATCATGACAAATACAGCCCGGAAGGATTAAAATCTTCCACTCCCTTAATTGTATATGTGGGAAGAATAAAGAAGTACAAGGGAATTGATATCGCCCTAAGGGCATTTAAACAGGTTTTAAAGCAAAAACCGGAATCAAAATTTGTTATTGTGGGGAGCGGGGATGCCCTGAAATATCTGACTAATTATGCCTCAAAATTACTTCCTGAACAAAGCTATACCTTTACCGGTTATGTAAGTGAACAAGAAAAGGTTGACTGGCTTAGAAAAGCCCACCTGGTATTAAATCCCTCTGAAAAAGAAGGATGGGGATTGACCGGAGTGGAAGCAAACGCCTGCGGAACAGTGGTGGTGGCATCTGATTCACCGGGGATAAGGGATTCCATAATCAATCAGGAAACCGGAATTTTAGTTCCCCATGGAGACCATAACGCCATGGCAGTGGAAATATTAAATTTTTTAAATAATCCGGAATTGCTG
>LKUE01000070.1 GCA_001412365.1 Desulfuromonas sp. SDB | reverse complement strand
AAACGATTTGATGTTTTTTAGAATAAGTTCCGATCTGGTTCCGTTTGCTTCTCATCCTGTTTGTAAATTTAAATGGTGGAAATATTTCCAGGATTATTTGAAAGAAATCGGAATATTTATCAACCAGCATCAATTCCGGATATCCATGCACCCCGATCAATTCGTAATTTTGAATTCCCCCCGATCAGATGTATTGGACCGGAGTATAGATGAACTCAACTACCATGCCAGAGTACTTGATGCCCTGCAGCTGGATAAAACCGCAAAAATTCAAATTCATGTAGGGGGAGTATACCAGCAAAAAGATCTAGCCATACGCAGATTTATTAAAAATTATGAGAAGCTGCCCCCGAATATTAAAAACAGACTGGTAATAGAAAATGATGACCGTTCCTATTGCGTCCACGACTGTATATTTATCCATCAGCAAACCGGGATACCGGTTGTATTTGATAATCTCCACCACTTCTGTCTCCATCGGGGAGAGACAATGATATCTGCGTTCAGCCGATGTTCCAGTACCTGGGATAAATCTGATGGAGTGATCATAACTGACTACAGCGAACAAAATTTATCCGGAAAGAGATGCAGTCATGCCCAGTCAATAACTCCCCGGAAATTCAAAAAATACCTTGATCAGGTAAGCAGTTACAATCCGGACATCATGCTGGAGATAAAAGATAAAGAAATCAGCGGTATAAAAGCAGTGAAAATTCTTCACAATCTCTTAGCTGAAATTTAACAGGTTAAGTAAATTTAAAAAAATAGTTAATCAGGCGCTAACTTTTTCCTGCTTAACCGACATTCTCTTGGCAAATCCTAATATAAATCCTAATACTATTGCCAACAAAGCTGCGGTAATAACCCTGAACTCCGGGGGAAGCATAAAAGTAATGGTGTGAGCAGGTATCCAAAACCACAGTATGGCAAAACCAACTATTTTAAACATATTTTCCCAATCTATATTCTGGTAAATTTCGATCAACGGCCACTTGGAAAATAATTGTTTTCGATCAATGAGAGTATCGGTTATACGGTGAAAACTCATAAATGGAAACGCAAAAATGATATTCATAATAAATGATTTCCAGAATGCAGTTAATAACCTGTTCCCCTCTCCCGCCAATAATCCGCTGTTTATGACCCCGTCTACTCCATAAGAGAAAAGGGGAAATACTACGGTGAATACCAATCCTAAAAAGCCCCAAACCAACATTCGGTAGAAGATGCCGATACCGGTAAGCTTCCACTTCCCTGTAGCAATTTTAAAACTTAGCAACTCCCCCATAATTCCTAAAATTGAAAACTTGATAAATCCTAAAATATAGGGATAATTTACAGTAATTTCTACAAAACTGTTTCTGGTCACTGGAATAACTAATATGGTTAATATTGATAATAAAACAGCCAACCATAGAACGGTAATTAATTTGTCCATAATTTCTCCATTAAAATTTTTTCCTAACTAAAAACAAACCATCGGCAATGGGAACTAAACTTATATCCACTCGCTGATCTTCACCGATAAAATGGTTTAGTCTATCAATAATATCACTGCCTTCATCTGGTTTAGGATTGTCCAGAACCCTTCCTCCTCTCAACACGTTATCCAGGGCAATAATTCCACCGGGGGCAATTAGTTTCAAGCATAGTTCATAGTAAATAGTATAGTTTTGCTTGTCTGCATCAATGAACGCAAAATCAAAAGTATTGGTTAATCCTTTTTCTACAAAATTCTGCAGAGTTTTTTCAGCAGGGCCTAGATGAAATTCTATTTTTTCCTTCACCCCTGCCTTTTCCCAGTAATGCTGGGCTATTTGAGTGTGCTGGGAATCAATATCACAAGCTACTACTTTACCCTGAGCAGGTAGAGCCAGAGCAACCACCGTAGAACTGTACCCGGTGAATACACCAATATCCAGGGTTTTCTTAGCATTTATAAGTTTTACTAAAAAAGCCATAAATTGACCCTGTTCAGGTGAAATCTGTAAATTCCGGTTAGCCATGGACATGGTTTTTTCTCTTAACTCAGCCAGAACAGGCGGTTCCCTTAAAGATACTTCCAATATATATTCATATAACTGATCAGTTAAGTTAATGGTTCGATTAGACATAATTACTCCTAAATATTAGTAAATGTTTAAATATAAACATTAAACATATTAAATTTTTATAATTATTTCAACTACACTTTATAAAAAACATAATTGTTTTAAAATGATCATTAATTATAATAAATTTATGAGACTATTTTTTAAAATTTTTATTTTGTTGTTTTTTTCAACAGAGTACTTATCCACCCAAACCACTGCTAATATCATAATCAATCCCGATTCACTTAATATACCCATAAATCCAATGGTTTTCAGCAGCGGAGATGAAATTGATGCGGTGCTGTCCCCTCTGAATCAAATACAACCGTTAATTAACTTGACCAATACCCCCATGCTCAGATTTGGAGGGATTTCAGCTGAGTATTTCGACTGGGAAGGAGATGATTACTCCGGTTTAATCTACGTTGATTTCTTTGATACTTTTACTCTTCCCCTGACTGTAAATTTTGGTTTAGATAGTTTGTTGAGATTATGCGAAGACTTAAACATCCAACCAATCTTAACCGTCAATATGCACATCAATGACACCGGGCTTGCCCGGAGGATGGTGGAGTATGTTAACGGAGATTCATCATCTCCCCTGGGATCAATTCGAGCTTCCCGCGGGCATCCCCAGCCTTACAATGTATCCATTTGGAGTTTGGGAAATGAACCGGATATTGCCGGATTGGAACTTCCCCTAGGTGATTATATCTGGACTATGTACAGGCACTTTAATTTTCCCTTTTCCAGTTGGAGCTGGCAGGATTCCAGTTTTTGGACAGTTTACGATTTTGCTAATCTCATTCCTGCATATGTCCAGGCTATGGAGCAGTCCAGTCCCATTCCCCTGGAGTTCATTTATTCCATATCCGGTTATGAAAACTGGCTCAGACCGGTAATTCAGCCTAATTTAAATTTAATTGACTATTTGGATGTACACTATTATCCCAGCGGAACTTTTGATACTGTTTTTGACAGCACTGATTATATTGAATGGTTAAGAAAAACAGATACAATTAATCCTGCTGAAAACTACGTTCAAAAATTCAGGGACAGTTTAGCGGCAATGGGAGCTGACCGCATTGAAGTAGTGGTTCTAGAATATAATGGGGGTATTAATTTTGTAGCTGATTCATTGTGGTGGAACTATTTGACCGGTTTGTTCATCGCTGACTGCATTGGTCACTGGATGAACTGCAGTTTATCCATGGCTTCAGTTTACAGCATTCATGAAGGATCTCCTTCCGATACCAGTTTTCCCCTTTACGGGATTATCCGGGGAGATATTCCCAGTAGAAGACTTGCCTCCTATGTTCTGGAATTATACAGCCAATATTTCGGAGATAGCTTAATATATTCACATTCCGATCATGTTAATTCTGGATATGGTATAGAGGCATGGTCATCAAAAAGAAACCGGGATAAAAAATATGTGTGCATGGTCATTAACAAAACCCTGGATACAACCTACCAAGTTTGCCTGGAGATACTGGATTCAGTAATGTACATTGAGCTCAGGGATATTTGTCAAGATGCACCTTTAAGCGCTCCTTTTAACGGTACTACCGGGATTCATTATCAAGGTCTTATATATCCTGACAGCAGTTCTTCCCACCATACTTACTTCAATATAACCTTTGAACCCAAGTCTATTTCATTGTTGGAAATAACCTTGCCTCAGTCCACTTCGGTCCAACAGCCCGGACCGGTAGATAATTTGCAGTTAATTCCCACTTTAATCTATCCCGGAATGAGAATAGTGGTCAACCAGGACAACTACCGTTTATTTTCAGTGAGCGGACAAAAAATCAAAGAATGGATAAATACTGAAACAATTGTAATACCCTCATTACCCGGTGGTTTGTACTTTTTCCAAACCGGGTTAAATTACCGAAAAGTTTTGCTGTTCTGATTATTCTCTGCCCGGGTAAATTACCTTTTCAAAAAGCCATTCCTGCTCCAGCCAGGTGGAAACTGTCTGATATAATATTGAATCCAGGCCGTTTAAATACTCGCTATATCTAACCCACATAAATACAACTGCATCCGCTTCCAGGTCTTTGCGGGAAGGAGGATTGATGTAAACGCAACCCAGCACACTGTCTTCATCTAAACTTACCACGGTATAAGTAAATGCCTCTCCATCCAGAAAATCCTGCTGGTGCCGGGTTAGATCCTCAATATTATCCTCTAGACTTAAACTGTCGCTGGGCCACAATCCGCCGGTCATTTCTCTTAGATATTCAGCACTGGACATAACTGCGTCATAATCTTTTTCCGCATCCTCCACGGTGAGCATCCTCAATCGGAATTGTTCTGTTTCTAATACCTGGGGAATCTGAAAATCATCCGGTAAAAAATTATCAATACTGTATAATTCTTGGGGAGTAGGTATGTAAGGTCCTTCATACATAAACAAGGCATCTCCGCAGTAGCCTAAATTTAAATCCTGATAAGACCAACGTCCGTATAAACTATCATCATCCAGTATCAGATCAAAACAAATTTCATCGCCGTCTTTGTCAAAAATTGAAAATTTTAGGTGGTCATCTGTAATATCAGTTATTTTGATGGAGCCATCGTAATGTCCCCGGCGGTTGTAGATGGTCATGTAACCACTGGTATCATTTACAAACACCAGCTTTCCTTTCATGGACATATCCGGAAAGGAATGGTTACTGAAGTATCCATCATAACTGCCGCTTTTTAAGCTTTCACTGTAACTTGGTGTGCTTACAGTTAATTGAATAATAATCAGCAGAAAACAAAATACCACCTTCATTATACACTCCTTTCTCTGCAATATTTATATTAAATCAGAATTCTTTATATATTTTTAGCTGAACTGAGTTCTTCTAAATCAAACCGGGGACCGCGGTAGTAGCAATTTATTATGGAGTCCATTTCTTTTTCTCCTTGAACAACTTTTTGAGTTAACTGAAAAATCTCCGGATCCAGAAATTTCAACAAGGGCTGTTTAACTTTGTTAAAGCTGCGGTATGCGCTTTTCAGTTTCCGGTCCCACCTCCGGTGAAGTCTGAGCAGATCATCCGGCAGTACTTCTTTCCGGGAAGTTCCTTTTTCCTTGATGCACTTAAAAGGTTTGGGAACATTTAAGAATCCATAATCATCAGTTAATTGATCCCCCGGATAAATATCCTTAACTGCTAACTCATAATTATAAGCAGTAGTAATGCAGCTTGGATTGAAACTGTGATTGACAAACCTTCCGTTATCCCAGCACAGTACAAAATTTCCCTGATTGTCTAAAAAGGAATATTTATCCAATATTTCATAATATATTGGATCAAGTCTGGAGATATCCTCAACAGTAAAAACACGGTCTAATTGATCCATAACCCAGGTTATTGTTCCTTTTGGAATTAATTTTGTTGCTACCACCCCGTATCCAATTTCATGATTTATGAATTGAATTTCGGTATCAGGATGGATCATAACAACCTCCTTTTTTTGTTATCTGCAAATATATTCCATTTAAACCATAATGCAATTAAAATATTAATGTCCAACCAGGAGGAATGATGAAACAATTACTATTTATTTTCTTAACCCTTTCTCTTTTCTGCTGCAGCAACCGTGATTCTGAACCAATTTACCCGGAGGAAATTATGACTATCAACTTGACCAGCAGCGCTTTTCAGAACCAACAGTCAATCCCTCTAAAATTTACCTGTGATGGAGATGATATCTCCCCTCCTCTCCACTGGACCACAGGTCCCTCTCAAACTAAAAGTTATGCCTTGATTTGCGATGATCCCGATGCTCCGGGGGGAACCTGGGTGCACTGGGTCTTGTTCAATATACCTGCGGATATCAATGAGATTCCGGAAGAAATATCCAATGAGGATACTCTGGAAAATGGAGCTGTTCATGGGTTAAATGATTTCGGTAAATTTGGATACGGAGGTCCCTGCCCTCCCCGGGGTACTCATCATTATTCATTCAGAATTTATGCTGTGGACACCGTATTGGACCTTCCCGGGAAAATATCAAAACAGGAGTTAATAGAAGCGATGGGTGGACATATTTTAGGTGTGGGTGAATTGATCGGCACTTATAAAAGAAGATAAATGGATGCAATGATAATTGCATCCATTTATCTTATCAATTAAATCACAAAAGCATATCCGACTTTGGCAAAGAAGGTCCGGTCGGTTTGGGTTACGGGTTGATACTCATCTCCCCGGTAGTTGTCGGAATAACCGAGAAAGAGGACAGTTTGAGGATTAATCTGATAAGAATACAAAAGCTGAGTGAAAATCTGGCTAAGTTCTGAGTCAACCGGATAAGGATAAAGATCTTGATTAAATTGATAATATACATGCTGCACAATTGCTCGAATATAAGAACGGTGGCTGAAGTGGTACATTGCACATAAATTTGTAATATTTGCATTATAAAGACGTCCTTGATCAACATTTACATATTCATAATCATGATCAATTTCCACATAGATATTTCTACCAATGTTGAATTCCATATAGGGATTAAAATTAAATCTCTTCCCCAGCTGAACATTGGAATAGTCAATTTGATCTCCATATCTTGACCAAATGGACAGGTACACCCATCCAAAGGGTCTGAAACCAGCAAACATGCTTGCATACCTTTGATCAAATTCAATACCCTGATAAGTTCTGCTTCCCCAGTTGATATGTCCTTCTAACCAGCTTTGCCGTATTCCCCCTAATTGAAAATATCCGCTCAATTCCTGGTAAACCAAGGTATCTTGAAAATTCTGTTCATGAGCGTATTGGCAGCCCAAATTGAAGTAATTGTACCAATTATCCGGACTGTTAAACCAAGTGCGGTTATATCCGCAACAGATGTTCTTATAATCACATTGATACACAAATCCCAAATCTCCTCTGAAATAGGGATCCATGATCCAGAAATTAACAAACCAGTCCTGATTTCTGGAATTATGATAATATCCACCCAGAACAGTCCAGCCGTCGAAAACAGTATCCGGTTGATTGAAATTAGAGCTTATCTCCTGTGGATACTTGGTGCGGGAATAACCGCTGGACATAGTCAGCCGGTCGTACTGAGTGATATTAAAGGTGAAATCCGCCCCTCCCATGCGGTTGTAATAATCATCGCCTTCCCGGTCAGTGACAATGAAACCGACATTGGAAGTTATACCTAAATCTCTCCGGTATCGAAGTACTGTACCTAAATTCTTTTTTTCAATAGTGGTGGCTTGGGAATAAAAACAATAAGGAATCAAGATATTAGTTATACTATCCTGAACCATGTTGAAACCAATAGAATTATCTCCTTCTTTACCCGTAATTCTAACTCCCCACTCCGGATCAGCAAATGATCTGCCCCTTATAACCGGAACATTGTAGCCGAAGAAATCAGCACCTTCCAGGAAAAACGGTCTTTTTTCCGGATAGTAAATTGCATATTGACGGTTGACATCCAGAGCAGCGGCATCTGCTTCAATTTGAGAAAAATCGGGATTTACCGCTAAACTTAGTTTCATATTAGGAGTAAAGCCCCAATGAGCGGTAACTCCCGGATCATATCGTTCCGAAGTATTTTCAAAGGTTCCATCTTCCCTAACCTGGGTTAATAAGGTGGAAAAGGTAGGATCAATCTCAATATTCCTTCCCGGAGTTACTCCGGCGAAGCCGATAATCTTATCTGACTGACTCATATAGCAATTTAAATTTCTATCCCGGGGGAATAATCCGATATGATGGCGGACATTGCGGGGATAACTTCTGATTGCATCAATTCCCCAGACCTGAGAACTGTCACTGCGGTGGAAATTCAAAGCTCGGAAAGGAATCGCCATTTCAACAACATAACCGCTGTCAGTTATTCTACCCGCTGAATTCCAAATTGCATCCCAGCTATCTCCGCCAGCTCCATAATTACTTTCAATTTGATCAGTTTGAACCCCCAATGGATTGCAGATAAAGTCATAAGTCCTTCGTTCATCATTGTAGGTATCTAAAATAATTCCTACCCAATCATCAGCCCAGTTGTTGTCTCTGGCACTAATCCTCGCCCGTATTTGTGAAGGATCAGGATCATAAGCGATAAAACCCACGTAAAGATGTTTACTATCGTGAATTAAATACACAGTGGTTCTTACCGGAGGATCAATATTTTCTCCCGGTTCAACTTCATAGTTCAACTCTAAAACCAGAGCTTGTTCCCAGGCTTCTTCATCTAGAGAACCATCAATGGATACTGCCTTAACCGTACTGGGAAGGTCATGATAGATATTGTCAATACCTACATCCAATGAATCATGGGTTAGACCAATCAATGGGACTGTCCATATCAAAATGGTTAACAATGCAAATGTTTTCATAACCCCTTCCTTTTGTTATTATTATACACACCTAAAGATAAAAAAACATTTAACAAAAATTTTATTTTT
>LKUE01000069.1 GCA_001412365.1 Desulfuromonas sp. SDB | reverse complement strand
TGAAAAAAACTGGCAGTACATATCTGTACTGCATTCCTCCCCCTAATCTTATTGTTCATTGTCCCAAGTTGACATCTTAATTCCAAATTTCTTCAGTTTAACAAAAACCTCCTCCGGATAAATCCAGGTGGGACCGGAAAAAATATCATCATGCCAGCCATTATAAAACCCCTGATCTCCCGAACTGCGCCAATGGTGCCAGAAATGGACTTTTGCATCTATATCCACCGTCTTGGACTGATACCCTTCTTTTTCAAAAGTGATGGTAAAATCTTCATCGTAGTAATGGGAACGGGAAAACAAGTCCACCTGTGAAGGGGTAGTGTCCACTACTATTACTTCATTATCTGTATTTCTGATGGTAAAGGCAGTGCGGGGAGGATGGGAGTTGATGGCAATGAAATTATCTCCCTTGGTCAGTGCTGCACAGCCACAGGAAAAAAAGATGTAAATTATCAGGAAAGAGATTGTAGATATAATTTTCATCTTAACCTCGAGTTTAAGATTAAATATAGATAAATATTATATCACCTGTTTTCTATTATTGCTATACTAACTGAATTTTTTAGGTTGATATAATATTATTTATGGTATACTTATTGTGTATACGAATAAAGGAGAAGCTGTGATAAAAAAACTGATTAAGCATGGAAATAGTTCTGCTCTTATTATTGACAAACCAGTAATTGAACTGTTGGGAATAGAAAAGGATACTTTACTGGATATTTTTACCGATGGAAAAAACATTATAATCTCCCCGGTAAAAACAAAGCAACATGCATCAAAGGTAAAAAAGTCTTTACTTAAGATCAATAAAAAACACTCCAAAACTTTAAACAAACTTTCAGAATAATTTTGGAATCATTTGAATTTCTCACTTTAGTGGATATCTTAAATATTCATCAAAACCAATTAGAATTATACGGAGGAGAGCCAGGGATCAGAGATATTAATCTAATCTCCTCTGCTTTAAGTGTAGTAGAAGCAACTTTCGATAAAAAATATCTGCATAAGGATGTATTTGAAATGGCAGCAGCTTATATTTTCCATCTTTGTCAAAATCATCCTTTTATTGATGGGAATAAAAGAACTGCTTTAGCTTCCGGATTAGTGTTTTTAGATATCAATGGAATAGAAATAAATGATCCTCAAGGGAAATTATACTGCCTGGTCATGGATACTGCTAAAGGAAAACTGAATAAAAACGATATAGTAAAAGTTTTAAAGAATCTATCTAATTAATTTTTTATTTATAGATATCTCCTCTACTATCAATTTTAAAAATGTAAATCTCTTCTTTACTGATAAAAAATAGAATTCTAAATTTCCCAATCCTTAATCGATACTCATTTTTTCTTCCTTTTAAGTGTTTGATATCACCTTTTGGAATTAATTCAATTCTATTTAAAATATTAGTTGAAATATTAAGAGGAAGAGATAACAAATACTTTTCAGCTTTTTTTGAAAAGTATATTTTCATTTAATTTTCTTTCTTAATTCTTCTAGACTAATCCACTGATTTTCCTTTATTGCTTTTTTAAAATCAGAGATATCCTCAGAGTAAGGTTCAACCGGAGAAGAAAGAAAATGCTTCAGGGCTTCTTCAATTAAGCCTGAATATCCGCCATAGAAATCTTTTGTTAAATCCATTTTATTTTTTATCTCTTCTGAAATTGTTATCTGCATTCTTTTTTTCATAAAATCCTTTATGTGTATTATACACATTATACACATAATTTCAAGAAAAATTATTTGATATTACAATTTCTACTATAGGTGATTAAACTTGCTGATTAGGTAGCCGGAGTTAAACTCCGGCTTTCGGCTACTCTACAAATCTGAATCCATTCACCGGCTGATAGAGCCAGGAAAATATAATATCATAAGTGTTTAAAGTGGTTATATCCAGACGGACATAATTTCCTCCGTCTAACTGCAGCCAGAAACAACCGGCAAGGTCACATTGATATCCATTGTACCAATTAAAACAGGAACATAAGGGGGGATGATAGTTAGCATAAGCAAAAATTCTTGCTGCTTAAATGGGTATTGTTCAAAGCAAAGAGAAAAGCAGGGGCATTTTTGTATAAAGATGTTATGACATTGGAAGCAGTTTTGTAAGCTCCTTGTCCATAGGCAATACCAATCCATTTTAAAAAACATAGGAGAAATGAACTGTTTGAAATTTATTTTAATTTGGATATCTCAATGGCAGAAGTGATTACAAACCAGTTTGGTAATTTACTAGATCACGGAATAAAGGTTCCATACGGTTAAGAACAGTGTCCAAGGTATCAATTTTTTGGCGTATTTCATCAATACTAACTAAATAATTCTGGTAAACACTGTCTTCAATCAGACCGGAATCCCTCAGGCTATCAAATTTAGCCTCAAATAAATCCAACTGCCTATCGAAATCAGGAATAGTTTCCAGATAAATATCATAGAAATAATATCCCTGATCGGCAGTAGCCACCGCATCCATGTACACAAATCTTTCCAGATCTAAAAGTATATTGGCAAGGAGGGATTCAGCCATCTCCTCAGTGATAATTTTCTTTATTCTCAGTCCAATCAGGGTGTCAATCCGGGCATCCATCCTATTTAAAATTGCTTCTTTTTGGTATTCCAGGGGAGCAGGCATCATCCTGACCATGTGCAGGTAACCGGACTGATATTTTATTCTGCTCTGGGCTATTTTATCAAAAATCTCAACTTCCAGCGGATTTAACAAACCCTGTTCCTCCATTTGTTCAAATTCAATCATTACCGTATCCAAACGCTGGTAAAAGGTATCATAGGAAGAATAATTGTTAAAATCGTAAATGCTTACGGAGTCGCTAAAAAAATTTCTCTTTTCATCCAGTTCAATCCATATCTGTTTGTAGTTCTGCCAGGGTTCGGAGGTGATTATTTTATTAATCCGGGGATCCTGATGTTCCTGGTTGTCCTGTTCATCATCGTTCTGATGATTTTCCTGGCGGGGAGAACATTTGGAGACAAAAGGAATGGTGGATATCAAGAAAACAGAAAAAAGCACCAACTGATTGGAAAAAAAATTGATAATCTTCATATTCTCCCTCCGGTAAAAATTGGACAGAATATTATCCTCAACCTATCAATAAGTATACAAAAAAAAGGGAAAGTTTATTCCAAGTTT
>LKUE01000068.1 GCA_001412365.1 Desulfuromonas sp. SDB | reverse complement strand
AGTACTGCCAAGCTGTTTGAAGAACAGCAATTAACCACAGAGCCCAGCCCAACACAACCCAACCCAACACAGAGTACACCACCTATCACCGGGAGAATAGAACGCGTATTGTGGCAGGTGTCACATAGGTTATAAAATAGATTATCATCTTGATGAAAACAGATAAGCCCATTTCCTCTAAGAGGCTTTCATTAGAAAACGGGGTGTACAAATAATTTAGATCAAACTATAATTTTTATAAAGCAAAGACTTTAGAGTATTTATAAAGAATTAGTTAAATGTTAAACTGCAAGATTATACAGCGGAAAAGGAGAAGGATATGGTTAGAAAGATATTACCATTAGTTTTGTTTTTATTTACAGTTTTTTTGATGTACAGTTGCTCAAAATCCTCCAGTACTCCCTTAGATCAAATTGAAGATCTGTCCGGTGAATATATCTCTTACGGAGATAACTACCAAGCCAGTACGGTAGTGGTGAAGATGAATGATGATGTCTATAAGATGGTTCAGGAAGGAGTGGAAAGCGATATTGAAGGAATACTGTTGAAACAGGATGATATGCTTTACGGAGCAATGCAGGATGAACAGGGAGTTGCGGTGGCAATTTACCAGATCAAATCCGACCAGATATGCGGAATGTGGTATGCCGGCGAAGGCGGTCTTCTCCCGGAAGTAATCAGCAAACAAACTGTAGAAGAAGTCAAAGGATTTGAAATCAAACCGTTAACCGGAGTGGAACTTCATACCCTCTATGAAGTTAGGGGTGAAATTGGAGGAAATGAATATAACTCCATATTGTACATTGAACCTTATGGTGAAAATACCTATGATCTTCTGTGGGAAGATGCCGAAGGTATTCAGATTGGGATTGGCATTGTTCATGGAAATTCATTGACGGTAGCTTTTTTCAGCGAAGATTATAAGTTCTGGGGGGTGACCCATTATAAAATTGATGATCAGGGGAATTTACAGGGGGAATGGTCTTCTTATGGAAATTGGATGGTTGGTGAAGAATTTGCTGAAGGGGTAGACAGTTTGCAAGAAATGGATGAACAGGTAGAAGAAAATTAAAAATAAACTACGGAGTTGAAAAAGTGAATGAAATTCAAAAGTTGCTGGAAGAAATTGCCCAGAGCCTGGATCATGTGATCTCCATTTCCTTAGTGGGCATGGATGGTTTGGTTATTGCTGAATATACCAGTGAGGAAGTTGAATCCACTGATTACAGTTCAGCCCAGATGACCACAGTTATGACCAGATTGGTGGATGTTTTTGATCAGGTGAAAATGGGTAAAATGGTGGACAATCTGTTATCCACGGAAGCCGGTCATTTTCTTACCAGGTTTATCGGGGACGGCACGGTATTTTTATCTATAGTATGCACCCGGGGAACCAATTTAGGAGCGATGAGGTATGCCTCCAAGATTTACGATAAGAAAATTTCGGAGTTGTTGCCCCACTAATTAGCATTAACCACAGAAGAACACGGAAGAACACAGGATGCC
>LKUE01000067.1 GCA_001412365.1 Desulfuromonas sp. SDB | reverse complement strand
AAGGGTTTTTTACCCTGGAGGATGCGGTGGGAGGCGTAAATGATATCACTGCCCACCTTTTGCCGGTAAATTTTAGTCAGAACCACCCGGGGTATTTCAGAACAACTAAGCACATCCTGAAAAAAAGAACCCGGTCCCACTGAAGGAAGCTGATTCACATCTCCCACCAGCACCAGGCTTGAGCCGGGTCCAACCGCCTGAATCAGTTGGTAGGCTAAAGGCAAATCAATCATCGAACTTTCATCTATTACAATTAAGCTGTTCTCAATGGGACTATTTGCATTGATTTTAAATTCATTTAAGATGGGATTGTATTCCAGCAACCGATGGATTGTTTTTGCAGTACATCCGGTAGCTTCCTCCAACCTCTTGGCTGCTCTTCCGGTAGGAGCGGCTAAAAGCAGCTTTCCCCTCAATGATTGGTAAATATGTCTGATCAGAGTTGTTTTACCCGTGCCCGGACCCCCGGTCACTGCACTGATTCGGGATCTGCCGATGTTCTCCACCACCTGCTGCTGATGAGGAGAACGGTGGACAGGGGTATTGAAATAAAATCTTTTAGCAGGACTTGATATTAAAAACAAAATCATCCTGGCTACTTCAGTTTCAATGGTATGAAAATAATTTAGATAAACATAATCCTGGTTATCCTGTAATTCTTTAATCAGAGTACCGGAATTTATTAAACCTGCAGCGGTAGCTTCAACCTTCGCTGAATCAACATTTAACAGCAGAGAAGACTGTTTGATCAGCGGGGAATAAGGCAGACAAACCTGCCCCTGCTGGGTAGCTTGTTGAAGAGTGTACTTCAATCCTGCCCTAATCCGGTAAGCTGAATCAGTTTCAATACCCCTTTGCTGCGCTATAATATCCGCTTTTTTAAAACCAATTCCTTCCACCAGATCAATGAGCAGATAAGGATTTTGTTCAATTATGGGGATTACCCTTTTCTCTCCCAATATTTTTATAAGTTTCAAGGATAAGGAATGGCTTATATTTAATTTTGCCAGGTACAGTAAAACCATCCTTAAATTTTTCTGTTCTTTCCAGTTTTCCTTAATTTTTTCATAGGTAACTGGTCCAATCCCGGGAATTTCCAGCAGTTTTTCAGGATGGTGATCTAAAACATCCAGTGTGCTATCTTTGAATTTATCCACAATCTTCCGGGCACAAGCCGGTCCTACCCCTTTAAGTTTACAATGGGCTAAAAAATTAACTATATTGTCCAAGGTAATTATTTCCGAGGGCAGGGCTTGTTCAACCTTGAATCTCAGACCATATCGGGGATCCATTTCCCATTCCCCGGTAAAATCATAGATCATTCCGGTCCGGGGAATATAAAAATTTCCCACTGCGGTAATTTTTTCTCCCCGGGTACTTTCTGCTTTTACCACTGAAAATTCTTGGTTTGAGGAGACGTAGATAATATCCAGAACCACTGCGTTGATGGTTCTCATCATTCAGTCATCCATAACCAGCACTGCTCCTGCCGGTAATTGACTGTGTTTCACTTTAGTTAACACCTGGTTAGCAGAATCCAGGGGAAAGGTTTCCACCACCGAGGTTATTTTATGAGTACGGGCAAAGTTTAAAAAGTCATTTACATCCTGAGGTGTAGAATTTGCAGTAGATCTGACTTGGCGTTCCTCCCACAGAAGATTATATTTAAATGAAGGAATATCACTCATGTAAATTCCCCCCAAACTGACTATGCCCCCTTTTCGGGTATTGGAAAGGGCAAGAGGAACTGATTCTCCTGCCGGAGTAAATACTACTGCACTGTGATGCAATTCAGGGGGTGGTTGTTGGGGCGGACCAACCCAATCAGCCCCCAGCAATTCTGCCTGGTGCCGGTGTGGGGAAGAACGGGTAAATACAAATGTAGTAATTTGCAAAAATTTTGCCACCTGCAGAATTATATGAGCGGAAGATCCAAATCCGTACAATCCTAATATTTGTCCGGGTTTTATATCAGATAATCGGAAAGCACGGTAACCTACCACTCCTCCACATAGCAGAGGAGCAATCTCCATATCCTGGTAATTATCCGGAAGGAGGTAACATGACTTCTCATGTGCCGCCATAAATTCAGCATAACCTCCATCAACATTGAATCCAGTATATCTTGCCCGGGAGCACAGGTTTTCCCGGTTTTGCCGGCAGTACGAACATTCCCCACAGCTACTGTAAAACCAGGGAACTCCCACCCGGTCCCCAATATTTTTTTGGTGGACTTTTGCTCCCCGCTTGACTATTCGCCCTACTACTTCATGCCCGGGAATTATAGGCAGGGAAGGGGGAATTATCTCTCCTTCCACCGTGTGAAGATCTGTGCGGCACACCCCGCAAGCATTTACTTCTATTAAAACCTGATGATGCTGTAAAGGCGGTATCTTCCGTTCAGTTAATTTCAATGGCTCCTGTTCAATTGATTGACATGAATTTAGAACCATTGCCTTCATATCAATTAATTTTAAAATAATCCCGCATAGTGTAAAAGCCCCGGGGACAATTAATGAACCATCGGGTAATTTCCAAAGCTCCCCGGGCAAATACTTCCCGGGAGGTGGCTCTGTGCTTGAATTCAATTAATTCTCCGTTCCGGGCAGCCACAACCTTGTGATCACCAGGGATGTCTCCCATCCTGAATGAATTGACCGGGACTGGATTAGGGAAAATATCTGCCAGCATCATCGCAGTGCCGCTGGGGGCATCCTTCTTCGCCCGGTGATGGGTTTCCAATATACCTAAATCCCACTTCAGCAAAAAGTTTAGATTTTCCTGAAGTATCTTCGCCAGAAAATTAATCCCCAGAGACATGTTGGGAGAATAAAAGATGGCAATGGTTTGGGAATATTCTTTTAATTTTTCATATCCGTCTTTTCCAATGGCAGTAGTTCCGGATAAAAAATGAAGCTGTTGTTTATAAGCGTATTCCAGAGATTTCATAAATCCCGGTTTACTGCTGAAGTCAATCACCAAATCTCCCTGAGGTGCATTTTCCAGGGGATTTTTTTCATCGTGCAGGGAAACTAAGCTGATATCCTCCTCGGAATCAATCAACTTTTCAATGAGTAGACCCATTTTTCCGGAGCAACCGTTTAAAATTACTTTAATCATCTAAATCTCCAATAATCTTAGATATAACAAACATCATCCTCCTGCTGTCTGATAGAATTGCAGAAATGTGTTTCGATCTTTTTTCCTCCTCAATTTCCAGAAGATCTGAACGCTGCAGGCTATCCAGATAAGCTTTACCATAGGGGTTATCACTTTTGGGGAACCAGTGTTTAGCTTCAATCCGGGGTTTGTAAAGAATGATTTTTATTCCGGTTTCATACATTTCCCGAATATACTCACTCCCCCGGGAGGTTATCAGTATGGATTGTTCAGGTAAAGTTTTCAGCTTGTGCATCATATTATTGATCACATCCGGATCCGGAGCATAAAGCCATACTTTATCATTTACCTTAAGGTCATCAAACTGACTCTTGATTCTCATCTTATACACTAAATCGGTAACACTTCGGGGCTGCCTGGCAATAAGACAACATCTCACCTTGTAGCTGCCTTTCAGTTCTTTTAAAAAGGGAATCATCAAATCAAGGGTTTTAATTTTTTTCCGGTAATTCTTTTTCAAATCCTTATATATTTCCCTCCAGGTAGAAGTCCAGTTATCCTTACCCAGAAGTCTGGTGCCAAGAATTGAATAAGGAGGTCCTATCCGTTTTTCTCTGATCAGCGCTTCTCTCATCGCCAGCAATCTGGGGAAAGTTATTGTTTTTCCCAATTCGCTGGCTTTTCTCCACATTTTTTCATAGATATAGGCAATAATGGGATCTTCATTTAAAATCGTGTTTTCCGCTTCAATAAACACCCAGTACCCTTTCCATGTTCTCATTTAAAACTCCTGTTATTATAAACTTAATTTACTGATAAATTATTAATGTATTGGGTCATTTGGCTTATATAAATCAAAATAAGTAATATAAATTAATTCCTGATAATCATTTAAATTAACACAACGGCTCAAATCAGCGGCGCGACTTTTTGCGTCCGCTGCATTTGTCTTGTTATGTTGTTCCCACATTGTCTTCTCTAATGGAAAACACTCTTCTCGTAGTATCCAATAAGGCATGACAAACCATATGAGCTTGTGAGCGACTTGGAATTGGCACAAGTGATTTACTATTGAGAGCTTCTATCACAGGATAAACCTGATTGATAAATAGATAAAACGCCTCTCCCTTCTCAATTTTGCGTAGATTCTCAATATATTTTGTACCAATCGTATTGTCTAACCCTATAGTATCAAAAAGAGAGAGGAACTCCGTTTCTCCATGGGTGTACCCACTGCTTCCCAACATAAAGAGAGCAAAAGAAAGTGTACCCATTCGATATAGAGATTTTTTTAATGCTAAATTTGGCGGTGTAAACTGATCCGCGTAATTCTTCACATCGAAACATTCATCGAGAGAAGGAGCTTCCATATTTATACTTAATGAATTCAGTATCCTCTTTAGCTGCTCATATTCTCTATTTTTATCTTGCTCTGAAAAATTTTTCGCAGCGGCAACCCTTGAGGAAACAATACCTAAATCAAAAAAGTGCCGGTAAAACACCTCGTCCATTTTCATCCCTTTCGTCTATCAATTGAAAGCATAACATCTTATTATACTAATAATTTTTTTAAGTAAACCTTGTTATTATAAAGGTTTT
>LKUE01000066.1 GCA_001412365.1 Desulfuromonas sp. SDB | reverse complement strand
GATTCGTGTAAATTCGTGGTAAAATATTCCCGGGCGGTGGGGTGGGTATAATTCTTTGGAATATTTTTCTTCTCCCTCTGGTATAATAATTTGAATTTCAAACAGGAGTAAATATGAAAACTTCCGTAATTATTTTATCAATACTGTTCATCCTCTTCACCAGCTGCACCAGTTCCAGCCAGCAGGTTCAACCGGATAATACCGTGGAAATACTTCTAACCAGCAATAATCCGGATAAACCGGAACCGGAAAAATATTTACTCAATTGCACTGAAGTATATCTAGCCAGAGGTTCCTACGGTGGTTTACAAATGAACTTTTATTCCCAGGAAAGTGATTCAGACAGCTTATATTTGGAAATACACCTACCCTATGTAGAGGAATTTTACATTGAATACCAGCGCCAGGAAGATTACCATTACGAATTTTCCACCGGAGATCTGCAGTTCCCAATCAAGGTTGACAGTTCACATTTTCAGGACTTGTTTACCTTTTTTGAAGTCCCCTTAAAAGCTTATTTCTGGGTATCGGTAACCTATCAGCATAAAACTACTCAGAATATTTACTCGGAAAATTTCAGTTTAACTGTGGATTCCCTTTTCTTCCATGGTGATTCCATAAATTTTTACGGTAATTTCCAGGCTAACACTCTGGATGATGAACTCTATCCCCCCTACGTATTCAGCGGAAATATCAAAGTAGTCAATTTCCCCACCGACTGGATGATGGTAGATTAAAATTTATATCCTAATCCAACCGAAATCCCTTCCGGTTTGGTCTGCCCACCGGTAAAGATTGCTATCCGGTCGGCGATGACTACAAATGCTCCTCCGCCAAAATTGGCGAAAAATCTGTCGTTATCCTCATCGGGAATCCAGTAAAAACCCCGGTCGCCCAGTATCTCAAAGTGATCGTAATATCTGCGGTAATGATTGGTCATGGTTAAGCCCACCGTGGCAAATAAGCCCAATTGATCCCGGTAGAGGGTACGGACTAACCCTCCATTGGCGGAAAACCACTGGTTAGTATGCTCAACCAATGAATCTCCCCAGTAGTTTTCAGCTATGCTGACAGTAACATCCTCATATAATTCATTCCGATCAGGGCCGAAGCCACCCCGGAAATCTCCGGTTAGTCCCCAACCGGATGGATGGATCCATATCAGATTAATTCCAAAGGGTTGCTTAGGGAAATTACCTAAGTAACCGACAATGAAACTACCCCTGGCATGAGTGTAGTCTATTCTCTTATCAGGAGGGGGTGGGTATTCTCCGTCATTGGGCTGGGCGGATAGATTAAGACATAAAACTAAAATTAATAAAAAATTGGGGACGGTGCAATACTTCATGACATTTACTACCCTCTTCTTAGTATATTATAATTTATATTACTGTATATAGTATCAAATGTCACAAAGTATTGCACCGTCCCCAATTCTTTAATCCAGACCGAGGTTGGTCCGGCATTCCGGACAAATGGAAGCGACAAACTCGGCATCGGTATGATCTCCCATGTATTCTTCAAGATTTTGCCAATATCCTTCATCATTTCTGATCTTCTTGCACTTTGCACAGATGGGCAGCAAACTGGACAGTTGCTTGATTTTTTCAGTAGCCTGGATTAATTCCTGATTGATCTTCACCAGTTCTGAATGTTTCTGTTTTTTTATCTCCGCTTCTTTGCGCTTGGCTTCCAGCTCGTATTTCTTCCTCAGCTTATCCATATTATCCTGTTTAATTTCCTTATAATACTGGGCTTTAATATCCAAGTATTTCTTGTAGTAATCCAATGACAGCTGATAATTTTTCAGATTCAGGTAAATTTCCGACAGGATTTGATAAGTTTCAATGATTATGGTTTCCGGACGTTTCTCCGGATTTTTCAAAATTTTATTTATATATTCCAATGCTTCATTATATTTATTTAACTTCATCAATACTTTGGCACTTAGCAATTGAGACTTTATTAAATCACCAAGATATTGATTTTGTTCAAAGTATTCACAAGCGCTAACCAGCATTTCCAATGCCTGCTGGGGTTGTTGGTCCATCATATCCCTTGCTTTAAGATATAATTCAGCAGCTTCTTTTGTTCCGGTATCCGGTTCCAGGAAAGCTTCAACTTCATCAAAAGATTCATCATATTCTTCCAGGGCTTCAATATCTTCATCCAGATCCATCCACTGGTCCATGATATCCTGTTCTTCCCGGTTTTTCTTTGAATTATCCTGTTCTGAATTCATTCTTCCAGTTCTTTTAAATATTCCTCTTTACATTTCTCACACAGTCCATGAGTAAATTCCAACTCACTGTGCACCGAGATATACTCCTCCACCTGTTTCCAATATCCTTCCTGATCTCTTATTTTCTTGCAAATTGGACAGATGGGAAGCAAACCGGATAACTTTTTAACCTGATCCAACGCTTTTTGAAGCTTGTCATTGGCTTCCGCCAATTCAATATTTTTCTGATTGTAGATTTCAGTTTCCTTGCGTTTGTATTCCTGGTCAAACCTGGCTCTTTGTTCTTCCAAGCTTTTCTCCAGATCCTGATTGTTCAAACTGGTGTATAGATATCCATACTTAGTATAGTAAGTCAGGGCAGTCTGATAATCCTTTTGAACTTCATAAACCTCCCCCATCATCTTATAGGCATTGATCATCAGTCCTTTGGACTGAATTTGTTCTGCCAGGTACATTCCTTCTTCAGCATAATTTAAAGCTAAAGGATAATTTTTCAACTTCAGGCAGATATTGCTTAAACTGTTCAAGATACTGCAAATTCCAAAGGAATCAGACATTTCCCGCTTCAACTGAAGGGATTGTTTATAGTAATTCATAGCAATGCTGTATTTTTCCATCTTTTCGTACTGGAAACCGATGTCATTGAGAACTCCGGAAGTCATCTGCTTGTCTTTTAAATCATTACTCAGCTGATAGGCAATTTTAAAATAATCCAATGACTGCTTGGAATTATCCATTATATCATTGACTACTCCCAGATTGCTGTAACTTTCACATAATCCCCTCTTGTCATCAATTTCTTTTCTAATCTCCAGGGATTCCTGAAAGTACTGAAGCGCATCTTCATAATTTTCCATGGACATATACACTAATCCAATGTTGTTCAACAACTGAGCTTTGGACAGTTCATCACTGAGGTCATTGTAGGCATTTAATGAGAGGTAGAACTTCTCCAAAGCTTTCTGATAATCGTCTGTTTTCCAGTAAACTGTACCCATGGTATTACTGACCTTTGCTATTTTTTCCTTGTTCCCCTTCTTGAAATAGATCTTCAGTGATTTTTCACCGTAATCCAGGGCACGGTTGAACTCAGCGGTAAACATGGAAACGTTGGCAGCATCGCTGTAAGTATCCGCAATTAATATTTCATGTCTGGAGTAACGGGCAATTTCAATAGCCTGGAAGATACACTGTTCTGCATTCTTGAAATCTTTTATATTTAAATAGTACCTGGAAAGATTTCTAAGTATCTCCAGATGATAATCAGGTTGGGGGAATTCCTCAATTAAATCCAATGCTTCATTACTGTAATCAATAACCTGAGCATCATTTTCCCGGGTTAATATTCGGATTAACCTGATCAACAGCTCCAGCCTCTGTTGTCCGGAAGCTGTGTTCAGTTTTTCTATCAGCTCTTGTTTATCCATAAATAACCCAGTGTTAATATTATAAGGTTATTTTGCTTTTACTTAAAGATTTGTTTTTGGAATATTTTTCTGAATACTTAGCCAGGAAATCGAATGCAGATCTACCTGATAAGTGGCAGGTTAAAAGGATGAAACAGTAGTAGGATACAGTTCCATCCTACCTTCTGATAATTGACATTATTGACAGGATGTCCCACCTCCACCTAAATACTAAACCACTAGATGAACACTGAAATC
>LKUE01000065.1 GCA_001412365.1 Desulfuromonas sp. SDB | reverse complement strand
AGGTAAGGTTCTTCGCGTTGCATCGAATTAAGCCACATCCTCCACCGCTTGTGCGGGGTCCCGTCAATTCCTTTGAGTTTCACCCTTGCGAGCGTACTCCCCAGGCGGAGCACTTAACGCGTTAACTTCGACACGGAATCCAAATGATCCCACGCCTAGTGCTCATCGTTTAGGGCTGGGACTACCAGGGTCTCTAATCCTGTTTGCTCCCCCAGCTTTCGGGCCTCAGCGTCAGGAACGTTCTAGAGAGCCGCCTTCGCCTCTGGTGTTCCTACCGATATCTGTGCATTCCACCGCTACACCGGTAGTTCCGCTCTCCTCTCCCGTCCTCTAGTACTGCAGTATCACAGGCAGGTTACAAGTTAAGCCTGTAATTTTCACCTATGACTAACAATACCGCCTACACCCCCTTTACGCCCAGTGATTCCGGACAACGCTAGCTCCATCCGTATTACCGCGGCTGCTGGCACGGATTTAGCCGGAGCTTATTCATATAGTACTGTCAATGATCAAAGATATTAGCTTTGACTACCATCATCCTATATAAAAGAAGTTTACAACTCGTAAGAGCCTCCATCCTTCACGCGGCGTCGCTGCGTCAGGCTTTCGCCCATTGCGCAATTTTCTAGCCTGCTGCCTCCCGTAGGAGTCTGGCCCGTGTCTCAGTGCCAGTGTGACCGTTCACCCTCTCAGGCCGGCTACCCATCATAGCCTTGGTGAGCCGTTACCTCACCAACAAGCTAATGGGCCGCGAGCGCTTCCTTTGACGATAGCTTACAAGTAGAGGCCATCTTTCAACAAAATCAGATGCCTGATTAAGTCAATATGGGGTATTAGGCCAGGTTTCCCTGGATTATCCCCCATCTAAGGGTAGCTTGCTCACGTGTTACTCACCCGTTCGCCACTAGAATCAATCCATCCTTGCGTCAAGAAAGATTCCCGTTCGACTTGCATGGCTAAGACACGCCGCCAGCGTTAGTCCTGAGCCAGGATCAAACCCTCCGAATAAGGAGAATTTTTTTATCTTAAATTGCAAAGACCAAATTAAAATTTAATCTTTGCACAAGATTGATCCGAGTTTTACATCCTAGGGATGTTATGTTCAAAGTTGACATGTGGACAACCTCGCACACACTATTCTGTTTTCAAAGAACAACGTCCGAAGACAATGTTAAAATATAGAAAAAAAGATATTGAATGTCAAGTAGTAAATGAAAATTATCAAATCCTTAAAAATTAACTTATTTTAAAAAGGTATAGATAATTAATTAAATAAATCATTTATGACATTACAATTAGATCAACAACTTTAATAAATTTTAACATCAAAAGCAAATGATTTTTAATCTTTTTTTAATTTTTTCTTTTAGGGGTTTATAAGTTATAATTCATATTTAGCATGTCAACAAATGAAACCATAGATAAATCAGCAGGTTTAATTCTGCTTATGCTGCTGATAATTGCCCAGGGATGCACTAATCCCTGGTCTCCCTTCATGGCTTCCGGTTCAGGTCAGGATGATCCACTTTTTCCTGATCATCCTGATAAAGTTTTATTTAATTTAACCTTATCCTATAGATTGCTGGATATTGAACTGTACTTGTCCTGTTTGGATTCGGAAAATTTTATTTTTTATTTTGATCCCCAAGATGAAGGAATATCAACATATCTTAACAATTTAGGAATATACAATTATCAGTGGGAATATCAGGAAGAAAAAAATTCTACTGAAGCAATATTTGAATCTATGAAAGAGATTGGAGAAGTGGTGGTCCCCGTATTTTTTGGATCAGAAATTTATTATGTTGATTCAAATTATGCAATTTTAGTTAGAGATTACTCTTTTGATCCTCCGGTTATTCACGGGGAGTTAGTTCGAGGAAGGGCAATATTCTATATGACCAAATATGAACAGATTTGGAAAATTACTGAATGGCGGGATATGGTGGAATGAAATGAGATTGGTTATTAAGGATTGCCTGGTGTTTCCATCTCCTCCCCAACCCGGAGTAAAAAACGATGTGGTTGTTGACAATGATATCATCTCCAGCCTGCAACAGCCGAATACAGCAGGAGGAGATGTGATTTTCAGCATTCCGGATGGAATTATTATTCCTGGACTGGTGGATATCCATAGCCACTTGAGGGAGCCCGGACATGAATACAAAGAAGATATAAGAACAGGAACCTTAGCTGCGGTCTCCGGAGGAATAACCACGATAGCGGCAATGCCTAACACTGTTCCGGTTATGGATTGCCTGGAAAGAATAAATCAATATAAAAAGATAATTTCAGAAAAAGCAGTGTGCAGGGTCATCCCCGTTTCCGCAATGACTGAAGGGCAGCAAGGAAAAAAGTTAGTAGATGTTGAAGATTTAGTTGAAAATAGAATTTTCTTGTTCAGCGATGATGGTTTCCCCATACCCCCAAATATTCTGGGAGAAGCACTGAAACGAACTTTTGCTGCGGATGCATATATTATCCAGCATCCGGAAAATCCTGAAAAAGTCGGACAGGGAGTAGTTCTCCAGGGAAAATGGTCGGAGTATTTCAAGATTAAGGGTATTGACCCGGATAGCGAAGCAGAAGGTATTGAACAGGACTTAACTGTATTAAAAAAGCAACCCGGCAATTTACATTTTACTCATGTTTCCAGCGCTAAATCAGTTAAACTTATCAGTGATGCAAAAAATGAAGGCATTATGGTGAGTGCTGATGCCACTCCTCATCACCTCGCTTTGACCGCAGACCGCCTTAAACTTGCAGGAAGCAATGCAGTTATGAATCCTCCGCTGAGAGGGGAACAAGACCGGGAAAGCATTGAACGCGCACTTAAGGAAGGGGTGGTTGATTTCATTACCTCTGACCATGCTCCTCACCATGACCAGGAAAAAAGAAGGGAATTAGCTAATGTACCTAAGGGAGTAATTGGATTTCAGACTATGCTGGGAGTATCATTGAAAATTCTGCAGAAGCATATGGGTTTTTCACAAATTATCTCCTTGCTGACTACGAAGCCAGCAGATAGATTTAGGTTAGATGCAGGCAGATTAATTCCTGGAAGCAAGGCTGATTTTGCGGTCATAGTTGAACAAAATTGGAAAGTTACCTCTTCCCGGTTGTCCGGAAAATCAAGGAACACACCATTCGAGGGAATGGAACTTCCTTACAAAATAATATTAACTGCAGTAGGTGGAAAAGTAGTTTACAAAAGTGAAGATGTTGAACAATATATTAAGTGCAGCGGTAAAAGTATAAAGAAAAAAAATGTCCTCTAAAAAA
>LKUE01000064.1 GCA_001412365.1 Desulfuromonas sp. SDB | reverse complement strand
TGAATTCCTTAATCGGAATTCAGCTAATTAATGTTAAAAAAACTGAATCTTTGAAGATTTAGCAGGCGAAGAAAAAAGACAAGCGTATAGTAAGGGGATATAAGTAGATGATCCCAGACACTTGTGCTTGAAACTTTATAGATAAAAGTATTAAATAATATTTTGTCAGGGCAGGAATACTTATTCCTGCCTTGAAATTTTTATATTAAACTAATAAATGATGAAGAGACCCTTCCTCGTTTTTGAAATTACCTCACAATGTAATCTAAATTGTATTTTTTGCTACAATGTCTGGCATGAGCAGAGTTGTTCAATTCCTGAATGCTCATCGGCTCTGTCCATAGGTGAAATTGATCAATTGTTTAAAAAGATAAATGAGGAAGTTTCACCCAGCGGTTTTGCTCTTACCGGGGGAGAACCGCTGCTCTATTCAGACATAGTGGAAGTAGTCGAAATCTTAAAAACCTACTCGGATTTAGTAAATTTAGTCAGCAATGGACTTTTGCTAACCCCCAAAAAATTAGACTGCTTAGTGCAAGCGGGATTGAGTCACCTAGATATTTCTCTTCTGTCATTGCACAAGACAAACTATAAGAACCTGACCGGTTTTGATCACCTGGAAAAAATAATGAAAATATTTTCGTTTATAAAAAAATTCAATGTGATCTTTAATGTTTCCATAATGGTCTGCCGGATGAATTATTCAGAGGTAAATGAACTTATTGATTTTGCCACTGCCTGCGGGGCAGATTCAGTTACCATTAATGTTTTTACTCCCACCGGCAGAGGATTGAAAAATAAGAAAAAATTAAATTTACAAAAAAGTGAAATTTTTAAACTGCTTGACCTTGCTGAGATGAAAAGTGAAAAATTAAACATTCCCATAAATTTAGGCATACCCCTTGAACCCTGTATTTATCCCTTGAAAAAATATCAACACTTGAAATTTTCTTCATGTTTGTGCGGCTTTATTAAGTGGGTAATAGATCCCCAGGGAAATCTTAGAATATGTGAACAGAGCGAGGTAGTTCTGGGCAGTCTGTTCAGACAATCTTTTTCTGAACTTTCATCGGCAGAACAAGTAAAATTATTTCGAGATTTTAATCTTAAACAAAGTTGTTTTATCTGCAGTGAATACGAAGTTTGCAGAGGGGGCTGCCGATTTAGGAGAGATTAAATTTATTAGCAGTTACAATGATTTGATTTTAAGTGAAACATTCATTATAGTTGATATGGTATGAAATTCTATAAATATCAAGCATTGGGCAATGATTATATTATTTTTGACCTGATAACAAATAAGGTTGTCTATCAGAAGTTCGATCTCTTTCTCTCTTATTTAAGCCAAGGATCCCTTGCTCAAAGAAAAAAATCTATAGGGGCAGATGGTATAATTACCTTAACTTCTGGAAATAAATCTCCCTACCGAATGGTGGTATTAAACCAGGATGGCTCCAGGGCGGAAATTTGTGGAAACGGATTAAGATGCTTGTCTATGTATATTTATAAATATTTAAACCCATCTCATTCCATTATAATTGAAACAGATGCGGGTTTAAGCTACTCAAACCTGATTTCATTAAACCGACAAACCGGAATTATTGAAAATTCCTTTCCCCGGACTTCTTCAGAACTTCCCTCCTATTTGCCTGAAGCTGAATCCTTTCCCGCTAATCTGGTTATTGGTGAACATCTTTATGATTTTTACTTAGTTAGTGTTGGTAATCCTCATGCGGTTCTATTTGTGGAGAAACCTAATGAGTTTGATCTTTCCGGCTTTTATTTTAAAGCGTGCAGAGAACATGAATTTTTTTCAAAAGTAAACCTTTCAATTGTTGAAATTCAAAAAAATCAAATTGTTCACCGGATATATGAAAGAGGAGTAGGCGAAACTTTATCTTGCGGTTCTGCGTCGGTTGCCGTGTTTGTGGTTTTGAACAAATTAAATAAAGCCGGTAATATAATTACACTTAAGCACAGAGGGGGACAATTACAGGTGGAGCAAAGAAACGATAATATTTACCTCATTGGAGAAGCTTATGAAGTTTTCACAGGTGAAATTTCTGTTCCAAAGTTTTAAATTAATTGCATTGATTATATTGGCGCTGATGGTTAACTGTACCCATAAAATTTCTTATTCCGCAGCAGTTGATTCAGCAAAAGTAGAACTGGAGATGTTAAATAGAACTACTTTGGAAACAATTGATCAAGATGATTTTAATCAACATCTTGATCGGGCAGAACATTTTATTGATATTGCTATCAGTCAGCAACCTGATTCAGCTGAAGCAAATGGATTATATGCCCGGGTATTGCTAGCCAGAGGAGACGTGGAACAAGCTTATAGTTATGCCTACCGGGCTTTTCAGCTTGATTCCCTGAATTATCAGGCAAATCTGTCTATGGGAAATGTAATGAGGCGGCTGGGGGATCTAAACTCCGCGGAACTGCATTATAAACGGGCGTTGAAGATTAATTCAGCGGACAATTATGGGGTTTTTGCATTGGCGCTGCTTCAACAGCAAAGAAAGCATTTTACTGAAGCGGAAAGTTTATTAGTGATTTTAACTGAAAGAGAGCCACATAACCTTCGCTTCTTGTATTCTTTAGCCACCGTTTATGAAGAGCAGTTTGATTTAATAAAATCAGCAGAGGTGTATGAACAGCTGCTGGAAATGGAGAACGACAATCCAGAGTTGTGGCGATCATATGCCCGGGTTATTGAAATGGGTGGTGATACCAACCGGGCGCGCCATTATAATTTTATTGCTGATTCATTACAATACCATCTTCATGATTCTCTGAATTGAGCCGGTACGGATTACATATTCTGACCCTTGGTTTGCTGATTTTAGCAGGGAATTTAGGGGGTCGAATTGCCCGAAGACTTCAGGTTGGTGAGGTTATCGGGCAGATCATGGGGGGAATTGTGGTGGGGCCGGTTGCTTTATTTATTTTAAGAAGACTGGATATCGGCCTAGACCGTTTATATTCCAGAGAGTTAATTTCCTTTCAATTTATCATATTTGCCTTTCTTGCTTTAATTGCCTTTGGTATCGGTGAAGAGTTGCATTTTAAAAGATTAAAAAGGGTTTTTAAAGATGTTTTTGTTATAGCTATTATTAATATAACCGTAACTTTTGCCTTGGTGGGAGTTTGTTTTTATCTCTACGGAAAACTTGTTCCCGGAAGTGGAATAAACATATATTTCTCTTTAATTATCGCCTCTATTGCCATTGCCCCTGCCCCTGCCATTACCTTTGCCTTGATGAATCGGTATGAGATAGAAGGAGAGATTAGGAATTTATTAGGAAATGTAATGGCTCTGATTGATCTTGCCACTGTAATTCTGTTTTCTTTTTTAATCCAATTTTTTAATAATCAGCAGGGAATGTCTATAGTTACCGTTTCTAAAGATCTTGTTTCTGCCATTTTGTTGGGAATAATTGCCTTTGTGGTTTTATGGCTGTTAATCAACCGGGTTCCTCTGGATGAAGAGGTTAAGTCCCAAGATTCCTTTCTTGTAAGATTACTTTCAGAACATCCCACCCCTTCGGTGGAGATGTTCTTAACCGTGGCAGGAATAGTTGCAGTAACTACGGGAATTGCAATTATATTGCACCTCCCCTTTCTGGTGGCAATTGTTCTGGCTGGCGCTCTTATTGCTAATTTTTCCGGCAATATTGTCTTCGATTCATTGAAAATTGAAAATGTAATGCCGGCAGTAAATTTATTGTTTTTTGCCTTAATTGGCGCTGAAATGGATTTTTCAAAATTTCAGCTGCACCTGCTTCCACCCATTGGAATTTATTTGGTCACCAGATTCACTGCTCAACTATTTGCCACCAGCTGGGCGCTTCGACTGGTTAAAAAAGATGCGAAAATAATTCACTGTGTTCCTCTGCTGATGTTTCCTCAGGCGGGGGTAGCTGCGGTTGAAGCTGCTTTTGTTGCTACTGCCCTGGGAGAGCAGGGAGTTATGATTGCAGATATTGTAATTCCTTCCATTGTTATTTTTTCAATTTTTGGTGTCATCTTAACTGAAAGAACTTTAAAAAAATGGCAGTCCTGGACATTAGGAGAAGACAAGGTGGTTGGAGATAATGGGATTGACGAAAATGAATTTCCGTTTAAACTTTCAAATTTGCAATTTGTAAGATTGTCCAAGGTGGAGAATAGACAAAATGCAATTTCCAGATTAGCTGAAATTGGAGAGACCCTGAAAATGATTCCGGATCAATAAATAGTGATTGATTTAGCCTGTAGCCGGGAAGATCTACAGGAAACGGTATTGGGCAAAGGGGTGGTTTTACCCCATTGCCGAATAAGAGGGATAAGGGAAGTGTTGATCATTGTGGGATTATCTGACCAGCCGTTTAAGTGGGGTAAGCAGGAAGATAAAGCTAAAATTGTCATATTATTGATCTCTCCTGCGGTTAACCCCAATTTACATCTGAAAGCGCTGTCCTTCCTGGCCTACCAGTTTAGAACTAAAAAAGACTGTATTGATGTAAATAGCAAAAACATGGAAGAATTGGTTAAGGAGGTTATTTTAGAAAAAAGAACTGAATAAGCTATTATTAGAATGATTAACAATGCCTTTTAGTGTCCTCAAGATTATTATATAATTTATCCTGGGAAAACTATTTCAAATATGTATTTATCTAAAAGCATAAGGAGATAAGATGAAAGTTTATTTTTTGGGACATGCAACTTTTAAACTTGAAACCGGGAACTGCAGGATATTGATTGATCCTTTTTTCACCGGAAATCCTCAAACCAATGCCAGCGCTGATGAGCAAACCGGTATAGATTATATCTTGATTACTCACGGACATAGTGATCATATTGGAGATTGTGTAAGTATTGCCCGGAGGGAAAAGGCAATGGTAATTGCTAATTTTGAAATCTGTAATTATTTAAGTACTAAAGGACTGGAAAAAGTTCATCCCCTTCACCTTGGGGGAAAACATAAGTTTGATTTTGGCAAAGTAAAGATGACTCCGGCAATTCATGGATCGGGAATATTTGAAGATAATAAGATTATTTATGGAGGTAATCCGGGAGGATTTCTGATAGAAGCAGAGCAAGTTAAATTCTATCATGCTGGAGATACTGGTTTAACCGTTGAAATGCAGCTGTTGCAGGAAGAAAATATCAATCTGGCTGCCCTCCCTATTGGAGGTAATTTTGTAATGGATGTGGAAGATGCGTTCAGGGCAGTTAAGATTTTCAAACCTCAACAGGTAATTCCTATACATTACGATACATTTCCGGTGATAAAAGCTGATCCTCAAAAATTTAAGCAGCTGGTGGAGGGGATTGGAGTAAAATGTGTAGTTATGAAAAGCGGAGATATGATAGAAATTTAGCACTGTTTTGATTAGCTAAAGACCATACCGGGAGATACTATCATTGTCTAAAGAATTTTTAAAAAAGAACTATATTCCAAGCTATATTGCGGAACAGTATAAAAAAAATATTT
>LKUE01000063.1 GCA_001412365.1 Desulfuromonas sp. SDB | reverse complement strand
ATTCGTGGTAAAATATTCTGGGGTGCTGGGCAGGGATTCGTTTAAATTAGTGGTAAAATATTCCGGAGTAGCGGGGTGGTAGAAAGTTTATAAATTAAAAGGATAGACAACCCGTTCAACCTTAGAATAATTCAAGCCAACCAGATTATATCTTTTCAATTTCAATTGTTCACACAATCTTCTTATCCGGGATAGGTCATTTTCATCAGGATTGATCTTAACTTCCAGACATCGCTCTTGGTTTAATACAAAATCTATCTCCACCCCTGATTTTTTTTGATAATAATTAATTTTGTTATCTTTTCTGATTATCTGAAAAACAGCATTTTCAAACAAATGCCCCCGGCTCACCTTAGCTACATTATTTAACAGTCCTACATCACATAAGTAAACTTTCGGAGCTTTCCTGATTTCAGTATCTTTTCCTGAAGAATAAGGTTTAACCAGAGAGATAAAATAAGTCTGCTCAAGAAATGAAATATAATTATACAAAGTGGGTCGGGAAATTCCTAAAATACTGGATAATTTCTGGTAATCCAGTTTTGAACCCACTCGTTCCATCAACAGTAAAATTAAATCTCTAACTTTATTATTTTTACGAAAATCACTCATCTGAATAATTTCATTTTGAAAATATGATGTAAAAATATCATTAACAGAAAGTTTCTTTTCCTCGTCGCTGTTTTTTAAAACCACCTGTGGAAATCCTCCGTAATTGAGATATTCCAGCATCAAAGGTTTTAAGCTGTCGTAAATTTCTTTACTTATCTTCTTATCGGGGATAATGAATGATGCTTCTTTAAAATTCAGAAACTCATTGAAAGCTAAAGGAAATATTTCAAATAAGTATTTTCTTCCCGACAAACTCTCTGAAAACAAATTCTTTAGATAAAAACTGGCTGATCCTGAAATAAAAAATTTAACTGAATAATGATCAATGAAATATTTAACAACAGATGGTATTTTTGACAGGTATTGTATTTCATCTAAAAAGATTACTGCTCTTTTTTTAAAGTTAATTCCTAAAAATTCAAAGTTTGTTTTTATTTCCTGGTAATTTTCACTTTCCAGATACTTCTGATTTAGAGGATTTTCAAGATCAAGATAAATACTGTTTTTCCGGAAGTATTTATCTTTAACATATAACAAAGCTGTAGTTTTGCCTGTCCTTCTCATTCCGGTAATCACTATTGCTTCCAGGTCATCAAGATGATTCTCAATTTTTTTAAAAATATCTCGCTGATAAATCTTATTTTCTCTCATGTCTATTAATTTACATTTAGCTAAACTATTTGTAAAGTAATATTTAACATTGTTCCATTCCCCCGGGTGGTGCTGGGATTAGTGTAAATT
>LKUE01000062.1 GCA_001412365.1 Desulfuromonas sp. SDB | reverse complement strand
AACATCAGCTTTAAACTTTTAATATTAAAAAATCTTAAATGGGTTCTTTCCAATATTCCTGAATCGGTGTAATCGAAATCACCATGGAGAAGAGATATTCTCACTGCGCCAAATGATATGTTGGGAGTGGTTAGTATTATTTTTGTACTTACAGGAATTGAGTTAACCAGTTTTTTTAAAAATGTATAAGGATCGGTTAAATGTTCGATAATATCAGCCAGTACGATATAATCATATTGTTCATTCTGAAATATATTAAAGAAATTTTGAGCGTCACCTTGATAAAAATTCCTGTACTTTGACCTGGATATATTTCCCCCATATCTATTTTTTTCTATCCCGTCAATAATTACATTTGAATATTTAAATCTCAACAACTCAGTTAAAATACCATTCCCCGCTCCAATATCTAAAACTGTGGTGTTGTCTTCAATTAAATCAGTTATCACCTTCAGGGGATGGTTTGACTTTTTTAAAATTTTGTTAATTAAATCCGGTGAATAATTATAAGTTCTATCAGGTCGATTAAACATAACTGGCAGGGAGGTTTTTTAAATAATCTTTCATTGCTACAACTCAATTTACTTCAATATTTTCCTTGGGAACAGGAAATTTTTATCAAATGTCCTTAATTAATATATAATTTTTAAATTCACCTATTTTCCGGTTATTAAAGAAAGTTTTCTCAATAAAGGATAAAAACCGGTATTTTAATTTTTCATGCTTATGTAACTCTCTTCCCGTATGGGGCTTTCCCCTGTATTGAAGCTGATCTTTCCAATAAAAATTTTTAATTCTCTGTTTCATCACTTCAGGATGGCTGCCGGTAAATACCCCCAGCTTGTCCAGAGGTCCGTAGTCAAAAGCAGGGGGGGCTTGATTATAATAATTTTCAGCTTTTTTCTTCCCCCAATGAACTGAATCCAAAGCTCTTCTTTTATTCTGCATAAAACTTGGGGGTCTTACCCACCCGTAATGATAGATTTCAGCATTTACCTTAGCTACTTTAAGTTTACGGTGACCTTTTTGTTGTCGGGGTTGCTCATAATAACTGAATTTTCTAAAGGACTGAGCACTTTGCCAGGAATGTATATCCGGATCATTGCGGATAATTCTAATTTCGCGGGGATACCAACCATGCCCCTGGTGGTAGTGCCAGTAATCACCCCAGAAATGTTTGTAATTGAACAATAATCCTTCAATTTGTTCACACCTCAGCAACTGCTTACATCTTTTTTCTATTACCGAAAGATATTTTTCATGAACTACTTCATCTGCCTGAAGGTAGAATAGCCAATCACCTTTGCACTGTTGCTTAGCCAGATCAGTTTGGATAGCATTGATTATTCCCTTTTGGTAATACTTCTCATTCCATTGGGTGTCAATTATCTTAATTTTGGGATTACCAATAGATTCAATTTCCTCACGGGTTGTATCATCTTCATCTCCCTGTCCTACTGCTATGACAAATTCATCCACCAGGGGAAGAATTGACCGGATCATTTCTTCCACCGGATAGTACAATTTCACTCCATTTCTAACAAAAGAAAATCCGCTGATAACCATATTACTTCCTAAATTCCAAATTATTTACTTTTACCTGTAAAACTGCTGTCAATATAATACCAGAAAACAATCATTTTAAAATTCTCCAATTAATTTTGGAATATTTCCCCGTATTTAAAGTATATAATAATGAATCTTACCTTAAAGGAGGTTACCTTGCCAAATAATTGGAGGAAAAATTTATTAATTAGGAGGAAAACATGACCACCCTGTTAACTGCATCTTTTTTCCTGATATTCAATGTTTTGGGAGTAGGTGAACAGATAACCCAACATATTTACAGCCTTCAGGACCAGCTAATTTTATCTCAGGAACAATTATATTCCTATCCAAATAATTCAGATGGAGCGCCCTGTACTCCCATGGATCATGAATATTACCGGGATTGCCAGCCCCAGTATTTCACTACCGATGATGGGATGAAAGGATGGAAAATTACTTTACCTGAGCAGCTGCCCTTGGCTACACCTGCTTATTATAATGGCAAATTGTACCTGGGGGGAGGTTTTGGCTCCTACTCTTTTTATGCTCTGGATGCAGACCGGGGAACTATTAGTTGGGCGGTAAATACCGGAGATGATGGACCCACTGCAGCGGTGGTGGATCAGGGAATTGTAGTATTTAATACTGAGTCCTGTATTATTTATGCGTTGCGAGCAAGCGATGGTAAGGATCTTTGGCATCACTGGCTGGGAGATCCCCTGATGAGTCAACCGGCAATATCCGGCAGAAAAGTATTGATGGCTTATCCCGGAGAAAGAGGACATATGCTGATTTGTCTGGATTTATTTACCGGTGAAACCTACTGGAAACATCATATTGTCTCCGATATCATTTCCGCTCCGGTGATAGACAAAGATGAAGTTTATCTAGCCAGCTTTGACGGGATGATCTATTGCTATTCTCTGGAAGATGGAGATGAATTGTGGAGAGAAAACTACAATGCCACCTCCGCACCCTGGATTTTCGGGGAACAAGTATACACCAGTTTAAGGCAAAATGAACAATCTATTGATGAGCACGGCAATGAAATTGAATTACGATTTGAAGGAGTGGGAATACTCAGCAGGATGACCGGAAATAGAGAAAATGATAAACTCTTCGGTTATCAGCAAGCTGATTACCTGCATGCCGACAGAACTTCTACTCTTGCCCTGGAACAGGCTCAACAGGATGCTTCAGTAGGTTTTAGCACTGCACCATCTACTGCCCAGCTGGATAAAGCTGAGGAAAACACCGGAGTGTTCACTGTTTCCGGTGCATGGTCTTATCAGGGTTCCCGTCCGGTAATATATGATCAAGACTGCTTTAACGCTCAAGGCAACATCCTCCAGAGAACAAATCCTGATAACGGTGAAATAGTCTGGAAATGGGAATATACGGGGGATCAGGATTACGGACGTCAACTCACCCCTCCTGCCATTGTAAATAACAAAATTTTCATCGGCTCCAATAGTGGAGAAATAATTTGCATTGATGCGGAAAGTGGAGAGGAACTCTGGAAATATAACTGCGGGAATCCAATTGTATTCCAGCCCTCGGTAATGGATGGAAAAGTATTTTGGGCAACCGCCAATGGAAAGGTTTTCTGCCTGGATACCGGTGACCGTAATAATACCGGCTGGGCTATGTGGGGTGGAAATGCAGCTCACAACGGCTGGGTTGAAGAATAATGATCTCTCCTGGTCAAACTTGGCCAGGAGAATTATTTCTGATATTTCAGTTCGTAGTTAGAGGCAATTAGGTAGAAATACTTTAGTAGCTGGTGATATTGTTCTTTTTTTAAAATGTCCTAAAATCAGTAATTATAGACATCAGGTCTTCGGTATTTACCGCCCCATACTTCTCTACTTCGATATTCCCTGGCTTCATCCAGATTGAAATCTGCTATAACCAGTTGTTCTTTTTCATCTGCTCGAGCTATCAAATTATCCACACTTTCCCCCTGCCGGTCATAACAGATAGCGCTGTAGGCTGCTGAATTACCGTTAGCTTTGGGATGGGGATAGTTGGCAACTGCAATCCCAATCATGTTTTCAAAAGCCCTGGTTTCGATTTGCGCAAGTCTATGTTTATCTAGTTCACAGGCATTGGGAACAATTATCAACTCCGCTCCCTGTAACATTAACTGCCGGGCGCTTTCAGGGAATTCCCGGTCATAACATATCATCGCCCCAATTTTAAATCTTCCCCCCTCAGTATTTAATTCCATACTGTGAAAACTATCCCCGGGAGAACAAAAAGCTTCCATGGAAAATTCGCATATATGGACTTTACGGTAGGTTAACTGCTCATCTCCCTTACCGTCGATTATCATAACTGAATTGTAGGGTTTTGAATTTGATTTTTCTAAAAAGGTAATGGCAATGCAGATATTTAATTTTTTTGCAATACTCTTAAACCTTTTAATAAACTGGCTGTTTTTAGATATTGCCTGAGATTGCCACTTCATAATTTTATCCCTATTGATCTGATATTCCCGGTGGGGGTCAAAATCCATTTCCCCTGCCTGTTCATTGTAAAAACTATAACCTATATTCCACATTTCCGGGAATACCACCAGATCAGCATTCTGCTGTTTTGCTTCAGCCACCCAGGATAATCCTTTTTCTTGATTGTATTTCTGATTTTGTTCAGGAAGAATTTGAAGCAGTGCTAATCTCATAATTTAAAAAATTCAGATATGCTAAATTTATTGTATTAAGTTGTATATCAAAAACTATCACCGGAACCGTTTAAATTTAAATTTTCCGGTTGTATCCAGCCTGAATCATAAACTGAGGTATCTTCTGATATTGAAATTACACAAGCCCAGCCGGTTGAATCAATTTGTAGAACTTCGGCAAAATCTTCACTGTAGAAACTATCAATAATATCTGAATTTATATCAGGCTGTGAATACAAATAGCTGAGATTTAAAAACATATTATAACATTTCCCCGGTTGGGGAGTCCACACTAGCGGTAAATCCTGATAAACTCCATTGACAAAACTAATAGACCCATCCATGTCAACCCACCTCAGCCGGAACACCCCTATATTGGCAGCTTGAGCAATTCCCGGATCAAAACCAATCCAGCCGTTATCACTTCTGGCTAATGCAATTATTGTATCTCCTGAATTTAAATAGCCGAAAATTTCCGATTCTTCAGCCGGTCGTTGATATACAATTTTATCTTCATTGAAAATTATAACTACTGAAGGTGATTCAATTTGGTCATCGCTTACCCTTTGGTATAATCCAATCCAGATTGTTACCATCAACAAAAATATTTTCAAGGTCATATTTTTATCCCCATTCCCCAGTAAAAGTAGTCCCGGGAATCATCACCGCTGACTTGCCGGAGATAACCAACCTCAACATTGGTTATCATTAAAATTAGTTCCAATTCCGGATTTATATAAAATTCATCTTCATTGATATATTTATTGGACTGGTAAGTGTATAAAGCTTTTACCTTCCCATTTGCCCCAATTGTGCCAAAACCTCTTACAAAAGCTCCATAACCTAATCCCACCCCTGAACCCCTGTATCCCAGATTCAGACAGAGGAATGGTCCCTGCATCACCAACCCGCTGACTTCATAAATTCTGTATTCAATAGTCCGGGGAAGGTAAATATCCGCTTCCGCATTTAATCCGATTTTTTCATTATAGGTTAAACCTACATTAAAAGGGGTGAATCTTTCCCGGTACACTTGATCAATATCATTTGACTGGGAATAAACACAGCTGGCAATAAAACCGCCCAACAAAACAATCCATGCTAATCTCATCATTCTCTCCTTTTAATTTTATATTTTAGGTTATAACATCATTTACTTTTGAAAACCATCCCCCGGTAAATAATTATTATTTCAATAAGGGCAGAATAAAATATTGGTGTATTTTATATTCCTGGAATAATGATAGTTGCCTTGAATATCAGTGTCTGTATTAATGCTCTCTGCCCGGTCTGAACATTGGATAACTCTAAGCTATCTATATGCAATATTCCTTCTCCCTTGGGCAATGCAGAAAATTCAACGCCGGCTTGATCCACTTCCTGTTCAGAATAACAATAAGGCCACATAAGAACTTTTAAACACTGCCGGGCTGATTGATAACCTGAATCATTTACCACAAAATAAAAAGATCGGAGTTCTCCGGGGGCATTGACATTTTTATCTCCGGGGAGATTAGGACCGCTGTTGTCAGCATTTCTGAAATGCCAACCCTCAATTATCCTCGCATTTAATCCTCTGAATGGAGGTGTAGATACTGAAACGAAATCTTTTGTCGAATTCTGGGAACTGCCCATCCATATAATCCAACCGGACTGAATGGGCACTAACCTGAACATCAGTTTTGAATTAAGTTTAAAGCTATAGGAATCACCTTGATGAACAATTCCTGAGAAATTTAGGGTATCATCTGCAGCAAGAGAATCAGCAGAGTTAGTAATGCCCATAAGCGACCAGGTAAAAACTAAACATACAAGCGCTAATTCATTGAATACTTTCAAATGCTACTCCAGCAAAATCAGACTTTTTGAAATTGTAGTTCGGTTAAAATTTACTTTGAGCAGATACATTCCCGCAGCAGCATTTTCTAAATTCATATTAAAATTATACTCACCTATTCCTAGATCATTGATTGCAAATTCATCAATCTTTTGCCCGGAAATATTAAAAATTTCCAGGGAAAAATTACAACTTTCACTGAGGTCTAATCTAAATTCAAATCTTTGATTTATAACGAAATTGCTGCAGGAAAAATCTTGATCAGGTGAATAAATTTCCTCTTCAACCACAGTGGGATCATAAACCAGCACGCCATTTACCCAAATTCTCACCCCATCAGTTTCCACCACCACATCATCATCCACTGAATAATCAGATGAACCGTTGCCTACCCAGGTTGAGCAGTCATCCGCGGTAGAGTAGACCAAACTGCCCCCAATCCTTAATAAGCTGATGACATCATGAGAAGGATGTCCGTAGTTATTTATTCCCGATGACACTACCGATATCAGGGGAGTAGTAGAGCTTATAAAATTTAGATCAGTTCCGTTGGTGGAACCGTGATGAGACACTTTAAGCACATCAATGTCCATATTGTAGTTGTTAATCAGATAATTATTGTTTTCTGTTTCACTGTCTCCGGTAAATAAAAATTTTATTTGTCCATAATTTACTGTAAACACAATAGAATTGTTGTTATAGCCGCCAAAACCATTGTTGTAATTGGGAGACAGTATCTGAGTTTCCAAACCCCAGTTTAAACTGTCAGTGTAATTAACTGTATCCACAGGAATCTGGTAATTTGCCAAAGTAGCCAGCAAATTTAAAAAGGTTATATTATCTTTGTGATCCTTGTTTCGGACAAATCTCAGCAGCACCACTCCTGATTCAATTAGATCTTGAAATTCACCATAATGATCATAATCGGGATGAGTCATCAACCCTGCATCTATAGTATCCACTCCCGCCGAGTTAAGATAATTTAATAACTTGTCATCAGAACGGTCAACTCCTGCATCCACCAAATAATAACTCTGTCCGGTCTCAATAAGGCAGGCGTCTCCCTGTCCAATATCAATAAAATGAACTTTTAGATTGTTTACTAAAATCAAGTTGATCATCAAAAAGATTGAAATCATTTATTCACCTTAAATTAAAAATTATTTTTAATGAAATTTTACTAACCGTTAAAAATATCAAAATATGCTTAAATTTTAAAGTGAAATTATCAGCTACTCATACCTCAATGCTTCTATTGGGTGCAATTTAGCCGCTTTTCTGGCGGGATACCATCCAAAAAATATCCCCACCGCTGTGGCAAAAATAAAGGAAATAATAATTGAATAAGGAGTAACTGTGGTGGGCCAGTTTAATATTTTGGAAAGGGCTTGTGAACTAATCAGTCCAATGATGATGCCAATAATCCCCCCCAGTACACTTAATAAAATTGCTTCAATCAGAAATTGAAATAAAATATCAATTTTCCTTGCCCCTACCGCCATTCTCAATCCGATTTCCCTGGTTCTTTCGGTAACTGAAACCAGCATTATATTCATTATCCCAATTCCTCCCACGATAAGAGAGATCACTGCGATAGAAGCTAACAGAAGTATCATTATTCTGGAAGTTGAACTGAACATTTCTACAATTTCACTTTGCGATCGGATATCGTAAGGAGCTTCCTGTCCTGAAACCAGTTTTAGATGTGTTCTTAAAACCTGATCTATCTCTTCAATAGCCTGGTCTATAGAATTTTCTGAAACTGCTGAAATAAAAATCATATTGATGTGATCAATGGCTCTTATCCTTTTCTGTACGGTAGAAAATGGGGCAATAATCATATCATCTTGATCTTGTCCCATCATACTCTGCCCTTTTTCCTCCAGCACCCCGATAACTTTAAAAGGGATCCGGTTAATCCGAATAGTCTGACCTACTGGATTGACATCCTCTCCGAACAAATTATCGGAAACAGTTTTTCCCAACAGGCAGACTTTTCCAGAACGGGATTCATCCTGAGCAGTATATACAGTACCTAATTCAACTTCCAGGTTCCTTATTTTCAAATAATCGGAATAAACTCCAATAATTTGAGTTCTCCAGTTCTGCCCTCCCGCAATAATCTGTCCGGTGGAATATACTACCGGGGTAGCATAGCGGACTGAGGGACAACCTGCAATTATTTCAGTGACATGGTCCTCGGTAAGATCCTGAGTAGTACCTGCTTCTGATCGAACTCCTCCCCTCTGCTGAGCAGTAGGAAAAACAATAATGACATTTGTACCTAATTGAGAAATTTCTGCTTTTATACTGTCACTGGAACCCTGACCGATAGCCAGCATAGTAATTACTGAACCCACTCCGATAATAATGCCCAGCATGGTTAAAAATGACCTGGTTTTGTTTTTAAACAGAGCCCGGTAGGCAATTTTAACTGAATTCAAATAATTCATCTTTTCCTCAATCCGCTCTTCTGTTTTTCATAGCGTGATCTTTAATTATTTTACCATCTTTCAATTCCACCACCCGTTTTGCATATTCAGAAATATCATGTTCATGGGTAACCAGGATAATTGTCCTGCCTGACTGGTTGAGTTCCTGCAATACCTTCATGATTTCCACCGTAGTTTTTGAATCTAGATTACCGGTGGGTTCATCCGCCAACAGCAAAATTGGTTTATTTACCAATGCCCGGGCAATTGCTACTCTTTGCTGTTGACCGCCGGAAAGCTGATTAGGCTGATGATCCAGACGGTCGGAAAGATTAACCATTTCCAAAGCAACTTGGGCTAATTGCTTCCTTTTTGATGAATTAATTTCTAAATTGTAAAACAATGGCAGCTCAACATTTTCCAGAGCAGAAGTCCGGGCTAGTAAATTAAATGATTGAAACACAAAACCCAGTTTTTTATTTCTAATATTTGCTAATTGATCTGAATTCAGCTTATCTACATTTATACCATCCAAATAATATTCACCGGAAGTAGGGTTATCCAGACAGCCGATAATATTCATCAAAGTGGATTTGCCTGAGCCGCTTGCCCCCATTATCGCAATAAATTCTCCGGTTGAAATCTCCAGATTTACTTCATTCAATGCTGGAACTTTAACTGATCCCAAATCATAAATCTTAGTTATATCGCGCAAGGTAATTAAATTTCCCAATTATCTATCTCCGGGAAGGAAGGAAAGGACTTCGCTGGTTATTACTGGTACTCTGGGGCAAATTGGAGCCAATAATCACCTGTTGACCTGCTTCCAGTTCAGGAGCGGTGACCTCGCTGCTGATACCGTCAGAAAGTCCTACCCTCACTGGCATCATGATTATCTGATCTTCCAGTTTCACCCATAGTTTACCCATATCTTGATCTATCTGACCTGGTCCTGCTCCTTGATTAGGTCCACTTCCTGGTCTCATCGTCTCCTTTACTGAATCAGGCAATGATTGGAAATATTGTATTAAGAAATCCTGAGGAGGCATGAAATTCAAGGCGGTATTGGGAACAATTAACACATCCTTCCGCGAATCAATATTAATGGTAATATTAGCAGTCATTCCCGGCATCAGTTTGAGATCAGGATTGTCCACTTCGATTATAACAATGTAGTTAACCACATTGGAAACTATTTCCGGCTGTAATCTAATTTGGCTGACCTCACCTGAAAACTCCAAATCCGGATATGCATCTACATCAAAAATCACTTCCTGCCCTTGTTTTACCTGCCCGATATCCGCCTCATCTACATACGCCTGGATTTCCATCTTGGTCAGATCTTCAGCGATAGTAAATAAAGTGGGAGTATTGAAGCTGGCTGCTACGGTTTGTCCTTCATCAACATTTTTGGATATTACCACTCCGCTTATAGGCGCTTTGATATAAGCATCTTCATAATTGATCTGCGCCCTGTACAGTTGAGCTTGGCTTATTTCTAAACTGGTCTGGGCTAATTCATAGGCATCCCTGGCTGACTCATACTCCGATTCACTGATTAAATTATTCTCAAACAGCTCCTGGCTCCGGTTAAATTCTCTTTGGGATTGTTCTACCTGAATTTTTGCTTTTTGGTAATTTGCACTTAACTCATAAATTGAAGCTCTTAAATTCCTGGTGTCCAGTACAGCAAGGGTATCTCCCTGTTTTACCCGGGTATTAAAATCAACTCGAATCTCAGAAATAGTGCCAGAAATTTGAGTGCCTACTTCCACCGTTCCCACTGCTTCCAGTGAACCGGTAGAAGTTATAACTACATTTAAATCACCTTTGGTGATTTCAGTGGTAATCCACTGCACCTGTTTATTATTGCGGTTTTTAAAGAATTTCATTCCAGAAAATCCCGCAATTATTAATAATACTACAACAACTATAATCCAGATTATCTTTTTCATATTCACCCCATAAAAAATATCTTAATGTATTTT
>LKUE01000061.1 GCA_001412365.1 Desulfuromonas sp. SDB | reverse complement strand
ATTTAAAAAAGTTATCTGAGTATTGCTGCATTAAAATCCTGAATTTCTGAGCCTGTTCTGGATTGAACTTCGGATCAGTATCACTGCCCACCCGGGGAGTCCAGTAACTTTCCATTTCAAGCCATTGGGAGTGAGTAAAACCATTCCTTTCCAGAACTACCATAAAATCTATCTTTTTTTCAGGATTATCGGGATCTTTATGATAGGCCATCTCAAAATGAACTTTGGTATAATCTTCCAAGGATCCGGGAGGACCTCCTCCTCTTAATTTCTCCTGGGCAGCTTGATATAAGGGCATAAACGCCATTGCCGTTTTTCCCATATCCTTTGGATCACTCATCAAGGCAGTATAATGAGTTTTGGAATTTTTCCAGGATTCGCTATCTACCCCTTTTTTTTGAGCAATTTCAATTTCTTTTGCTTCATCTCCGCCCGTTTCCGCCATCATTGCGCATAATTCCGCATATTCTTCCAATGAAATTACCTCACTCATAATTCCTCCAATTTAAATAATTTTATAATTTCTGTATGATAATCTGTAAATGTTTCTTCGTCTTAAAAAATCTTGACCTAGGGTTGAAAGCTTATAGAAAATCTTCTGAAATCACTATTATCTTATCTTGTTCTTGGAATTCGATAGTTTCAGATTTTGATGGATTGATAAAAATTCCAAAAAAGTTATTGCTATTAGAATTTGCCTGATATTTCCGGTAACCTATAGCAGTTTCATTTTTATCAATAGCTGATTGGATTACCGTAGCAAAGTTTACCGGTTCACAGAGTTTTACATAAGATTGAGCCGGTTTCAGGTATATCTCTGAACCAAGAGAATCGAACAGTTCCTGGTATATTTTCAAAAGATGTTTATTTTCAGATAATTGAGCTAGCAGCAAACTAGTCATTTTGTCGCTTACAATGAAATCATCAGCCCGGGTTATCTCGGCTAAATTTTTGTTTTTTATATCCTTTATCTCACTGACTATGGAAAAATTTAAATTCTTTTTCATGGCAATATCTCTTACGTGCAGCAAAGTCATCAATGTATTTGAATCAGCTTGCTGAGGATTTTCAAAATCAGCATTACACAGGATAATTATATGATGATAATCTTCGTTGCAAAGAGCATCCAGTAATTTCCGGTTAGTGGTGATTCCAGTTTGAAAGTCCAGTTTGAAATTTTTGTAGGAATGGTTGTTTAATTTGTTGAAATTTTCTTGATCAGCTAAATTTGCCACAATTTTCACATAAGATGCCGGAGAAAGATATTCGTCCAGTTCATCAATAATTATGGGAACTTTCCAATTCCAGCCCAGTATTAAAATTTTCTGAGGTTCAGCATTATCCTTATAACTCTTTACAATTGACTGATTTTCACAAATATAATTTTCATTGGATAGATGAATGGAATTGTGATCCCGGGCAATCAATATAATCTGTCCTCCTGCATCCAGTACTGTATCTGCGGAAGGATTAAGCAGTACTTTCCCTTTTTGGTCAATTAAACCGATAACTGAAGAATTATCATATGCAAAAAGAAGCTGCTGATAAGTTTTTCCGGTTAAACCAGGATCAAAGTGAAAATAAATTTCATCTCCCATGAAATCTATGATTTCATTTATTACGATGGATAGCCCCGGCTGGAGGCAAGTTTGAGCAATGATCCGGGCAATAAAATCACCTTCCAGAATTAAATTCACCTCCTGCCGCCCTGCTATTTTGGCAATTTCTAAATTTTCTGGATTACGAATCATTGCAGAAATATTATAGGGGGTTTCCCTTCGATGGGGATTGTTGACTATTGCCAGTACGGTCTTGATTACTTCACAGTCAGGATCAGATACCTCTGATGATAAAATAATTATAGATTTTGAAGTGTTCAAACTCATGATATCCAGATCAGACAAGTCCATCCTGTTTCCAGTACGGCAGATGATTTTTGTATTTCTAGGAATATTTATCTTTCCCCAGATATCTTCTTCCATATCCAGTTTATCCAGTTCGGACAGGATGGCGATCAGGTTGTTCCGGTTGGATTCATTGGCAATATTAAGTTCGGAGAGAATGGTGTAAATTTGTTCAGACCAGCCTAAAATAACGGTATGCTGCTGTTCAATAATTTTTGATTTCCCTCTTCGGATTGAATCAATCTTTGTATCTAAACTGGTAGTAACTATACCGATAATAGAACTGATTAAAAAGATCCCGAAGATGGTGATCATGAACATGGAAGACATGAATAAAATATGTCCCTGATCTGTGGTAATTACCCCCGGATCAATAGTCCTCATCAAAGTTTGCCATATTATAATTAAGAAATTTTCAGAATGAGGAGATGAATTAGTGAAGAATACAAATATTGAAAAAATTGAAATTACTATCATTGATACTGCTAATAATGTTCCGATCAGAGCAAAGGGACCCTTGCTGATCAAATTCTCAAATTTGTAATTTATCCGGTCTTTTATACTGTAGTTGGAGTTCATGGATTATTTGCCCACAAATTATTCCACCAGTTGATAATATTATCAATGATTTCCGTCCTGGTTTCCTGGGGAGTTCCAAAAAATATCATGGCTAAACTGGTCAGAAAAAATACTGTAAAAAGAAATAATCCTAATCTGATTTGAAATTTGAAATCATCTTCGATTATAGCATCCAGGGGATTATCCCGGTTGTAATATACCACTGCCGGTTTGCCCTCAAGATTCCGCCAGCTGGAATTTGAACCGGATGATTTTATCTGGTATCTTTTCCCCAGGGAGTCTTGATAGTACACCAGTAATTGGCATCCTCCGTCACTATCGGATAATATTTTTATTACCCCCTGATAGCGGTTTCCATTATTTTTTAAATACCGGTACTTAAGATACCGGTAAATAAAATAAGGCAGTATCAGCAAATCAATCCCTAAGAATATCAGTCCGGCAATAAACATAACTTTCTCCAAGAAAAAGTTAAAACAATCTTATTAAAAAAATATTAAAATATATTAGTTTTAAAGCATTATATTTCATATATTGTTATAATCATATATCAGATTGTAAACAAATATATTTTCATTTTTTAATAATGGGG
>LKUE01000060.1 GCA_001412365.1 Desulfuromonas sp. SDB | reverse complement strand
AAAATATTCCAAAACCGAAAAATTTTTTTCCATTAACTGAAAATAAAAAGATTTGTGCTTATTGCAATTTCAGAGAGTTATGTTATAGCCCGGAGCAGATAACTAAATTAAGTTAAACACCTCAATAATTTTTTTATAGATATCTTCACATTCCCAGTAAAACGAATGGCTGTGTTTAGAAATTATGGGATCATTATAAACTAATTTATAGTTCTTCAAAGGTTTATACACATCTAGAAAACCGGATATAGGATCCGAAGGTGACCAAAAATTAAGCCATTCAATATCATTGAAATATGTTTTCAGATTAGTTTCAATCCTTGAATCCAATGGTTGATGTTTTTTAAAACTGTGCAGATGAGAAGTTATTGCTGAACGGACAAAGTTGATGTCAGAATTTATTCTCTGGGCAAACAGGAAGGCAACTTTATCCAAGGGTGATCCCAGGGTTATAAAACCACTCAACTTAGATGAATTTTTCTCCATCTCCGGATTCAAATTTAAAAGTTTATTAATATAATCAATAGTATCATAAAAAATAACACTGCCTAAGGAATGACCCAGTAAAATAATTTCATTATATTCATTATCGTTCTTTCCGGATATAAGCTCAGTTATAAATTCAGTTGATCTTTTAAGTATTTTTTTCCTAATTCCATAAAATTCAGACTTTCTGTCACTGGCGGTGTACAAAGCCAGATCTCCCAACACATTGACAATCTTGCTGTTAAATCCTCGAATAAACATTTTGTAAATGAAATTTTCAAACAAACCAGAAGGGAAAAACAGTCTGTACATTTTAATCAAGTATTTGGAAAATCTGGAAAAATTACAGGCATAATTAACCAGATTAATTAGATATTTCAGATAAAGAAATTCACCGTCATAAGTAAATAAATATTCCTTATTTTCATTTCGACCGGGGCGATAACCGGATTTAGAATTTAATTCCCCCTGATGTCTAATCTCACTGTAAAATTTTTTAGCTCCCTTTGCGATATCGAAAATACAGCTAATCACTTCATCTGCTTCAATCTTTCCTTCGGTGATATCAGCCCAATAAAATTCATAAATATCAATTTGGGGAATTCTGCTTATCTGGGGTTCTGAAAATATACGGATTGTACTTTTAGATTCATGGTCAAATTTAATTAATTGATGACTGAGTTTCAACTCCACCTCAGGAAATTCTTGTTTAATCAGCTGCTGATATATCTGATAAAAATGTCTAGTGAACAGATCCAAGGTTTGATAAGGTTCCTGATCCCCCACTCCATGAGTTACCACGACTGCAATTTTTTTTTGAGGAGAGGTTTTAGGACCTCTTCGAATAATATTCTTGATAATTGATTTAAGAGTTGGCTTTTCATTACTATTCATATATACCCCTGATTAGTGTTTTGGTATGAAGTGGAGTTAAATTAAGAGAACAAGCAATTAAAATCATAATTGAGATGATATATTAAGACAGCTTATAAATCAACTAAAAGTATTAATCCAGATAATTCAAAATAAAATTAAACATTTATATTACTTGTTTTTGTAATTTAATTCACTGTCTACTCAACAGTTATTTAGCATTTTATTTATGCTAATTATGATTGTTTAACACCTGAAAATTTTTATTCTTTTAGTTTTCCAATAAAATCCTTTATAAAGAACTTCTTTGATGATGTTTAAAATTGAAGATTAATGCGGTTTTTTCAACCACTATGGTAAGTTAATTTTTAACGCTTAGAGTGTCATGAATTTCTGAGAGTAAATCAGAAATATTAATATTTTGAGGACATTTCTGTTCACATTGACCGCAGTGCAAACATCGAGATGCATTATTTTCAGGTTTAATCCATTGATAGAATTTTTTAGCAATTTCTATTTTTTCATACATTTTACCTGAATTGTAAACTTCGAATATTCTGGGAATATCAACATCTTCCGGACAAGGAAGGCAGTATTTGCAATCATTACAAGGTATCGGCTTCAAAAATAAATACTGTTCCCGCACCTGGTCAATAACATCTAAATCATCATCATTGAGTAAATTGACTTTAGATTTATTAGCGGTTAAGATGTTTTCCTTAAGCTGTTCCAAGCTACTCATACCGCTTAATACAATGCTGATTCCAGGTTTACTCCAAAGCCATTGTAATGCCCAGGCAGGAGGAGTTCTGGAAGTTAATGCCTGTTTCCAGATCCGGTTAATACTGGGTGGAGGATTTACCAATCTTCCCCCCAAAAGAGGTTCCATAACGATAATGGGTATACCCATATCCACTGCAAATTGATAACCTTTGGTTCCTGCCTGAAAATCTTCATTCATGTAGTTATACTGTATCTGGCAGAAATCCCATTGAGGATATTCATCAATAATCTGTTTAAAAACAGGATATTGATCGTGAAATGAAAAACCCATATTGCCGATAATTCCTTGTTTTTTCGATTCCTCTAAATTTTTTAAAATATCCATTTTTTTTACTTTGTTCCATAATTCTTCATTCAAGGCATGAAGCAGGTAAAAATCAATTTTATCTCTTTTTAATTTTTTTAACTGTTCTTCCAGATACCGATGGAAATCATCAGGTTTTTCCACTTTCCAAACCGGTAATTTGGTGGCAATTTTTATATGGGTTAGTTCAGGACGTCTATGGAAATACTTTCCCAACCACACCTCACTATTTCCTCCGTGATAGGGATAAGCGGTATCAAAATAATTAATGCCCTGTTCGACAGCAAAATTAAAAAGTTCCTCTGCCCGAGGTTCATCTATATCTGAATAATTTTCTTTGGTGGGCAATCTCATGCACCCAAAACCCAGTACCGATGCTTCCCAGCCGGTATCACCAAATTTTCTATACTTCATTAATTAACTCCTTAAACATATAGCAAATTTGACTTCATTTGCAGAGTTGTTAAAATTTACTTGGAATTTCATAATATATTATATTTTTTGTCAATAATTAAATGTTAAACTCATCCCGTTTATTTAATCAAAATAATATCAAGGATATTCCTAACAGGGGAGGAATATATTTTTTTCAGGACAACCAAAAATCAGTAATCTATATCGGGAAAACTAAAAAATTAAAAAATCGAATAAAATCATATTATCATAAAATTCAAAAACTGAAATCCGGATCCAGCAATATTCCCCTGGTACATAGAAATTTGTTGTTAAACATTTGTTTTTTTTATTTTAAAACTACCCGGTCCGATTTGGAGTCCCTTCTTCTTGAAAATGATATGATAAAAAAATATATGCCTGAATATAATATTAAACAGAAAGATTATCCCCAATATAAATTTATAGAAATATCCGGCAATTCCTTTCCTTATCTAAAAATAATTACCCGACCCCACTTGAACTCTGAATGGTTTGGTCCCTATAAAGACAAATTCTTTGCCCAAGATTTGATCAACTTTGTTTCAGATCTTTTCAAAATAAGAACCTGTCAACAGCACCTTCCCCGTAACAAATGCCTAAGATATGACTTGCAATGATGTTCTGCCCCCTGCAGAGATAAAATTCCCCCTGCTGAATACTCAGTTTTAGTTAGATTAGTTATGGAATTTTTAACCGGAAATCCACATACAGCTTTTGCTGCCCTCCATCAAAAACTCAATCAAGCTGTAAATGAAAAAAATTTAAAAAAACAAAAACAAATAAAACTAAATAGCCGGTTTGTGCAGAGATTTACCTCTTTTCAGAGATTTGCCCACCGTTTTTACCATAATTATTTTATATCAGCTGAATTATCCACAGATCCCCCTCATTATTATGTTTTCAATCAAGGTAAATGGATTAATACTGAAGAATCATCTGTCTACAACTCTCTATTATTTTATTCAACTGAAATTGATTATTTTGACAACATCCTCATAATGTATGATCAGGCAAAAATATTGTACAGGTATATTAATTCACAGAATAATAAATGCGGATTTTTTTATAAAACCATTGTTATCAAGCATCCATAGAATAATTACATGATCAAATACTACTTTCTGTTTTGTGTTTTAACTGGTGATCTTTAATAATTTTGTAGTACTGAAATAAACCCACCCAGAAAAACAGTACGGCTATAAGACGTTGTACCGGCATAATATTATTAAATCCAGAATAATCTATTGTAAATAATATTATAGTACAAATTAATAGCAACGCTCCCCATATTAATTGAGCGTAATAACCGTACCCCCAGGGGGTTCGCTTGGCCAGGGAAAAACCGATTAAAGCACAACTCCATCCCATTAAAGCTCCCACCACTACATCCAGAGGCCAATGAACGCCTACCACCGTACGGGACAATGCCACCAGAGAAAAAAACAACAGCACCAAAACTTTTATATTCCACTTAACTTTGGACAGGGCAATTACCCCGGATATTACAAATACAATGCTGGCATGACCGGAAGGGAAGGAGAATCTACCCCAATCCGGTCCAATTAGATTGAATTGATCGTCTGCCAGAACCGAGGGTGGACGGGGGATGTGCATAGTTCTTTTGATAATCTGGTTGAGCAGGGTAGAAAAAAATGCGGCAATCAGAACCATCCAGATTATTTCCGGTTTTTTCCGGAGTAAGGGGATCAGGATGATAAATGAAACCAGCCCATCTGAGATGAAAGTCACCACCATCCATAAATACTCTCCGGTGAATTCAGATAAACGGTTTGTGGCTAAAAACCAATCCAGATTTAAATTAAATATTAATATTATATCCGCAAGAAAAAATAAAATTAAACCAGGTATAAAAAACCAGTAAAACTGCAATTTTGAAAATCTAAATTCAGCTTTACTGCCACTATCCTCTGTAGATTTAAGTGATACTTCTTTAATCAGCTTATTTTTCATTTATTTTCTGTTCTCATAATGAATATTTTTAAATTGGTAAAGTTCACCATCATAAAAACCGACTTTCCGGTAATACTCCCTGGTTCCCACAGATGATATTACTGCTAATTTTTTAAAATTAAATTTTCCAGCAATATTCATCGTTTTATCTATTAATGCTTTTCCAAATCCGGAGTGCTGAGGAGAATTTTTGTTTCTGTGGTTTATCTTTAAACTCCTACCATACACATGAATTTCCCGGATAATTGCTGAATTTTCCAGTTCAGGAAAGTAATCAATCATGGTTGAATAAACTCCGGTGTCCCTGAGGGCAAGAGTAAGTCTTAACAGGGCGATAATTTTATTTTCAGAATTGGTATACTGCAGAAAATATTCATCGGATACTTCAGTATTATATTTAATCACAGAATATTTAGCGGATTTTATCTCTAGATTTTTAATTTCCCTGGCTCTAATATCACTGCAAATTCTATTTTCTCTGAACATCTTCTCCTCCACTACTTCCCTCAGATTGCTTATTTTATTTCCTGCTATTATTTCTGTGGAGGGAATATCCCTAATCACCCGGGGCAATCTACAGTAAGATGGAGTGATTTCAAAGCACTTAGCCAGTAACTCCAGCAATTGTTCAGGTTTATATATCTGATGCAGCCCTTTTTGATATAAATCATTTAGTTCTGTGTTTTCAGTGACAACAGCAGGATATATTTTCAATTCATCCGGTTTATAATGACCTGAATTGAAAATTTCCTTGTAGCTGGAATAATCATCTTCAGGTGATGCGGTGTACAAATTAAACATCACATGGGCAAGTATTTTAAATCCGGTCAACCGGAGAATTTTAAAACTATATTTAATATCTTCTAAACTGATATTGATTTTGTTGATCTTTCTGATGGAAGGTCTTAAAGTTTGGACACCTATCTGAACCTTGGTGACACCTAATTTTCTAAAATTTCTGAGTTGCTTGAATTTTATAAGATCAGGTCTGGTTTCCACTGCCAGACCTACACATCTATGCACTGAAGTTTCATTAATAATTTGCTGATTACCCAACTGGGAATAATTGCCTTCTCCATCATCAATCATAATGTTGTGCTGATTTTTTTGATAAAGTTCAGATTTCAATATTTCATTGTAATTAAGTTTTTTATAAACCTCAATATCAACAATTTCCGGAGCTATATTGAAGCTAACCTGCTCATCGTAATTGTGCTGTTGGCTGAACTCATTAAGTGCTCTAAATAGTTCTCTTACAAACCATACTCGGTAATTTTCAGAGTAACTGTTCCAAGTTCCCCCTAAGATTAACAGTTCAATTTTATCTGCAGGATGTCCGGTTGAAGTTAATGCTTTCATTCTGATGGTAACCTGATCATAGGGATCAAAACGGCAATTAAGAGCCCTCCTGCAGCTGGGTTCTGATCTAATATAGCTCTTGGGCATCAAAATATCGTTAGGACAGAATATGCACTGACCAGGACATAAATTTGGTCTGGTTAGAACTGATACCACATTTACTCCGGACATGCTGCGTACAGGGTTTTCAATTAATATTGAGGGAATTGTTTCTTTTTCATTGATTTTCCTCATTTTTTTCAGATATCTGAAAGCTTTGATCAAATCTGATTTAGAAAATAAATAATGTTTATCTTTGGGATATTTAACCAGTAATTTTTTCAACGCTTTATAATTCTCAGGCTTTTTTGATCTGATTTCATCAAGTAATTTATAAATCTGTGGATATTGCTGGGGAATAAATTTTTTATACCTCATAATAAGCATAATATTAATATCAGTTGTTAAAACCAGGCAATAAAAATGTAAAAATATAATTTTTTATTGTTTATTTAGATTTTTAAATTTATTTAATAATTTCCTAGGAGTGGAACAAAATTTTTATTAAAATAATTTAATAAAACAAAATACAAAAAAATACTTTATTTAATTTAAATGAAAAATGCAGAACAAAATGATTTCGGATTTTACGAGGTACTACTTAATTTAAACATCGGAGTTATAGCTTTAGATATTATTAATGAAAAAATTGTGTTTCAAAATATAACCGCTATTAAGATACTGAAGACAATTAGCTATGAAAAATTAATTAAATTATTCGGGATTAATCTGCTGCAGCTCCATCAAATTTCTCCAATTCAGAACAAGCTGACCTTAAAAGACAAAATCCTTGGATTTACTGTTTATCCTTTATTCGACAGGTACTTCTGGGTATTGATATCTGATATAACTGAAAAAGAAAGATTGGAAAAGATTGCTGAAGCCACCACCCATCTTGATAATATTGGCTATATATTTTCAGGAATGGCTCATGAAATTGGTAATCCTTTAAATGCCATAAAAACAGCGGTGAGTGTGTTGAAAGATAATCTGGAAAATTTCCCCCAGGATAAAATAGTGGAATATCTCATCAATATAATATCTGAAATTAACCGGATAGAGTACTTGTTGAAATCTATGAAAACATTTAATGCCTATGAACAGGTGGACTTGTATATTTTTGATTTTAAGACTTTTTTTGATAATTTTTTAAAATTAATTGAAAAAGATGT
>LKUE01000059.1 GCA_001412365.1 Desulfuromonas sp. SDB | reverse complement strand
ATTCAAAAGTAATATCTGACAGTATTAATATAACAACATATCATAATGATATAAAAGTCTATCTAAGTTATTATCACCGATACGAACTTGAAGAAGAAAATGACGGAGTTCAGATACAAGCGAAACTATTTACCGATACAGTATGGACAACTCTTTATCCGATTGACGGTTACCCCTGTGAATCCAACGGTTATGGAGGATTTGATGAGGGCGAAGGAATATTTTCAGGAGAGATGAACCAGTGGCACAAAGTTTACTTTCAAATAGATTCTATTTTCTTCAATAATAATTTTCAAATTTGTTTCAAGTTTGGAAGCAATGAATCTAAAGTTTACGAGGGATATTATTTTGACGATGTTGAAATTTATACACTTTGCAATCCAAATCCAATTGAAGGTGATCAGAGCATCATAGCATATCTTGCCACTCCAGAGTTTTTTCATTTTTGGGTCAGACCTGCCGGTTCGAATATTTCAACAGAGAGTATGGCTTTTGAATATTCTATACCAAATTTATCTTCAGTAACGTTTTCTATTTATGATATCGCGGGAAGGGAAATTAGAAATCTGTTCCGGAGCATTCAGAAACCTGGTTTTTATAGCTTAAATTGGGATGGGAGAGATAATTTGGGGAGAAATGCTACTCCGGGAATATATTTTTATAGAATCGTTGCTGGAGAAAAAATTCAAAGTGGTAAGTTTTTAATTGTGCGATAAGGGGGAGAGATGAAAACAATTATTTTTATATCTATTTTGATTTCCTTGATTTCTACAATATATACACAGACGATTACCTGGTCGAAGGTTTATGGGACTTCAGAATTCAATGAACATGCCACCAGGATTAAACAATTACAGAATGGAGATTACATTGTAATGGGAACAAATGATTCTGGAGTACAATTGTTGAAAATTGATTCATTTGGTGATTCCATTTGGTCAAAAAAATATTCAATAGATAATATGATCCCAGATATTGAATTAGGCATAAATAATAATTACATAATAGCTACTACTAAATACTATACTGTAGATACATCGGCTTTATATGTTTTATGGGTTGATGAAAACGGAGATTCAGTTAAATCAAACTCATATTTTATTTCTTATAATACAAATTTTATTTTAGATGTTCCACGTGATATAGATAAAACCAGTGATAGTTGCTATGTAATTGTTGGTCGTACATCTCTTTATGCATGTCACGATGGTTTTATAATTAAAATCAACGATGATGGCGATTCATTGTGGACATCATTTTCATATTTGGATGATATGGATTTCCGTTCTGTTGTCGAAGGGAGTGATGGATGTTATTTAACTGCAATAGATGGGCATCCACATTACTCGGTTGAAAAATTTGACTCATTGGGACAACATCAAAGTGTATTATGTTCATTAGGCGGTTTTGTAACCCATATTGAAATGCTTGCTGATTCAAATTTTGTTTATAGATCATGGGCAGGTCCAGTGGTAAAAATCAATGAGAACCTCGATACTATCTGGACCCGACCAGGGATAGGGTGTGGTGATGTCGCCCCTTGCAGTGACGGGGGATTTGTCGTGACAGGTTCATGCAACAACGATTTATTCCTGACAAAATTCAATACAGACGGAGATTCGCTGTGGACGGTTACCTACGGAGGAGGAGGGGTTGATGTGGGGAGATGTGTTGAACAGACTTCTGACGGAGGGTTTATCATCTGTGGCAGCACAACATCTTATGGGACGGGAAGTGCTGATTTTTACATTATTAAGACTGATTCAGCGGGATATGCACTGGGAGTGGAGGAAGAGTTATATTCTGAAATTGTACATAGCAACGGATTTATGGTTGAATATTTATTTTCCGGTTCAGTTAAAATTTCCTTCTTCTCGACACTAACTGATGATCTAGCTTTAAAGTTATACGATGTCACCGGTAGAGAAATTGAATCTAGTTACACCACCAAAACAGAAAATAACAGAACATGCCTTGTAATCAGAAATTTAAACCGAGGTGTTTACTTTTTCCGGATAGAGGGAGAAAATAGATCATATCAAGGAAAGTTTACAATAATTACTGACGGTTAACCAAATCAATAATTTGGGTATAAATAAATACTTTTAATAATTCCCTTGTGAAGATCATAAATTTATTTGATAGATAAAGTTAGTGATTAATTGCTTTTTTTATTTGGTTCTGTTGTTGACAAAATTTTTCCTAACTTGTGAATTGATAAAAATTTTATAATATCAATGATATTTTTCAGATAATAAATTTATATAAAAATAGTTATAATAACAATAAAGATATTGCATTATATTGCATTCTATTTAAATCTAATTTACATTTTAAAAAAATGAAATAAAAAAAATAAAAGAATTTATTTGATAAATGCAGTTATTTGCTGATTTATGCTAGTTGTTCAATCAATCTTTTCTATTATATGATATTGTGTTATTTAACTTATATAAAATTGGATAATTATTTTAAGCTGGTGTTATCTGCTAAATGATTTGCAATTATAATTTAATGAAATGGGGTTTTTCTAAGAGTGATGGATATTGAAATTTCAAATATAAATATAATAATAATTTCGGTTATTAACTAAAATATCGCTATTAAGTTAATAATTAATTCTTTTAATATTGATTACGATAAGTTTTACATCTGCATAATTTTCTACTCTGGCTGCTTTGCCTCTCAGTAATCTTGCTCCGGGAAAATTACGTAAATACCATAACAAATGTTTTCTCATCAAAATAATTCCTTGGGTTTGACCGTAAAAATCCTGCATTAAGCCGGTATGATCTAATATTACATCCTGTTTTTCCTCGATGGAAACATTCCGGTCACAAAAGACCCAGGGATTTCCCCGGGCAGCTCTTCCGATTTGTACTCCTGCAACTGATGTTTCATCAATACGTGTTTTAGCAGTTTTTCTGCTGTCTATATCTCCATTTCCGATTATAGGTATTTTACTTATCCGGACCAAATTGGCAATAGAAGACCAGTCTGCCTGTCCTTTAAATCTTTGCCTGACCAGTCTTCCGTGAACTTTTATGCAAGGTAAAGGCAAGTCCTGAAGGGCAGTGACAATTTCTTCAGAAATATCTTTTTCCCATCCCAATCTAATTTTTACTGAAACCGGTAAAATTGTATTTTCCATTATGGATTTTAAACAATTTTTTAAATTGGGTAAATTTTTCAGCAGTGATGAACCGCTATTGCTTTTAGTTACCTTTTTAGAGGGGCATCCTGCATTTAATTCAAATGCATCGGGATTCATCCGGGAAAACAAATTCACCGCTTTGGACAGATGTTTGGGGTCGGAACCGAATAATTGTATGGTCAGGGGGCGTTGTTGCAGTGAAAATTCTGCTTTTAGCCAAAATTTGTTAAGCTTTGACTGTGGTAAATTGAAAAAAAAAGGCATGGCAGGTATAAGTTCCGTGGTGAGGTGAGTTGCCCCGTATCTTTTACATACTGACCGGAAGGGCAGATCGGTAATTCCATCCATGGGGGCAAGTTCAATTCGAATTTTACTGTGTTGATTGGTCAATATCTTTATCCAGGGCTTTGTAGAAAGAAAATCCAACCACTGATAAAATAAAAATTGCAATAAGCAGGGCTCCCCACCAGCCTATCTTAGAAAGCAACAGAGTAGTTATGGTTACAATTACTGCTGCGCACAGTACTCCTAAAAATATAGCCCAAAGAGCATGATGAATTTTTATTCCTGCTAAAAAAGCAGCCAGAGATCCGGTCCAAGCTCCGGTTACCGGCAGAGGAATGGCTACAAATAACATTATTCCGAGGGTTCTGTACTTTTCAATTGTTGCAGATTTTTTTCTGGTTCGGGAAAACCACCAGGTAAAGAAACGGTTGAATAATTTCCACCGGGATAACCAGCGGGATAGCGGTCCGATGAACAATATAATAAGGGGAACCGGCAGCATATTGCCGATGATGGCGGCAATGACTGTTCTCCACCAAGGTATATCCAAGGTAAGTAAACCCACTGGAATCCCCCCCCTCAATTCAAAAATGGGCAGGGTGGAGATGATTAATACCACCAAATCGGGGGGAATTCCCATCTCTTTCAGTTTCAGGGAAAATTCTTCCTTCATCCCTGGATCGGAAAATAATATCACCGGTATTAAAATTAATAATAAAATTATCTTAATCTTCATTTCCATGTCCTTAAATGTTTTGGTTAATCAGAAGTTATTACCTGAACCAGGGCGTGCGCAGAAATACCCAACCCTTCTCCTTCTGGTCCTAAACCCTCATAGCTAGTTGCTTTAACTGAAATAAGGGAATTATCAATTTTCAGCTTATCCGCTAAATTATAAGTAATTTTATCTATCCAGGGTTTTAATTTGGGTTTCTCCGCAATTATCACTGTGTCAATATTGACAATTTCGGGTTGATTGCAAATTTCCATAGACTGGGCTAATAAATCCAGACTGTCTGCATCCTTAAATTTATCATCATCATCCGGAAAATAGGTGCCGATATCTTTTTTCCCGCAGGCACCTAAAAGGGCGTCAATTATAGCATGAGTTAAGACATCTGCATCTGAATGTCCAAGCAATCCCTGAGTATGGGGAATAATTACGCCACCCAGGATCAGTTTCCTCCCGGCTATAAACCGATGAAAATCTATTCCCATTCCCACTTTAGATGAGGTGGACAGTAAATTTATTGCCATGTTAAAATCCTGTTGAGTAGTTATTTTAATATTCCTGGGATCTCCCTGAATTAATTTCACCCGGTATCCTGAACTTTCCATTGCTGCGGCGTCGTCGGTATAAACTTGATTGGAATTTTTTAAAATCTGAATTAAAAGTTCTTTTTTAACAAACTGGGGAGTCTGCACGGAGTATAAACTTTCCCGGGGTAAGGTCATTTCTACATAATTTTCATTTATCTTTTTTAAGGTTTCATTTAGAGGTAAGCCAGGGATTACTGCATCTGTTCCCGTGGTATTTTGCCAGAGTTCATGGATGAGATTGTATGAAATTAAAGGTCTGGCTGCATCATGAATGGCTACCCAGGGCTGCTGTGCAATGGAAATACCAGCCAGCACCGAATCCTGCCTTAAATCTCCTCCAATAATTACTTTAAAATCCTTTTTTACCAAAGGAGGTTTTACAAAGTGATCTTTCCACTTCTGCGGAACCACTACTATTATCTGGTTACACTGTGGGTGAAGGTTGAATTTACTGACACTCCACTGCCACACTGGCTTAGCTTTAATTAACTTCAGCTGCTTGGGGTAATTTGACTGGAAACGGGTTCCTATTCCCCCTGCTACAATTACTGCAGTAAATCCCATAATTTTCTTTTCTTGTAAATTTTGTCCCTCTTTAAGTAAAGGGTGATGCCCATGTGGGAATTGACTATACTGGTAATTTTACAGCTATAGGTTTTTCCCACCGGTACACCCTTTTTGGGGAGGTAAAAGGTGGTTCCGTCTTTTAAATGACCAGTCAGGTATTCGTCTTCTTCTCTAAGTGGTTGAACTTGAATTATTTTTCCAATCCAGTATTTATTATGAAGAATATCGGAAAGCAAATTTAGCTTTATGGTTTTGTATTTATAGAGCAGGGAATAATGGTCAACCTCATTGTCTACCTCTACAACATACACCCGGTCTTTCTTTCGGTATTTGCGTAGCAGCAATGAAAATTTAAAGATACCCTCAGTTTCAATTAAATTTACATTTTTCAACTTATGCAACCTCTCCAGGGTAGTTAAAGCCCTTCGAGCTTCTTTTTTTAATGGAGAAGAACTGTCCATCCAATTTTTAAAATCACCGGTCCATTTTTTTAAAACAAGAACATCCATTTTAAAGGGAAGATTTTGCAGTAAGTCAACAATTCTCCCGTCTATTACTACATAGGGAGATAAGATTAATTTTATATTTTTGGCGAATAATTTATCCAGCATGTTTTATTATTTTCCTCGCTAAAAAAATTGCTTTGCCGATATTTTCAGCGTGTAGATGGTTTTTTAATTGACTATCCACAGGTAAGAGTATTTTTTGGTAGCCTAATCGTTTTGCTTCTTTAATTCTTAAATTTATATTTTTCACTTTCCTCAACTCTCCAGTCAACCCCACTTCTCCCATTGCTAAAAAATCAACTGGTAAACTTAGGGAGTGAAGACTGGAGTAAATAGCCAGACATACCGCCAAATCCAGCCCGGGGTCAGAAATGTTAATCCCTCCGGCAATATTGCAATATACATCAACATTATCTAAATCCATTTTTCCCCATTTGTTCAGCACCGCTATAAGCATTGTTAACCGGCGATGATTGAATCCATTGGCAATCCGGGCGGGAACTCCAAACTTGGATTTTACAGTGAGCGCTTCAACTTCAACCACAAACATCCGGTTCCCTTCCAGCACTGATCCCCTTACCACCCCCGGGGGCATGTTTGGATTATCCCTGCTGACAAGGATTTCAGAGGCATCCGGAACTTCAATTAAGCCGTCTGTTTCCATCTTGAAAACTCCAATTTCATCAGTAGATCCATAGCGGTTTTTCACCGCCCTCAGTATCCGGTATTCCTGCTTGCGGTCTCCTTCCAAAGAAAGCACCACATCAACCAGATGTTCTAATGATCTCGGTCCTGCCAAGTCACCGGATTTAGTAACCTGACCGATGAGAAAAACAGTAAGGTTATGCGCCCGGGCAAAGATACATAAATCCTCACTTATTTTTCTTACCTGACTAACGCTTCCGGTAGGACTTTCCAGCCCGGGATGGAACATGGTCTGCACCGAATCAATTACTAAAACTTGAGGTAGTTCAAGTTCAGCCTGGTTTATGATTTCCTGAATGTTGTTTCCTGTGCAGAAACGGATTCCCGAATGTTCAAGGTTTAATCTCTTAGTCCGCAGGGCTAACTGATTTAAGCTCTCTTCCCCGCTTATATAAAATACTTTCAATCCCCGCTGAGAAATTCCTGCAGCAATTTGCAGAATTAGAGTAGATTTTCCAATGCCCGGTTCTCCGCTCAACAGCAATGCAGAACCTTTTATAAAACCTCCTCCGATAACCCGGTCAAATTCAGAGTTAGAACTTTGTTCTCTGTGATAATCAGCTTCCTGGAGATGGGGTAAACTGGACAGAGTGGTTTTAGTATTGACCGGTTCATAATCAACAATGCTATCCCAGACACCGCAGTGGGGGCATTGCCCAAACCACTTGGATAATTTAGTATGACATGAATTGCAGATAAATTTTAAAGTTTTGCCCTTGCTCATTAAAAAATTTCTAAATTAATATATTTTCGGGGATTGGCTTTTAAATCTTCAGCTAACTCACGGTAAGCAATGAGGGTTGCATGAAGTTCATTGTACACTGCATCATCCATAACCAATTTTCCCAATGTTCCCTTCCCCTGAACAATAGAATCTTCAATTATAATTAACAATGTAAGGGCACTGTCCAATTTGGTTAAGGTAGTATCAAATTTCCAAATCAAAGGTTCAACATCTTCTCCCGTTTCCATTAGTTTGTAGGCTAAAATATTAAAATTGTTAACTGCGCTTCTCATAGGTCGTCTCATCTCCGATAAAATCATGGTTAAGCTGTCTACAGCAAGTTGGGATTTAACAATTAATTCGGTACCTTCCTTGAATAGTTCCCCCGCAGTGGTATCCAAGCCCAGTTTTACTTCATCTACCAGGTTTTCAAATTGATTAACTGCCCGGGTAATCTGTCCGGCGTCGAAATTATGGGTGGGAAGGGTGGGTAGTTTTTTAGATAGGTCGAATTCAGTAGCAGTAGTGCCCGGAAAAACATCAATATATTTATCATTGGATATCAAAGAAACCTGGTAAAGAGCAGCATAAGCGTCTTCTTTGAGCTGGATGTCTTCATCCAGAGAAAATTCCACTTCTACTGCTTCCGGAGTAACTCTTATTTTTTCAACTTTACCCCGGGTCACTCCGTATACCTGAACGTCCGCTCCTACCACTAAACCGCTGATATTGTTAAAAACAGCAGTAACCCTGTATCCACTTTTACCAAAGGCGATGTTTTCCAGAAAAGTAAAACCAATAACTACAATGATAATGCTGATGGTGGCAAATAAACCAACTTGCCAGGTGAAATTTCGGTTGCGACTAGCCATAATTGCCCCTAAAAAATATCTGATACATTATTTTCTAATCTACCCATTTGAAAACTACAATAATAAAGCATAATCTAACTCTGGTCACTAATTTTTATAGGTCCTTCAGCTTGTCCCCTTAAAAATTGTCTTAGATAGGGGTTGTCACTTATTTTAGCTTGTTCGGGAGTTCCTGAAAAAATGATTGAACCGTCATGAAGCAGAGCTATCCTGGAGGCAATGGTGTAAGCTGATTCGATATCATGAGTCACCACTATTCCGGTTACATTAAGTTTGGTGTTTAGGTCAACTATCAGTTCATTTATTTTTGCCGCTAAAATTGGATCCAGACCGGTAGTAGGCTCATCATAAAGAATATAAGCCGGTTCCATTACAATTGCCCTGGCGATGGCTACTCTTTTTCTCATCCCTCCGGAAAGTTCAATGGGCATAAGTTGCTGAGTCCCCTGCATCCCTACTAATTCAAGTTTTTCCGCTACTTTATCTGCCATCTGGTTTTCATTCATGGAAGTATGTTCTTTTAAAGGCAGCCCAATATTTTCACTTACCGTCATCGAATCAAATAGCGCTCCTCCCTGAAATACAAACCCGAATTTTTTTCTAATTTCAAAAACTTTTTTAGAACTGGTTTTTACAATATTTATTCCATCAATGTACACTGATCCTGAATCAGGATAAAGCAATCGGACAATATGTTTAAGCAGAACACTTTTGCCCACTCCGGATTGACCGATAATCACCAGACTTTCACCGTCCTGAATGGTTAAGTCCAATCCTTGGTACACAGTTTTTTTTCCGAAATTTTTATAAATATTAACGAATTCGATCATTTGAACACCAACCGGGCTACAAAGTAGTCTGCAAAAAGAATGAGTACAGAAGCAGCAACCACTGCCCGGGTGGTTGAATCTCCCACTCCCTTAGCTCCCCCTTCTGCATGAAATCCGCTGAAAGTTCCGGATATTCCTATTATAATGCCAAAGATTAACGATTTCAGGAGTCCTCCGAATAATTCCACCGGATAAAAACTTATTTTCATGCCGTTGAGAAAAGTTACTGCAGGAATATCCATGGTCAGGGTAGCCAGCATAAAACCGGATAAGATAGCGGTCAGTTCGGCAACTGCAGTACACATTGGAGTTATCAGAGTAACTGCAATAATACGGGGTAGAGCAAGGTAGCGGTAGGGGTTGATGGCCATGGCGGCTAGAGCATCAATTTGTTCAGTAACCTTCATTGTCCCTAACTCAGCGGACATGGATGCTCCCACTCTTCCTGAAAGCATCAATCCGGTCAGCAGGGGTCCCAGTTCTTCTAAAGTTGCTTTTACTAAAGCAGTGGATATGTAAATTTTTGGCATGATTCCCCTGCTCTGAAATTCCGCTTGAAAAACAGTTACCAATCCTATTGCTGCGGAGGATACAATTATTATGGGCAAAGATTGAATCCCGGTGTAGAACATCTGTTCAATAGTTAATCTGCTCAGTACCCGCGGTTTTTCAAAAGCTTTTACCGACTGGTAAATGAAAATTGAAATTTCCCCGATTAAGTGCAGGGGGTAACGGATAAGTTCCACATAATAATCAAGACCCTCTTTCATAATTTTCTTCATAGCTAGAAGTCCTCGTTGTCAAATCTGAGAATTTCTGGGGTCCAGTGCAGATTGATAACTCCAGTGGGGCCGTTTCTTTGTTTAGCCACGATCAGTTCTGCCCGGTTTTTCTTATCCTCATCTTCGGGATTGTAATAATGATCCCGGTGAAGGAACATCACTACATCTGCGTCCTGTTCAATAGCTCCTGATTCTCTTAAATCGGAAAGTTGGGGTTTGCGGGTGGTTCTTTGCTCTGAAGCCCGGCTAAGTTGGGATAAAGCCAGTACGGGGACATTTAACTCCTTAGCCAGTGCCTTTAACGACATGGAGATATTGGCAACTTCTTGCTGCCGGTTATCCACTCTCTGCTCGGTGTATCTGATTAGCTGAAGGTAGTCTATAATGATAAGACCTAGTTGTTTGCCTTGACGGCTCAGATCTTCCGCTTTTCTTCTTGCCTTTGCTCTTAACTCCAACAGGGAAATTGCTCCGAAATCATCAATAAATATGTCCGCATCTGCTAATACCGAGGCGGCATCAGTGATATTCTGAAATTCATCTTGATTGATGAAACCTTTATTTACTTTGCTGCTGGGTATTCTTGACCAGGAAATTAAAATTCTATTTACCAGTCTTTTACCGGACATCTCAATGCTGAATAAAATCACCGGATAATTTGCTCTAACTGCCACCTGCATAGCGATATTCAGAGCTAACGCAGTTTTTCCCATTCCCGGTCGGGCGGCAAGCACAATAAGCTCCTGGCGCTGTAAACCTCTGGTCATTTCATCCAATTTAGTAAAATAAGTGGGAATACCGGACATTTCACCTTTGTGCTGATGGAGATTTTCTATTTCTAAAATGGCTTCGTTTATTAATTCCGGCAGAATTTTGAAGTCCTGGGATATTTGCTCTTGTCTTATCCTGAATATTAAGCTTTCGGCGTTATCCAATTGTTGGGCAGGATCTTCATCAGAATTCACCGCTATGGTGATAAGTTTGTGACAGGTTTCAATTAGTTTTCGCAGAATTGAACGCCCTTTGACTCTGCGGATATATTCCTGGGCATTAGCTGTACTCAATAAATTGCTTTCCAACTCAGCCAGATAAGCCACCCCTCCAATTTCATTGAGCTTTTTCATGGACCTCAGCTCATCCCCCACCGTAACCAAATCCACATTGGTTTCTCTGGTCTTTTTAAAGATTCTGGAAATGCTTTCAAAGATGATGCGGTGCTCGGGTATATAAAAATCTTCAGGGGTTAGAATTTCCAAGGCAAGGGAACATGATTCAGAATCAAAGATGCAAGCGCCCAGAACTGCTGCTTCTGCTTCTGGTGCGGAGGGCAGAGTTGATTTTATTTTTTCAGCCATTACCAGTAACCAATTTGATTAGGATCATCTCCGGACATGATCCTGAGTATTATTTTTACATCGTCCCATGTGGGCCGCTTCAGGTTGGGATTGCGGAGCAGTGCGCTGGGATGATAAGTTACCACCACCGGAATATTCCGGTAAAAATGAACTTTTCCCCGGTAATCTCCTAATTTTTTTCCTTTTCCCAACAGCACAAAAGCGGAAAATCTGCCCAGGGTACAAATGACTTTGGGATTAATTATTTCCAGCTGCTTTTGTAAAATTCCCATGCATGCATCAATTTCATCTTTTTCTGGATCACGGTTTAAGGGAGGTCGGCATTTTAACACATTGCATATAAATATTTCATCCCGGGATAATTCCATCCCTTTTGTAATTATATCAGTTAATAGCTTGCCTGCTCTGCCCACAAAAGGCTTTCCGGTGGCATCTTCATCCGCTCCCGGGGCTTCTCCAACCATAACCAGGTTAGCATTGGCATTGCCTTCCCCAAAAACCAGATTTTTCCTAGTTGCTGCAAGTTTGCAGGACTGGCAATTTTTTACTTGTTGATATAGCAAATCTAGTTCTTGTTGGGGTTGATGAAAATTTTTAAGGGGGGAAGATTTAATTTTATAGGGCAGGTATTGTTCTCCTTCTTCCATTAACTCCTCCAGCAGAGCCTTGATCTGTTGTTTAGGGGACGGGTTATCCATAATAGTTGATTGTTTAAGTACTTAATTGATCTGCAATTATTTTTAAAGTTCTCTGAGCGATAATATTTTTAGCAGTATTTTTAAATTCACATAAAATTTCTCCCTGATTATTTAATAACCAGGCATCTGCACATTCATTATTCAATGATTGAAGGGAGTTAACTAATATCATATCTAAATTTTTTTGCTTGATCTTTTGCCTGGCTTTATCAATATAGTTTTCTGTTTCCAAGGCAAAACCGAGAACAAATAAATGGGGAAATTTCTTTTTTAAGCCAGCCACTATATCCGGATTGCTAACCAGGTTTAAACTTAAATTATCTTTGCGGGGTATCTTTCCGGAAACAGGGTTCAGTGGTTTAAAATCAGAGATTGCTGCGGACATAATCAGTAAATCTGAATGTTCAGCCTCAACTTCAAGATTTTTTCTGAACTCATCGCTGATCAGAGAGGGAATTGATTTAATTCCTCCCGGGGGGGGCACAGAAGGTGAGTGAACCAGAGAAACCTCTTTTGCATGATGGAGGTAGGCATTACGAGCAAAGGAAACTCCCATTTTACCGCTGGATAAATTAGTTATTACCCGAACTTGATCTATGTATTCACAACTGCCTCCCGCACTGACCACGACTTTTAAATTTTTTAAAAGGGGTGGAGTAAGTGCTTTTTCCACTTCCAGGATTATTTTTGAAAGTTCAGCCAATCTTCCCGAACCGGTGGTCCCGCAAGCTAATTCACCAGTTTCCGGATAGATGATAACCCTTCCCCTCTTCTTTAAATTTTCCACATGTTCTTGAGTTTTAGGATTTTCCCACATTTTTGAATTCATCGCCGGAGCAATTAATACCGGGCCTTGGAAGGCAAGCAAGGTGGAGGTAAGAAGGTTGTCAGAGATTCCTAAGCTAAGTTTTGCTATAGTGTTAGCGCTGGCGGGAGAGATCAAAATTAAATCTGCCCACTGAGCGGCATCAATATGGGGTATTTTAAAATTTTGATAGGAGTTAAACGATTCCGAGTATATTTCATCTCTTAGCAAATATTGTAGTACCCGGGGAGAAATGAAATTTTGGGCAGCCTCAGTCATCATAACTTTTACCGGATAATCTTTTTTCTGCAATTCCCTGATAATCAGGGGAGATTTATATCCGGCAATACTTCCGCATATTCCCACAAGAATATTTTTCAACACTACTCTTCAGTTTCAGGTTCCTCGGAATCTTCTTCATCTTCATCTTCTTCTTCTTCAATTTCAGGTTTATCTTTATAATAGAAGCTAAGATCACCTGCTTGAAGTTTTTTTAAGCTGAGCACCAGGGGTTTTTCATCAAGTTTTTCACCTTTGATTTTAGCCATGGTATTAATTTTTTTTGCCTCCCTGGCTACTGCTATAGTTAATTCGTAAATGCTAACTTCATCATCAAGAATTTTATCTACTCCAATGCGGTAATTTTCTTCACCCATGGAAGTGCCTCCTCCAGGTCTAAATTTTTTATTTTACATTTTTCTGCATTTATTATTGATTTTAATTGTTCCACTGCCTGGTTGACAACACTATTAATAACCAGGTAGTCATAATATTTCAAATAGTTTAATTCATGTTTTGCATTTTCCATTCTCTGCTGGAGATCATTTTGAGATTCGGTAGCTCTTTTATCCAGCCGTTTAACCATTTCTTCCCAGGTGGGGGGCATGATAAATGCAGTGATAGCCTGAGGAAATTGTTTTTTTAAATTCATCGCCCCCTGAATGTCAATGTCCATAATGCTGATATGTCCCTGCTGGTAGTTTTCAATAACCTGATTTTTAGGGGTACCGTAAAGATGACCGTGAACCTCTGCCCATTCTAAAAAATAACCGTTGGCAATCTTCTGTTTGAATTCTTGGTTGCTTATAAAAAAATAATCATGACCGTTTTTCTCATTTCCCCGTGGTTTTCTGGAAGTAGCTGAAATAATGTATTTCAACCCGGGATAATCATTTTGAAGAGTTCTGCATACAGTTGTTTTACCTGCTCCGGATGGTCCGGATAGTACAAATAACATTCCCTTCATTCTATATTCTGAACCTGTTCTCTGATGCTTTCAATTAAATCCTTCATAACTACCACCTGTTGGGATATTTCCGCATGCTGTGATTTAGAGGCAATAGTGTTCACTTCCCTAAGTATTTCCTGCAGGAGAAAATCCATAGATTTTCCAATTGGTGAAGTAGAGCTTAGAAATTTATTAAAACAATCCAAATGTGAATCCAACCTTACTAATTCTTCTTCTATATTCAATTTATCCGCTAACAGGGTCAATTCCTGATGGAGTCTGATTTGTGTTTCCGAATCAATCTGCTTACCAAGATCAGTAAACATTTGCCTGATCTTCTGCTTTTTTTGGATTACTGATTGGGGATACAGTTCTCTTATTTTATGTAAATATTCTTTGAGTTGGTTAATTTTATTTTCAATATCTCTGCTGATTTCTTGTCCTTCTGCTTTTCTCATCCCATATGCTTTTTCCGACGCTTCCTTAACCAGAATCTTTACTTGATTAAATAGTTGTTCAATATCATCAGGTTCCTGATAACTGATTGCTCCGGGAATCTGAATGATATGTTGTAATTTCACCGGTTCATCTAAATTTAATTTTTGTTTCACTGCAGTTAAATCCTGGTAGATTTTAACAATAAGGTTATGATTTAATCTGCCGGATATACCCGATTCGTCATTTCCGTCAACACTTACTCTGATGTTAATTCTCCCCCGGGAAAAATAATTTTTTACCAGGGGCTTAAGTTCTAATTCAAAGAATTGAAGAATATGGGGTAGTTTAGTGGATATCTCAAGAAATCTATGATTTACTGTTTTAACTTCAACAGTCATTTGCTGATTGTTCTCCATAAGCAGAGTTGCTCTTCCAAATCCGGTCATACTTACAGGCATTATTGTTCCAATTTAAAAATTATAGTCACCGGGCCATGATTGACATATTCAATATCCATGATTTGTTGAAAATCTCCGGACACAACCTTCACCGGGAATTTTTGAGCAGCAAGTAAAGCCTGCTCAAATATTAATTTGGCTTTATCTGCATTTAACGCTTGGGAAAAGCTAGGTCTTCTGCCTTTATTGGTATCAGCGTATAAAGTAAATTGAGAAACAATCATTATTTCTCCTTTAATTTCCAACAAACTTTTTTCAAAATTTTTATCAGCTTGATCAAATAACCTGCAATTTACAATTTTAGAAATAATTTTTTCAGCGATTTCTTTTGTATCATCATGAGAAATACCCAGATACACCAACAATCCATAATTAATTTTCCCGGATTTACCCCGGGAAGATTGATATTTTGCATATATTACCTTCTGGACAACTGCTATCATTTAAACCTTTAATTGATAATTGTATTCAGTTTACTGTTTACCCGATGATTGAAAATAATTCAATATTGAGTTTGAAATTTATCATATTTACAACCTTATTGATACTACATTTTAAAAAAAATAATTT
>LKUE01000058.1 GCA_001412365.1 Desulfuromonas sp. SDB | reverse complement strand
ATTGGTGAATAATTAAAAAAATTTGGAGGTATAGATGATCTTTCAGATTATGGTGATTTGGTTATGTTGGAGCGGCAGTTTAATCGGTCAAACTGTAACCGGAGATACAATTAGAGTTAGTGATAACACCATGATTTTAAAAGTATGGGGTAATCACTACCAGAGGGGATACAGTCATGGCTACCTGTTAGGAGATAAAATTAAGCTTATTTTCCAAGAATATGTATTGAAATCTGTATTTTACAATAATCCCGCCAATTATCAAATTGTCCGGAATTATTTTATTTCAAATTTCAGTGTAGAAGATAAATATTTGCAGGAAGCAGGAGCAATGATCAGGGGGATGGAAGATGCAGGGATCAGCATTTACGACAGCACCTTGCAGCGCAATGTTGACAGTATGGATATTTTAATGGTCAACGCCATTGATGAGATCAGAGAAATAAACAAATGTTCCAGCATGTCCAGCTGGGGAAATTCAACAGTGAATGATCCCGGATTAAACGGAGATGTGGTTATAACCCGACTTATGGATTGGCAGACACATTTTGCCTTAGTGGAAAATCATCTGATTTTAGTTAGTATTCCTGAGGAGAGTGATGAACAGAACTGGGTTTCAGTAACTTATCCCGGTCTTATCGCGGCTCTTTCCGCAATGAATCAAAGCGGAGTAGGGGCATTTAAAAACGTAGGTAATCCTCAAAACCATACTAATATGCATACTTTTCATCCGGTTCTTTTGTCGGTTAGAAACGGCTTGGAAATGAATGACTACAATCAGGACGGAGAGTGTAATTCCATTGATGTAGTTCAGGCAATCCGGGATAAATATCAATTTGGTTCTTCAGTAATCCATTTGGTGTCCAAGGTTTGTTTGGACAGCCATGCCCTCATTGTGGAATGTGATAACGAGCATGGATTGGTTACCCGGGATGTACTGGATAATACCGTAGTTCCCGGAGAAAACCTGGTAGCTACAAACCATCACCGCAAGTTGGTAAATCCTGTTTACTGTGTGCGTTATAATGAAATTGTGGATTCCTTGAACAGTTCCTCCGATATAACCAGGTCTAGAAGCTGGTCAATTATGGCAGCAGGAGGAGGGTATTCAAACAACAATCAGATGATGCAGTACATCCCTTCCACCGGTACTCTGATGGTGGCAACGGCTACTGTAGATTCCGCAGCATATCTAAGAGAACCCTATGTTTTTGATCTTTCCGATTTATTTACTGTTACCGGCACAGAGGAATTTCCGGTAAATAACCAGCAGGACTTGGTAAAAATTAATTTTATATGTATACCCCAAAATCACACCTACCAGTTTATAGTTGAATTAACTGAACCAGGATGGGTGGAATTGAAAATGTTTCGAATTAACGGCAGTTTAGTGGAAAATATCTGTTGTGCTAATTTAAATACAGGTCAGTATAGTTTTAAATTACAAGACAAACTGTACAATTCTGGTATTTACTTTTGCTCGGTGCAGATGGAAACTGTCCGGGGACACAGGATGAAACAGGTTAATAAAATAATCTTCTACTAGAAAATACTCAGAATGCCCAGAGGGTCAAATACTAATCATAGTTATTCCGATTTTAATCTCATCACTCTGAATCCGATTAACTCCACTGCAGTGTAAGGAACATTTTTACCCCGGGCAGATCTTCGTAAATATCTGTAATCATGCCCATAAGAACCTCCCCGCATTGCCTTGTATTCGCCATCCTCAAATCCCCGGGGATTAGTATAGGTTTCCGGAGGATAAAGGTCGTAATAATTTTGGCACCACTCCCAAACATTCCCAGCCATATCATATAATCCCAAATCATTGGGGGGGAATGCATCCACCGGTGAAGTAAATTGATAACCATCTAATCTCATATGTTCCATAATGCTGGAGAAGTTCATTGCCTGTTGATCTTCAATAAACTCCCCCACCCTGAGGTATCCGGCATGATTGGCTTGAGCGCTGTCAGCAGTGGCTTTAGGTGAATCTTCTCCCCAGGGATAAGTGCTTCTTCGCAGCCCCTGAGCTGCTGCTTCCCATTCAAATTCAGTGGGCAGCCGGTAACCGTTGGTAAATTTACATTCCCAAGTTATGGTGTCGTACTGGAGTTCAAGATTTTCTTTCTCTGAAAGCCAGTTGCAGAAAATTGCTGCATCGTACCAGGTAACCTGCACTACTGGATGCAGAGGAAGATCAAAAACAGCATCCGGTCCATCCATCCCCCGGGGATGTCTCCAGTTGGCTCCGTCATGCTGATATCCGGTTGAATCAGTCCAAAAACCAATACTGCTGTCCCGTTCAGCATAAGTTAAATATCCGGTTTCATTGATAAATTTGCTGAATTCATAATTTGTAACTGGAGTCTCCTTCATATAGAAACTGTCCAATTCCACTTTAAAATTCGGCACTTCGTCATTGAATACAGCTTTATAGCTTCCTATACGGTAGATCCCTCCGGGAACCAGCACCAATCCAGGGGGTTCATAATCTGTTGAATGGTCGGGGGAAGATGGAAAGAATTTATCTTTAATCCGGGGAACAAATATGATTGCAGCAAATATTATTAGCAGGAAAACTATAAATGATCCGATAAATAAAATATTCCTCGCTGGATTTTGTTTGTTTTCCAGATAATCAGGGACTTTTAAATCATAGGGAAGATCCTGATTTGGTTGGGAAGAAGAGGACTTAATTGATGATGATGAAGAAATCTGTTTTTGCTGATTTGATTTATTTTGCTTTGATGTTGATTTATATTGACCGGGTTTTTCCGGTTTGGTGAATTTGGTAAATTTAGTGTCCTCATCATTTTTATGCTCAGATGATTTAAATTTATGTTCAACCGGCTGGCTGTGCTTTTTCCGGTAAAGAGAAAAAACATCCTCCGAAGTTGAATTTTTAGCAATGTCTTTTTGTTTAAAAGTAGATGAGGGGGGAGGAGATGATTTCGAATTATTATCGGGATGAGTGGTTTTTTCAGAAGGAGGAGGGGGAGGGGGAGGGCTGAGTTTTTCTCCGCATTTTTTACAAAATACAGAATCTTCAGTGTTTTCAGTACCGCATTTCGAACATTTTAAGGACATTAAATCCTCCTGAAAATTTATATAAACAACTAATCACTCTGTGAAAATTATTATAATTAATATTTTGTTATTTTATAACAATTTTTTATTGATTTTGTTAAAATATATTGTCAGTAAAAATTTATACTTTATTTCACTGCACAGTATTTATTTACATATTTATTAAAGTAAAATATGGGGAAATGAATAAATCACCGGGAAAGATTTGTATAGAGGATAACCTTGATGATTTGTTAGCATTTTACTACGGTAAGTACAGTTACCATCCCCTGAAAATTAAATCCTGGTCCAGGGGAATCCGCTATTCTGCAGTGATGCTTGAAAATGGGAATATCGGTGTTTGTGCTAATCTGAATTGCGGTGAATTAAAATCATCTCCGCCTGACAGTAATAACTTAGATTTAGTTAAATTATCCCACCGGGTTTGGTTTCAAGCTTACCTGAATGCAGCGGTGAATTATAAAAATTCTCTTCCGCTGAAAAATGATATTGCAGAGATTGTTGATTTCCCCAAGGGTTCTTTGGTGGTTATGGTGGGATTGTTTAAACCGGTATTGAATAGATTGATTAATAAGCAAATTCAGGTTAATGTTTACGATCTTAAATTTCAAAACATCACCCCCTATTACTTTAAATCCCTGCAAAATGATTTACATCGTGCTTCTGCGGTTATTTTAACTGCCACTTCCATTACCAATCTGACTTTTAAAGAAATTTTAAGCAAATCCAATGATTCTGCTCACATTTATATCCTGGGCCCCTCCACTGTTATGGATGATCAGATGTTTAAACTGAACCGGATTGATGGTTTATTTGGAATGAAGTTTAAACCAGAAGACCGGAGGGTGCTGGAGATTATTGGCAAGGGAGGAGGGACTAAAGATTTTGTAAAATTTGCGGAAAAGGTGGGACGGCTAAAAAATACTTGACAGCAAAGCTAAACAGATTATATTTTAGTCATGACTAATAATTTTAGGATAGACAATAATTGTGAGTAATGAAAAAAAATTAACTAGAAGTTTGGAAAAATATCTGTTTTCAATATTTCAAATTATTGAATATAAAAAAGTAGCTAGAGTGAAAGATGTTGCCAAAAAGATGAAAGTTAAAAGTTCTTCAGTAACTGGTGCCCTCCAGTCATTAGCTAGAAGAGATTTGGTAAATTATGTTCCCTATGATCTTATTACTCTCACTCCTCAAGGTGAAAAAATTGCTGAACAAATTTATCATGATCATTTAATAATTTATAAATTTCTAAATAAAGTTTTGTGTCTGAATGAACATAGTTCCCAGCAGGTATCGGAAGATATTGAATATTCACTATCCAAGGATGTATTAAACCGTTTAATCAGTTTTTTGGAATTTATTGACTGCTGCCCCCGGGCTGGAGAGGATTGGTTGAATGGATTTCACCGCCACTGCAAGCATGGTAAGAAAAATTATACTCAGTGCAAACAGTGCCTCCAATCCTGTATAGAAAAGTATCAAAAGGTATTACTTAAACTGGAAACAGAAGATATCAACAAGTCAAAATCTTAACCAGGAGGAGAAAATGGATAAATATGTATGCAAATTATGCGGATATGTTTATGATCCGGAAAAAGGCGATCCTGACAACGGAGTAAATCCGGGCACTCCATTTAGCGAAGTACCGGATAGCTGGGTGTGTCCAATCTGTGGAGCAGCTAAGGATCTTTTCAAAAAACAGTGAGTCAATCCAGAGAAAAAAATGTCAGCAATAAAGATAAATGAAGCGGTTTTTTGGGTTGGAGCGATGCACTGGGACCGGAGATTATTTGATGAATTAATACCTCTCCCCGATGGCACCAGCTATAATTCCTATGTTATTAAAGGATCTGAAAAAACCGCATTAATTGATACGGTGGATCCGGACTGTGAACACCAACTTTTTAAGAACTTGCAACAATTGAATATTAAAAAAATTGATTATGTTATTTCCAATCATTCCGAACAAGATCATTCTGGAATTATTCCCCGGGTATTATCTGAATTTCCGCAAGCTCAGTTGGTCACAAATTCTAAAGCTAAGACCATTTTGTCAGAACATTTAGAAATACCTGAAAACAAATTTAAAATAGTGGAAAATCAGGACGTACTGTCCCTGGGAGACCGGAAATTGAAATTTGTAATGACTCCCTGGGTTCATTGGCCGGAAACTATGACCACATATTTGGAGGAAGACGGGATTGCATTCAGCTGTGATTTTTTTGGTTCACATCTGGCTACTTCACAACTGTTCACTGACCGTGATCCTAAAGTCCTCCGGGACGCTAAGAGGTATTATGCAGAAATAATGATGCCCTTTCGAAATCAAATAACTCGAAATATTGCAGAGATCAAGTCTTTGAACCCGTCAATTATTGCTCCCAGTCATGGTCCGGTATACCGGGATCCGGAATTTATTATTTCTGCTTATGAGCAGTGGAGTTCGGATAAAGTGCTCCCCCAGGTTGTCATTCCTTATGTTTCCATGCATGGCAGTACTGCCCGGATAGTGGATTACCTGGTGGACAAATTCATGGAAATTCAGATTGAAGTATTCCCCTTCAATATAACCGTAAGTGATATCGGGGAAATAGCTATGTCCTTAGTAGATGCTTCCACGGTAATACTGGCTTCACCTACAGTATTGACGGTAGCTCATCCCTCCACTTTTTATGTTGCTTACCTGTTAGGGGCATTAAGACCTAAAACGAAATATATTGGTCTGGTTGGTTCCTACGGATGGGGAGGTAGAATGGCAGAAGTGATTAAACCCCTGTTGGCCAATCTCAATGCTGAATTTTTAAATCCAATTTTAATCAAAGGTTATCCCCGGCAGGCTGATTATGATAACTTAGATAAATTAGTGGAAATGGTGGTGGCTAAAAACAGCTAAAAAACAGGAGGAGAGCATGACCAAGCATTTAATCTTGATCCTGGTTGGAAAAAGAAAAGATTCTGCGTTAAAAGTGCAGCAAATCTTGACGGAATGGGGCTGTATGATCAAAACCAGATTAGGGGTGCATGACGGAGTATTGGAGGATTGTTCAGATTTCGGATTAATGGTTTTAGAGGTGGTAGGGGATAAAAACAATATTGAAGAAGTTGCCAGAAAATTAAATCTGCTTCCGGGAGTGGAAGCTAAATATGTAAGTTTAACTTTAAGTGAATGAGGAGTAATAATGATACCTAAACAAATGCTGGATGCTATTAATGAACAGATAAATGCGGAATTGTATTCTGCCTACATGTACTTGTCCATGGCTAGCTATTTTGAGGAGAAAAATTTTCAGGGTTTTGCCCATTGGATGGAGGTTCAGGCGCATGAAGAAGTTGAACATGCAATGAAGTTCTACAAATATGTCAACGATCGAGGGGAAAGAGTAATATTAAAACCAATTGAAGGCCCTCCCACCGAATGGGAATCTCCCCTGGCTGCATTTCAGGCAGCATATCAGCATGAACAAAAAGTTACTTCCCTCATAAATAATCTGGTTAAGATTTCCAGAGAACTGGATGATTATGCCACTGAGGCTATGCTGGATTGGTTTGTAACTGAACAGGTTGAAGAAGAAGCAAATGCCAGTGAAATTGTAGAAAAATTATCTATGATTAGGGATAATTCCAATGGGATGTTGATGATGGACCGGACCTTGGGTCAAAGAGGGGAACATTAGTCGCCGCTGCCTCAGTGAAGTATGGAAATTCAGCTGGGGCTTAATGCTCCAGCCATTTATAATCGTTACCAGGGAGTGATTGATGTCTGTATTAGAAGTAAAAAATCTGAGTTTAACCCTGGATGGGAAAAAAATATTGGATAATTTAAGTTTAGAATTCTGGGAAGGATACATACATGCAGTGGTGGGGCCAAACGGAGCAGGAAAATCCAGTTTAGCCTCAACCATCATGGGCTTAAACGGTTATCATAATTTCGATGGTGATATTTTGTTCAAGGGAAATTCATTAAAACAAGTGAGTATTGATGAAAGAGCAAAATTTGGATTAACTCTCTCCTGGCAGGAACCGGCTAGATTTGAGGGTCTCTCCGTAAGTGATTTTATTTTGGCCTCCGCTAAACAGAAGAACAAGGAAATAGCTGAAAATGCATTAAATACGGTAGGACTGGAACCTGCAAGTTATTTATTCCGGTCGGTAGATAAAACCCTCAGCGGGGGGGAGAGAAAGAAGATAGAATTGGCTTCGATAATGGTTATGGAACCGGTAATTGCGATGATGGACGAACCTGATTCGGGTATTGATATTGCTTCCATTGAAAAGATTTTCGAAGTAATTAAGATTTTAAAGAAACGGGGAACTACAATTATTCTGATTACCCATAGTTTGGCGGTACTTGATCAAGCTGATCATGCCTTTTTAATTTGCAGAGGACAGCTTCAGGATAAAGGTTCAGTTGAAAAAATTTCCCAGTATTTTAAATCAGTTTGCGAACCCTGTGATCACAAAAACAAGCCTGATGGCACAATTCAGTCAATAGATAAACAAAATAGTGATATTTTCCAGGTTGATAAGGGAGAGAAAGATGAATAATGACTACGCCACTGCCAGGGATTTATACCAGCAAACAGATTCAGATGCAGATGTATTGACTGATCCTGAAATAGCTCATCTGATAGTTAATCATGACAAGGTTTTAGGGATGCACGGAGTGCCCGGTTTAAATATTAAAACTGAGCAAATTGAACAGGGTTTAAATATAGAAATCGACCTGGAATCCCAGCATAAAATTAATAAACCGGTTCATCTTTGTTTCGGGATGCTGCCGGAGAGGGGCACTCAGAGAATTGAGATGAAGGTGAACATTGGAGATAATTCCTCCATTGCTATACTGGCTCATTGCGTATTTCCCCGGGCAATTAAAGTTAAGCACATCATGAATGCGGAAATTTTAATTGGAGAAAATGCGGTTTACAGTTATCAGGAAAAACATGTACATAGTGACAGCGGAGGAGTAGAGGTAATTCCCAAAGCAAAGATAGTGGTAGGCAAAAACTCACGGTTTTCCACAGAATTTGTTCTTCTCAAAGGCAGAGTGGGCATCATAGATGTTGATTATGCTGCAGAAGGATTGGAATACTCTGTTATTGACATGAATGCACGAATCAGCGGCTTGCAGGATGATGTGATAAAAATCAATGAGCAGGCTTATCTCAATGGAGAACATTCCACCGCGGTATTGACTTCAAAGATTGCGGTCAGAGACAGAGCAAGAGCACAGATAAATAATAAAATTGTAGCAAGCGCACCCTATGCCCGGGGTCATGTGGATTGTAAAGAAATAGTCCAGGATCAAGGAGTGGCTAATGCGGTCCCCATTGTGGAAGTGGCTCATCCCAAAGCTCATGTCACCCATGAAGCGGCAATTGGGAGTGTGGACAACAAACAATTGGAAACTTTAATGTCCCGGGGAATTTCAGAAGATGAAGCGGTGGAAATGATAATCCAAGGTTTGCTATCAAAGTAAAATTCAGGAGTGATTATGAATTATGCAATGGTTGAATTGAGTATTGTCTGTCCGAAGTGTGATAATTCAATAAAATTTACCGGTCCCCTTCTCCAGGTACACTGCGATTCCTGTCAACATGATATAGATGTACCCAAGGAGTTTTTAGTTGATTTAATCAAGGATATAAAACAATCGGTCCAAAAAGAATTAGAACCGGGCCAGGGCACTAATTCAACTATCTTCGGTCACTTTAACTGCAATCTGACCTATGCCAATATGAAACCTTACTGCACCGAATGTAAACTGGATGTGGATTTGGAAAAAATAAGCCCCCAGGATGAAAATTACAGATGCCCTCAATGTGGTAATAATATACCTATTGATTATCCCCCCGACTGGTTGAAACAGGAATTTCCCGGCATTACCGCCCTCTATAACTGTCTGCTCCGGGATCCCTCTTCTGATAATTCCACCTCCTCTGATAAAATTGTGGTATTTACCTGCCCTAAATGCGGAGGCGCTCTGGACATTGATGGTAAGGACCGGATGGTGGAATGCAATTTTTGTGGAGCAGATATCTATCTTCCTGATGATTTATGGCTCAGACTGCATCCGGTGAAGGTTAAACGCAGGTGGTTTTTCAGTTTCCAGTAGCCCATCCCCACTCCTTATTGAATAGCCACAGATGAACACAGAGCCCATTCCCGCACTACCTTTCCCAACACAGAGCACACCATCCGACCCCGGGAAAAAACTTTTGGACAGGATTGTTTCATGAGACGGGCTATCAGCTTGATGAGACTGTGCAAGCACACTTCATCTGCGCTGATTCTCCCTGGATAAAATCTCTGATTTTATCCCTGAT
>LKUE01000057.1 GCA_001412365.1 Desulfuromonas sp. SDB | reverse complement strand
CCGTCAGAATCCGATATCGTGAATGTGCCCGAGGCCTGCGTTGCAATTGAAGATGGGCTAGAACCTACCGGCAAACCTGATTCATATGCGGCATCAGGATTGCCATCTGCTAATGGATTTACCGTAATTGTAGGAGTCGAATTTGTCGGTTGTTCCGGATCATAATTGGTTGATCCTGCGGTTCCGAATGTTATTCCCTCTGTTTCGGCACCGCTTTCCGGAGTTACTATCGACCATTCAGGCGCTACAACAAAAACAGGATGGCCTCCTCCTGCGTTTGCTTCTGCACCAGCAGCAGTCGCATCCAGCACTATCGGCTGTTCGCCTGACAGCAACGCGGCCTGAATCGCATCTTTTTCTGCTGCTACCTCAGCAGAGACATCTGGAGATACTATACCGTATACATCCTCATCAATGACCACATTGGACATTCTACCGAGATCTAATTGAACGGGATGGGAAGTATCAAAAACAATTGACACACTTGCGTTATCTCCAGTTATGATTTGATCGTCCGCAAAAACCGGACTGTTTATTTTAAGTATCCGTACCGTACCATCAGGTGATACCGCCTTTACGTTCCCGTAAAGGATGGCAACTTTTCCAGTTACCTGATGTCCCTTTTCTATTGAGGCTTTTTTGATCTCGGCCATGATTTTTTCTCCTTTATATATAATTTATAATTACATTTTTATATTAGCTTGGTTTTTATTTTACACATTTTTATATGCAAGTCTATTGTACCTTGGTACAATTTTATTACTTTAATTTATTACCTAAAAAATCGGTAGTGTCCTAATTTGAAAAAGAGATTGTGAAATGAAAAATAAAAGTATATTAAAGCCTGTAGCATTTGAAGAAGATGGATTGTTATTTACAGAAGTTATTAGACAGGAGTATAAGGGAAATAACTGCGTTGTATCGGCAGGGTTTGTCGAAGGTGAGAATAAGCCCCCTGTGGACGTTATCTATCTTCGTTTATCTAAAGACTCTGTCGAGCCTACCACGCTTCTACTAAGGCCAGATGAAGCCGGTGCAATTAATTGGGTGTTGTCCGGTGGGGAATACCCCCCGAAAGTTGTGCCAGAGT
>LKUE01000056.1 GCA_001412365.1 Desulfuromonas sp. SDB | reverse complement strand
CTGCAAAAGCAATACTAAAAAAAAACAAACAGTGGAAAAAAAACTGGAAAAAAATAACAATTCAATGAAGGAAAAATAATTTAAGGTTAGCTTAAAAGCAGAGGCTACTGTTGACCAAAAAAGAACCGCTATCAAAGCATAAATGTAAGAAAATTTATTATCTGTGGAAATATTAATTGATTTTATAAATCATCCGTTTCATTTAGAATTATAGTAAGAAACAATATATCTAGTATTGTTTTCTCCTGGTATAATGTAATCAAAACAAAGGTCCATACTTAAGCCAATCAAATTCTCACTGGAATTTTGATATACAAAGACAAGTCCATTATCCGCGACAACTGAATCAATAATTTTATTTAAATATTCTGAATTACCTACTGCTCTGAATACTACATTATTGAATTTTTCTTTTATTTCCTGTGCATTTCGGCAGTAAAGATTAATATTGAATAAATCTAACTGATTTATCACTGAATGTATGAAAGTACACCTTTTTTGTTTTCTCTCTATTATATTTACAGTTAAATGTGGATTTAAAACAGACACTATCACTCCGGGAAAACCTGCTCCGCTTCCTATATCCGTCAATCTTTCTATATTGTAATGTTTCACGTGAAACATTAACTGTATACTATCATAAACATGCCTTTTCCAAATTGTTGGAACATCATTTCTAGATACAAATTGATGGTTTTTGTTCTGCTCAGTTAAAAAATAAATAAATTTTTGCAGCTTTTCTAGTTTATCGAGAGAAATTCTATATTTCTCAAATTCTTGTACTATAATACTATCTGTTTCACGTGAAACATTTACCAATTATATTCAATTCCTATATTTATTCTATTTTCTCCGTTTGGCGCTTTTTCATAGAAGCCATACATTTTTGCCCCTACGTAGGCATCAGCCACGGATATGGTTATCACCAGTGCATCCCACCAAAGTAAATCATTTCTCATATCGTAAAATCCTCTTGCTCTTAAACTATCATCAGGATTGGCGGTTAAATCATATCTTTGATCATAGTACCTGTATTTGAAATGAGAATAAATAGTGGAAGTTAATAATGTTCCCTGTATTACAGAAATTATTAATCCCCGGGTGGTCCTTCCTGTATAAAATTGTCCACCTCCCGGTATCAACAAAGAAGCAAGCATTGCTGTTCTAGCCGATTTTTCTGATGCAGTTAAATTATTAAAAATTATTAAAATTGTAATTATAACAATTATTTTTTTCATATTCTCACTATTTCTTTGTTTATATCATTATGTATTGTTTTTATTGAATAGTAATCTATTAGTTTCTCGGTTATTTTAATATCTTCCTGGTTATACGGACTCTTAATTAAAGCTACCGGTGCTTTATGTTGGGGAGGAAATATTAATTTATCTTCTTTTATAGTTAATTTTTTCAACTCTTCATTTTCCATTTTATTTCTTCCTAAAATAATTTTTGTTTTATTTTTCGTTCTGAAATGTCTTCCTATCTTAAGCAATTTTACATTTTCTTCAGTTAATTGCTCATTATCAATAAGGTCTATAATTTTATTTTTATAAGTTCTTTCAGTTAACACACATCCACCTGTTGATTGATTATATTCAGTTATCCCGTATTCCTGGGCAATCTTCATCTGTCTTTTTCTTCCTCTTCCTGAAATATCCATTAATTCTTCTCTTTTTATCCATCCCATTTTTTCAGCAGTTGTTTTCGGTAATATTTTCCCGGATAGAGGTCTTACTGTTATTTCAGACATTCCTGTAATTTTATCAATCAATTTCAGGGTGTCCTTCCTTTGAGACATTGGTCTTTGACCAACTACATCTCCAGTTACTATAAAAGCGGCATTTTCCGACTGTAACATTTTTCCTGCGGTTGTTATCATCATTGCATGACAATCAATGCAGGGGTTTGCCCCCTTTCCCCACCCATATTTTGGATTAATAACAATATCTAGATAATTATCTTTTAATTCAACAACATGTAGATCTATATTGTATTTTTCTGCAAAAATCTCAGGAATTTTTCTATCTAAAAATGGTGTTTTAAAATATACAGCTTTAACTTCAAATCCTTGTCTTCTAGTCCAAATTGTTGAAATTAATGAATCAAGCCCCCCCGAAAACAAACAAAGTACTTTCATTTTTCATTAATACTAAATACAATTCTTCTTGTTCTCTGTCTTCCCTCTTCTGTGGTAGTATCTCCCAATGGATAGTTTGGTCCTAAAATTTCCAAGGTCAGAATAGCTTGACCGATTTCACAGCTATCAGTTAAGTACTGAATTATATCTACTCCCCTCTTTGCTGCAACCTGCCAAGGTGTTTTAATTGCATAAATTTGTGCTTCATCCGGAATATAACAATCGTTGTAAATCTCAAATTTTGCTTGAACTTTTCCACTTCTTTTCAGGATATTTGCAATTCTCACTAAAAGATCTTTCCCCCCTACCGACCACACTGTAATTGAATCCGGATCAAATATATTATCCATAGGTATTTCAACGCTAGCCCCTATGAAATTTACTGTATCAGATTCAATATATATTTTCTCAATTTGATACTGTAATGAATCAATAAAATCCTGTCCCTGCTCAGTACTGGGAATTGTCAAGCTATCATTTTGTTCAATATATTCCCTGTCAATGGAAGCCATTCTAACTAATAGTGCATTTTTTTCTTGCTCAATCTGATTTATCTTGTTTTGAAGGGGTTTGTATTTTACTGTATAGAAATAAATTGAAAATATCATCATTGAAAGCAATAATATTAATATTATCAAATTAAAAAATTTCAATACTCCTCCTAAAATTCAATATTAGTAAAAACAGTATCATCTATAAATTCTTGTTGTTCTTCACTGTCGAAAAATTCACCATGTATATGACAAAATTCATAAGGCTGAGTACCTTGAATGAAAATTTCCAAGTATTGTTCTTCACAATTTGGGGTAGCTATTTCTCCGGATTCCTTACATATTCTAACCGAGGTTATTCCTTCTGGAATTGGAAAAGAATTGGGGGGTATTTCCAAAATTGAACTGGCTTTAACTACAAATTTAGCCCAAATCGGACCAGCTACCGTTCCTCCGGTTGCGGATCTGTAAATCGTTCGCAATGAATCAAATCCAACCCATACTGCACAACATAAATCAGGAGTATAACCTACCAGCCAAGCATCGGTGTAATTGTCAGTAGTCCCTGTTTTTGCCGCTGCCGGTCTGGTTAAATTTGCCAATCTGGCGGCATAACTAGCAGTTCCTCCTGAGACCACTGAAGACATAATACTCTGCATTAGATAAGCAGTCGTTTTTGAAATAACCCGAGTTGGATGAGATGTGTGTTCATAAATGGTGTAACTGCTGTTTCCGCGTCTTTCTTCAATTCTTTCTATCATGTAAGGATCAATCCTAATTCCGCCATTTGCAAAAACTTGATAAGCTCCAACCATTTCCATAGGAGTAATTCCAGCAGAACCAAGCGCCAGTGAGTAAACTGGATCCAGCTGACTTTTTATTCCAAACAATCTGGCATAAGATATTACTGTGGATATTCCTATATGACGGGCTAATTTTACCGCAATGGTATTTCTGGATTTTGCCAGGGCAAAACGTAATGTCATAAATCCTTCAAATTTATGATCATAATTTATCGGTTTATACTTTTCTCCATTTCCTAGATCAATAACTACCGGAGCATCCAGCATAACATCCCCTAAAGTAAAACCATTATCAATTGCGGCAACATATACAAATGGCTTAAACGAAGATCCAACTTGCCGGGCTGATTGAGTTACACGATTGAACTCACTCTCATTGAAATCCCTTCCTCCCACCATAGCAATTATTTCACCAGATTGAGGTATAGTTGCTATTAATGCTCCTTGCAGATATCTTGTTCTTCCATCTTCCGATATTGCATCTTCATCATCTTTTAACGGTTTTAAATTATAATTTGATTCAACTTGCTGAATTCCATCTTCCAGTAAACTTTCCGCTGCTAATTGAACATCAATATCAACAGTGGTGTAGACATCTAAACCGCCATTACTTTGATAAATTCTATTTATTCCGTAATGGGAAATTAACCATCTTCGCACTTCCTCAACGAAATAAGGAGCAATACCTGAAAGCAAATAATGGGGCTGCACTACTATTGAATCATTTTTTGCCTGTACATATTCAGTTTCATTAATATATCCCAGATCCAGCATCATTTTTAAAATTAAATTTCTTCGTTCAACGGATGCCTGATAATTTCTTATTGGATTGTAGTAATTGTGTTGTCTGGGTATCCCTGCAATCAATGCACATTCAGAAAGATTTAATTCACTTACACTTTTTCCAAAATATCTTCTAGCGGCAGCTTTCACTCCATAAGCTCCCGAACCAAAATAAATCTCATTTAAATACATTTCCAGTATTTCATCTTTGCTGAAATTTCGTTCAATCTCTCGAGCCAAAAAGAACTCTTTTAATTTTCTCTGCATAGTTTTATCAAAAGTTAAAAATCTGTTTCTTGCTAGCTGCTGAGTAATTGTACTCGCTCCGGATATCTGTCCTGAACTGGTTAAATCTTTTACAAATGCCCGGACAATATCAAACCATGAAATCCCCTGATGTTCATAAAATCTTCTGTCTTCAACTGCAATAATTGCATTAATCAGATTATCCGGAATTGAATCTAAGGGTATGGGATCTCTCCACTGAGTTGAAAATTCAGCAATTAAATTATTATTTCTATCATATATTCTGGTTACTCCTGAAGCAGGATCTTCCAATGATCTTACTGCAGGAAGTTGATCTTTCATGCTATCTTCTAAAAACCTGAATCTCAGCAATCCTCCGGATATAAATCCGGAGGTTGAAGATACCAAGAATAAAATGATAAATAAAAAATACCAGAATTTATTAATTT
>LKUE01000055.1 GCA_001412365.1 Desulfuromonas sp. SDB | reverse complement strand
TCCCACAAAATTTGGAATTGATTCCAAAAAAGTTTGGAAAAAAATATTCATTATCAATATTGAAAAAAAATGGAGTAATTTAAGAAGTTATTACACCGATAAACGAGGGGTGTTGATCAGTCCATTTACCCGTCCATCCCGTTTGGAAACATTTAGAGGTATATATTTAAGATTTGACCAGGAAAAGAGAGAGGAGATACTAAGTTTAATTGATACTTACATATCCTCCCAGCAACAAGAAGATCATCAAAAAACCCAAGATGATTCGGTAAATCGCAAAACTGGTCAATGACCATCTTTTAAGAATTTCAATAAATACTTTCACCGCAGCTAAGGCTACTACAAAAGAAACCGCAAAACCTACTCCCAGTAATAACAGGTTACCCTTAGCAGTCAAAACTTCCCAATTTTGCAAAGCATCATAACCGCAGGCAGCGAACATTATGGGTACAGCGGCAATAAAGGAATATTGGGCAGCAATCTTCCTATCATAACCTAACACCAATCCCCCTGATATGGTGCTGGCTGCTCTGGACATTCCCGGGAATAGAGATATTGACTGGAACAAACCAATTAACAAAGCATGCTTATAGGTGATCTGATCCAAGGTGTCTTTGTCTTTCCTGCTGAACTTCTCAGCCAATATCATTCCCACTCCTCCTAAAATCAAGGCAATGGAAACAGTTAACACTGAGAACAGATAATTCTTAATCCATCCATGCAATAATGCTCCGAACATCAAGGCAGGAACTGAGGTTAAAAACAACAACAGAATTTCCCGTTTGCCGTAAAAGCCCGGCTGTTTAAAATTGAACAATCCTAAAAATATTCTCCGGTAAAGAATTACCACCGCTAAAATAGCCCCCAACTGAATAATCACACTGAAACTATCCGCAAACTGATCGGTAAACTTCAAAACATTTCCAACTAAAATCAAATGACCGGTGGAGGAAACCGGTATAAATTCAGTCAATCCCTCCACTAATCCCAATACAATAACCTTGAACAGCATTTAACCTCTCTTCATCTCAGCGCCTTACTTTTACAAATAAAACAAGACCCAGGGCGATAAAAACTAAATTAGCCCCCCATCCTGCCACCAGAGGAGGAATAGTTCCCGCATAACCCATGGATAAACCTATCTGGAGAATACCCCAGTACACAAAGGCAATGAGTAAACTAAGCCCGAAACCAACTCCAATGCTAGATCTCCTCCGGTCCAAAGCCAGGGGAGCCCCAATCAGCACAATAACCAAAGCAGATACAGGATAAGCAGCACGTTTGTTAATATCTACCAGTATTCTTCTGACAATCTCGGGACGAGCACCAGATTTTGTCACTCTGGCTAAATAATCCCATAGTTCACGAATAGACATTTCATCCTGCTTGACCTCCCGTACCGTCATCTGGCTTATGCTGGCTAATCCAAAAATTAAAGTTTCCGGAACAAAAGTACACTGCTGATAACCGGAATCTCCAAAGGATAAATTCGGATTAAATTTACGGACATAACAATTGGTGAATTTCCAAACTGAATCCTGCCATTCGGCTTTTTGAGCGTCAATTTTAGTGACAATTTTCCAGCTTCCATCTAGAAATGCTACTGCCGGAGCTTCCATGTATTTATTGCCCGGGTCAAATATCCGGGCATAATAAAAATCATCCCGGGATCCTTTAAAGGTGTAGTCTTTTGTCTGTTCATACCATGGGGGTATTGAATGATTAACCTCTACTTCCTTAATATACCAAAATTTCCGGGCATATTGAGGTACTAAAAATTCATTTAGATAGAATAACATAATAAATAATACAAATGCGGGGATAATCACCGGCATCATGATGCGGTAAGAACTTATTCCTAAGGACTGCATGGCAATAATTTCAAATTTTTTAGCCAATTTGCCCAACGTA
>LKUE01000054.1 GCA_001412365.1 Desulfuromonas sp. SDB | reverse complement strand
ATGAAAAACCCGCCGGATTTCTCCAGCGGGTATAGGATAAAACAATATTTACAAAAAATGATTAAGCGTTCATATCATCGAGGATTGCTTCCAGATCCTCCTCGTGCTCCACCTCATCTTCCATGATTTCCAAGACCAGGTGGTAGGTAATGGGATCTTTGTCCTTAACGAAATCCAGTATCTTTTTATAAGTTATAATGGCGCATTGTTCGCCTTTAATATTCTGTTCCACCAGCTTCCGGGTGGACGGATCGGAGGGTTCCTCGTAACCGCAGTTGGTCTGCTGGAGCAGGACTTGCAGGTTCAACAGAGGAGTTCCCCCCAGAGTGAGAATTCTTTCGGCTAGCATCTGGGCATGTTCCAGTTCCTCTCCGGCATGTTCTTCCAGTTCCCCTGCTACTACCCCTCTCATTTGACCTACAGCCACTTTTGCACCTACCCAGTACTGGTAATAGGCTAACCATTCATCAGCATAGGCTTTGTTCAACATTTCCAACAATTGATTTACATCAACTCCTACAATTTCTTTTCCTTTGGTACCCATAAGATTTACCTCCAGGTTTAATTTTTCATTGTAAAACTATCTCCTCAAAAGTTAACCTATATATAGAAATATAATCAATTAATCTAAAATTCAAAGGGGCATTATTGAAATAATACCCCCAAATAATATTATTTCAGGAATTTGGATACAAAGGGGGAAGTATCTCCCCTCCGCAGAAAATGTCCGGAGGGACCTTCACCTAAAAATTCTGAAAACCAAGATTCATGTTCAATTTCTTCATTGAGTATAGCCAGGGCAAGGTCATAAGTGCGGTGATCTTTACCCGCAGTCATATTACAGATCTCCGTATAACCTCTTACCGCACATCTTTCCGCAGCTACCAGAACTTTTAAAATTCCTTTCACATCATGGAGGTCGGAAGGAAGATTGGCAGGGGGACAGGCGGAAAGATCATGAAACTCCTTCATGCAGTTAGGAAGCTTTCCACCCAGTTCATATATCCTGGGCATCAATGCCTCAAAGTGATTCCGGTCTTCAATGCGGGCAGTTTCTGCAATTTCCTTAATTCCCTCTCCCTGCAGACCAATCAGATTTGCCCGGAGAATGGTGTAATAGTAATAAGTAGTCAACTCTGCCGATGCATTTTTTACCAGCAGATCCAACAGTTTATCTAAGTCCACTCCCGCTTTTTTTACCATTTCAATTGCCACTTTTGCCATGTTTACCTCCTTGTTATGGTTTTTATTTGACAAAATTCAAAAAAAAGTTTGATATATAAATCAAAATTAATCATATTTATTATTATATAGTAATAATTCCTAATAATAAGTTAAAATTTTTTAATTTTTCAGACAGCACTGATCGCATAATCCTTCCAGAACTACTCTCTGGTTCAATATTTTAAATTTACTTTTTATGTTCTCAGGTATTTTTATGGAATTTAAGTCATCATCTTGAAAATCAATTATTTTATGGCATTTGATACACCGGAAATGGTGATGCTGATTCAGGTTTGGTTCAAACCTTCTGCTTTCACCATATCCTTCCACCAGATTTACCAGCCCTATTTCAGCAAAAGTAATTAAAGTCCGGTTAACCGTATCAAAGGAAATGTTTGGAAATTGTTTTTTAACTTGCTGGTAAATCATATCAGCGGTGGGATGATCGGGTGAATCAGTTAGACTCTGAAATATTACTGAGCGCTGAGGAGTAATTCTCAAATGGTTCTGTTTGCACTGTTTTTCAAACAACTTTTTTCTGTTTAAATTTATTTTATTATTCATAAGTATTACTATATAGTAATTATTCTTATTTGTCAATAATTATTTAAATTCAAACAATTTATATTGCAGGTGCAATTCCGATCAAATTTTTATTGTCCATTCCATTAATTTCTACTTTTACCGTCTGTCTTATTTTAACTTCACCGGGATAATTTACAATTTTGACTTTCATATAATTTTCACTGGTTCCGGTTAATCCCGATTTACCGGAAGTTTCCACAACTACGTTTAAGGTTTTTCCTAAATTCCAACGGCTATAATCATGTCTGAATTTCGCCGCCATCAACCGAATTTGCCTTGCCCGGTTCAACCTCAACTGGTTGCCCACTTTATCTTCCAACAGGGCAGCTAGGGTACCTTTCCGGGGAGAGTAAGGAAAAACATGAAGGTAGGAAGGGCTGATTTTTTCCAGAAAACTTACGGTCTCCTGGAAATTTTTACAGGTTTCTGTGGGAAAGCCGCAAATTACATCCAAGCCCAGACATATCTCCTGCACTGACCGCAGATATTTCAACGAATGTTCAACCTCACCGGGAGAGTACTTTCTATTCATCTGGGCTAGAACCTGTTCGCTGCCGCTCTGCAGGGAAAGGTGCAGATGCTTGCACATCCGGGGATGCTTAAATATATTCAGCTCCTGCTCATTACAAATTACATCCCGGGGGCTGAGTGAACCCAGCCTGAATCTAACCGAGTTGGTATTATCCACCAAAATTTTCAACAGGGGGAATACTCCCGGTTTATAGCATCCCAGGCTAATACCGGTAAGCACTACTTCCTCAAACCCCTGATTTTCTAAAAAAAGAACTTCATCCAGTATTTCCTTGAAAGATCGGTCCCGGGGACAACCTCTCATCAAATTGACCTTGCAGTAGGAGCAAAATCGCTGGCAGCCGGTCTGCACCATTACGGTAGGTCTTGCTCTAATTCTTTCAGTGGGATAAGGTTGGGGATTTATGCCCAGTTCGTCTAAAATTGCTTTCCCCTCATCTGCCCGGTCACCTAAACATCCTCCCACCATTACCTCTCCCCTGTCCTTTAGTTTCCTCACCCACAACTCACTCTGTTTTTCCGCAGTTTCAGTTACCGAACAGGCAAATAAAATATTACGAGAACAGGGATTTTTTCTTTCAACAAAACCTGACTGCAATAATGATGATCTGACCACTTCAGCGTAGTACTGATTTACCTTGCATCCGTATATTTTAAGGTAAAACTCTTTCATTGAAAATAAAAGGAGAACAACTATAGCTGTTCTCCTCATAATTTTTCTTATTTAATTTTAAGACTATTTTACAAAAATATTAACTTTCTGGGCAATCAACTGATCTCCGGTTTCCAACACCACCAAATAGGAACCCCGGGAGATATTATCTCCATTGAGGTCAGTGCCGTTCCATAGAACAGATACACCCCTGCTGGCATCGCCCCGGTAAAGATCATTTATCAGCCTACCGGTTACCGAGTACACTTTCAGCTGGACTGCTTGGGGAGAGCTGAAGGAAATTCGGACATTTCTTCCCTGATTTACAGGTAAACATTGCAGTTGACAGTCTGTGACATTTACCTGAAATCCCGGATCTTCAACTACGAAGGTTCCTCCGTTGGAGTAGCCCCAGGTAGCAAAAGTGTCAAAAAGAACCGTACCTCCTCCCGAGGATACCCAGTCATATCCGTCATGAGGACCTGAACCGTCGGGAATTCTCTGATAAGTGAAGTCATTGTAATCATCATACCATCCCATCTGATCAACTCTCTGGGTATCCGGGGTAAACAGGTAGCAGACATCAGCACTTGAAAAATCCAATCCAATTTCACTTTCATCTATTACTATAAATCCCTGCGCGGGGATCTGATGGGAACCAATCACTCCCCAGTCATCTCCGTCGGATACCTGCCATCCGGTGATATCCACTGGTGAAGATCCCGGATTGTAAAGTTCAAGGGAATCATCATAAAAAGTTGAATCAGGATAAGGATCAATTTCATTAATTGCAATCAGCGCATTTAAAGGAGCAGGATGGGCATCATTAGCCGCATCTCTAGTAGGGGTTCCGTCCACATTGAAATCCATCCCGCAGTTAGCCATGGTGTACAATCCATCGGTAATCCTGGCGGTACTCCAGGCGGGATTGTTACTATTGTAAATACCGGGAGGGGCAGATCCATCGGTGCCATAACTTACATAATCAATTAAAGTATTGGAATTATCAAACAGCCAGATAGAATCTCCTCCGTTACTTAATATATTAGTAGATGGTTCAAATGAAGCATATCCCCCTGCAGCTATATTTCCGGATAAATTGATGGTATCATCAGGAGGAGAAACAATATACCACCCGCTAAGATCTACTGATGCTCCGGTGGTGTTGTAAAGCTCTATCCACTCCGGATTTGCTTTAACTCCGAATTCATTTATCACCACATCCGGAGTCTGGGCGTATAAAATAGTCATGCTGAAAATCAAGCAAAAAAACAATAACTTCTTCATTTT
>LKUE01000053.1 GCA_001412365.1 Desulfuromonas sp. SDB | reverse complement strand
GCTATTTGGAAAAATAAAAAACCATCAAAATTGAAGACAGCATGAAACATTTCGAACAACTCACCTATCTTGGCCGGATAAGAAGAATGAGACAAGTAGCGAAGCTAGCATTGGAAAACTATAAATTATCTGATACTCGTTTTAAGTTTTTGAGAGAAGCAGGAAACACTCTTTTTCAGGTTATTGATAACAATCCCATCCCCACCCCTGATACTGATATTTATGAAACAGGAAAATATTTACTGAGAATTCATCAATCCGGTTATCAGACTCCGGAAGCAATAAAATTAGAATTAGAATGGCTAAACTCAATGGTCAAGGATGATAATCTGCCTGTACCCAAACCGGTTTTTACTTTAGATGGTCAGTTAACCACTTCAGTTTCGATTCCGGGTATACCCGGGCAGCGGACTTGCTCCTTACTTAGCTGGATTAGAGGAAGAGAACTTAAGAAGTACAATATTAAACCATATCATTATGAACAGCTGGGAAAATTGATTGCTCAGTTGCATAATCATACTGAAATTTATGGTCCACCTGAGAATCAATCAAAGCGTATTTATGACTGGGAAGGTTTATTTGGCAAATCCACGAAAAAAGCCTGGGAACTGCTATCTCCGGAATATATAAAACCTTTCCGGACTATCACAAAAAAGGTAAAAAGAGTTATGAATAACTGGGGTAAAAGTACAGAAGTGTACGGATTGATCCATGGGGATATTGGAATGGAAGCCAATGTACTGTTCTGGAAAGGAAACCCCCGGATTATTGATTTTGATGATTCCGGTTTTGGTTATTATGTTTTCGATTTGTCTATTGTTCTGGAGGAAAGCGAAGAAGATCAGATCAAGTCGGTTTTCCGGGAAGCTCTGATTGATGGTTATAATCAAATTCGTTCTCTGACTGAAGATCAAATAAATGCTTTAGATCTTTTCCTGGCTGCTTATTCAGTGTATTGGAGTCTTTATGCGGTAAATGCGGTGCAAAATCATCCGGAGCATAAAGACTATGTCTTCAATCGGATGGCACGATACCTCAGGTTAGTTGAACATTATCTAGAGAGAAACTGAGTAATTATAATTAACTTTTATTAAGCTTTATTAGAATGATCAATGTTGTTGTTTTGGATTAGTGTATCAACAGAAAAACCACAGGGAGATTTTACTAATGAATAATAATAAGATTCAGTTTGTATCCGATGCTTTGGTTCAACAGATAATCGAAGGTAGAAAAACAGCAAGCGTAACTACTTTGGAAGAGGTTGATCAGAAAGAAGATGAATACAATGATCCATTAGTGGTGGGAAAATATTATGATGTGTATGATAGCAAACTGAAGAAAAAGGCTACAATCGGTATTGTAGCTATGGAGTTATGCCGCTGGGACTCGATTCCGGAAAGGTTGTGGCAGGGTGAAACCAATTCAAATGCCGATGAATTTCGGTCAGATCATCGGGAATATTTTAACAATCCGGATGATGATTTCGAGTTCATTGCCTACTACTTTGGAGTGGTCAATCAATCTTAAGCATCATGACTTGGAAAACCTCGGTAAAACATAACTTACTATTTTTTTCTATTGGAAGGATTATTAAATATAATACAATAAAATATAGGGTTTACAATTCCGTTAATAAAGAAAATACCAAAAATATTTTAGTTATAGAGATCATTAGAAAATTTAATAATATCATTTTAGTTTGAAGGATGGTTTGATCTAAGTGAAAAAATTTAAATACGATCTCTATCCTGTAGTTGAAGAGATCTCAAAAAATCATGACTGGATAAATATTCGGCAAATAAAAAAGGGGTGGTCAAATGATAAAAAGTACCAGGTGGTTGATAATTCTGGAAATGTATTTTTACTGAGGATATCTCCATTTTCTGAATTAGAGAGACGGAAAGCAGAATATAAGTTGATCAATAGTCTTACCGGTCTGAAGATTCCTATTCCCCGGGCAGTTAAATTTGGTCTATGTGGTGAAAAGAAATTTGTTTACATGGTTATAACCTGGGTTTCGGGCAATGATGCTACAAAAGAGCTGCCTGTCTTGAGTAAAAGAGAACAATATAATCTTGGATTACAAGCCGGTAAGATTCTCCAAGCCATACATCTAAAAAAGCAGCCCATGGAAAATGAAATCTGGACAGAAAGATATACAAAAAAAATACACAGAATAATTGATAAATATATGAACTGTCCGAAAAAATTGAGTTATGGTCAAAAAATAATTGATTTTCTGACATCAAATATTTATTTACTCAATGACCGGGATACGACTTTGCAGCATGGTGATTATCATATAGGCAGTTTTGTCATTGATCAAAACCAGCAATTAGGGGTAATTGATTTTAATCGGTCAGGCATTGGTGATCCTTGGGAAGAATACGATAGGTTTGTATTCACCTGGAGCTTGAGTTCAGCTTTTGCGGTCGGTCAGGTCAACGCATATTTCAATGGCGGTGTGCCTGATAATTTTTTCAAGTTAATGTCTTTATATAATGCCGCTAACATGCTTGCTTCAATTCCTTGGGCAATTCCCTTTGGAAACAGGGAAATAAAAAAAATGATAGATAATTGTGATTTGGTATATAATTCCTATAATGGATTTACCACCTATATCCCAAATTGGTACGATCGAAAGCTACAATTTTAAGGAGAATAAACAATTATTTGACAAGTTAAAAATATATTTTCTGTTGAATCGAGTGTTGTCTTTAAAATATTAATTATGATGAATCTTAAATTGTCCACTGGTGATTTTTTTGTTTAACCTTCAAGGAGAATATACTTGGCTAATGTAGTTGTAATTGGAACTGCCTATCAGTGGCACTTGTACAGTCCGATGTACAGTCTGGAAATTCTGGTTGATCTGGTGAAAAAAACAAATCCGGATATTATCTGTGTTGAGTTCAGCCCGGAACAACTTGAAAACACTGCTGCCGGTGATGCAAAACCGGAGTATCCCCGGGCAATTATCCCCTTTGCCCGGAAACAAGGAATTACTATTGTTCCTCTGCAGCCTGACCCTTTATTCTGGATAGAGCAGGAAAATAAGGTAAAAGAGGAAATAATCAGGATTGAATCAGCTCCGGATTTATCTGAGAAGTGGGAATTCTGGAAAGAATTAAGGAGTTCAATGGGAGAAGTATACAGCCGCAGCCTCTTTGATTTTCAATGTCAGGCTTATGATACTTGGATTGAGATCATCTGGGATAAGTTTTATTCAAAGATGTTTCCGGGATTAGGAAAATTATGGGAACAATGGAATAACCGATTCTGGAAAGTCATCGAAAAAACGGTTAACGAAAATCCTCAAAAGCGGATAACTATTACCGTGGGCAATAAACATAAATATTGGCTGAATAATAAACTGCAGTCTATGAAATCGGTGGAATTTGAGCACATTCAAAAATACTTAAATTGTTTGTAAATTTAGAGGATTAGAAAGTAAAAAATGAAACAATGTCAATTCCGAAAGTACTGGAAGAGGATATTCTACAGTTTGTTAGGCTTTAACTGATTTGAGACGAAGGAAATGAATATGATAAAATCAAACCGTATAATCGAAGGCATGAAAGAAAAAATAATCCTGTGGGCACAAGAAAATGATGATATACGAGTGGTGTTCTTTATTGGGTCAAGAGCTCGATCTGAACATCCGGGATCAGAGTACTCAGATTTAGATTTATTTATAGTAACTGATAATTATGAGGTTTATCTTTCAAATCAACGGTGGATTGAGCGATTTGGCACGGTTTTGTTTGCGGAAACGGGAAGAACCGCAGGAAATGATCCTGAACTGATGGTTGTTTATGAAAACTTTCAGGGCATAGATTTTGTTTTTATTCCAACACTGGTCATCAAGGGCATATATAATGAGCCGGAATTACCGGAGGTTTTTTTACGTGGCTTTGAGACTTGGATAGATAAAGAAGATATCAGTGATCTCTTAATACGACTTGCTGAAGATCAAAAAAACCATTTATTATTCCCCCGAAAACCGAGTCAAGAAGAATTTGAACAGGTAATCAAATCATTTCTCTTTGTGGCATACTATATTGGTCGAGTCCTCTATCAAAATGATCTGTGGCTGGCAAAAGCACGGGAAAATGATTTGCGGTCTCGGATACTACAAATGATAGAATGGCATGCCCGATCTTTGCATAACTGGTCACTGGATGTTTGGCATATGGGGAAATATATGGAAACGTGGGCAGAGGATAACATCCTTGAACGTATCCCCAAAATATACTCTGGCTATTCAAAAGAGTCCAGTCAGATTGCTCTGGAAGAATGTGTTTATTTATTTGAAATGATGGCTTGTGAAGTCGCAGCAGCGTGTAATTATCCACTTGATAACTACATTTTTGAGAAAACCAAGGAGTTTTTAGATAAAACAAGGTGTTTGACAACATAGTCGTGAAAGTCTCGTCTCACTTTAACACCAATTTAAATGATAGGCTAAAATTATGGAGAAGGTTATGTGAAAAACTGTAAATTATAATTTTTAGTCTCGTTTCTTCTGATATCGCCATTATCTTTGTCCCCTCGTCCAGTTGAAATTCTAAGCTATGAAGATATGCTGAAAAAGTCAGATTTAATTATTATCGGCAAGGTAATATCTACTCAAGATCAGCCAAACTTATTATTTGAAAATAACCAAGATGACTCATGGATACCAGTATACACAGAGTTTCAAATCCTTCCCGTACTAAAAGGTGACCCAGACAATGACATTGTCCCCTCTGATTTCGATGTCACTCCGAAAATCAGATTTTCAAAATTGATTAAAAATAATATTACCTAACCAGATTCGTTGCATTAACAGATAAACTGGACTGATAATTGTTTTCAGTTATAATGAACAATAATGAAAAAAGAAATTAGAAAAATCGATTTAAAGGATATTGGTTACCATGAATTTTTTGATATTAATCAAAAAGACCACAACCTAATTCCTGCCCGGGTCATTGCTCAGTATAAAGAACTGTATATTCTGAGAAATGAGACATCCGAATTGTCTGCAAAAATTACCGGAAAAATGATGTTTAGCGCTTCATCCACGGAAGATTATCCTACAGTAGGAGATTGGGTTCTGATAGCAGTTCTGGATAAACAACAAGCTCTAATTCATGAAATACTTCCCCGGAAAACAGTATTAGCCAGAAAAGCGGTGGGTAGTTCAGATAAGCAGATTATCGCTGCAAATATTGATGTTGCTTTGATTGTTCAATCACCGGACAGGGATTACAACTTAAATAAATTTGAAAGATACATTGTCCTGGCGGAATCAGAAAATATTAAACCGGTAATTATTTTAAATAAAACTGATCTGCTGTCAGAGGAGGAATTAAATACAAAAATAAACGAATTAAAGCAGAGATTTGAGGATAATGAGATTTATGCTACTAACATTATCAATGAACATGGAATAAATGATTTGAGAAACCTCATAAAAAAAGGATTGACCTACTGTTTTCTGGGTTCTTCCGGGGTAGGGAAGTCATCAATTATAAATGTTCTACTGGGTGAAGATTTAATTAAAACGGGGGAGATTAGCTCCTATGCGCATAGAGGAAAACATATTACCACTCATAGAGAGTTGTATATTATAAAAAGTGGGGGTATTTTAATTGACAATCCAGGAATGCGTGAAATTGGAGTTTTGGATTCAGATTGGGGAATAAAAAATGT
>LKUE01000052.1 GCA_001412365.1 Desulfuromonas sp. SDB | reverse complement strand
CAATCCATGTTGGATGCAGGATATCCCTTTGGTGCTGAGTTTGTGATTATTGTACCTGATGAAGAAGATTTCATTGATGCTGCGGAGGTAATCAAGGATTTAAGACAAGAAGAAGGGATAATAACAGAAATATTTACATTATCGGAAATTGGTTCGACATTTGAGGAAATTGAATATTGGATAGATTATGCTTATTATACTTGGTCAATTCCTCCTGAAGCGATTTTGTTATTAGCAGACTGTAAAGATAATAATTTTACAGAAGGTATTCCATCAAGAGAAATTGAAATATTCATGAATCATGGGTTTTTTACTTTTCCAACAGATAATTATTATGCAGATGTAGATGGAGATCATTTACCAGACATTGCTGTTGGTAGAATACCAGCAAGAAATGAAGATGATTTGGATAATATTATTGGGAAATTACTACAATTAGAATTAGATCCGACTATTAATAGTAGTTTTTATCAAAATGTTTTAGTTTCAGGATGTTTCCAATATGATAAGAATTTCGATTTTCACACATTATCCGAAATAATAAAAGGTTTTTATAAATTTGAGTTGAGTAAAAATTTAACTAGATTGTATCTAGATCATATCAATACTCCTATAACTCATGATCAGTTAGAAGTTGGAGATAGATGGATGCCTAAAAATCATTCTATAAATTTACCTGGCATGATTAGTTATTTTGCATCTTATAATTATATTACTGATTCAATTACAACTGATTTTATTGATGATAGTATTTGGTATAAAAGTGCCGATGATATAAGAAATGTAATAGAAGCAGGTTGTTTTATAGTATATAATATCGGTCATGGAGGTGTTGATGATGTGTACCGCTTCAGATGGAAATTGACAAAACTGGGGGTATGAAATAAGTTGGGAAGCGAGGAGGTAAATATGGAAAATAGAAGAAGATTTTCTCCAGAGAAGAAGGTGGAGATTTTACGGGAGAAATTGAAAAACAATGTTCCATTATCAGAGCTCTGTGAAAAATACGATATC
>LKUE01000051.1 GCA_001412365.1 Desulfuromonas sp. SDB | reverse complement strand
AAAGAGGGAAGCAGGTTAGAGTTTTTTGCCAGGGGGATATACCCTCAAAATTCGAATTTATGAATACTGAAGTGTTTTCAGATAATGTTCCCCTTACTCCATTCGATTTATGTTTCACTTTGGATTCTGCCGAACTCTCCCGTTTGGGAAAAAATTTTGAGAACTTTGTCCCCGGTTATCCGGTGATAATAAATATTGACCATCATCCTGAAAATCCTAAATTCGGGACGTTGAATGTTGTTGATCCCTCCGCAGGTTCCACTGCGGAGATAATTATTGAACTTATCTACGATCAACCTCTAAATGCGGAAATCTCCAATGCTCTTTATGTGGCTATGTTATCCGATACTTATGGTTTCAGTCTTCCCAATGTCAGCTTTAAAACTTTATTTTGGAGCAGCTTTTTAATTGCCAACCATGCCCGGTCTTCCTATCTATGGCACCAGTTATTTGCCAATGATCCTTTTAACGTCGTCCAGATGAACTCATGGATTATATCCCAATCCAAGAAAAACAATGACATACTTTTAGCAACCATACCCCAGTGGATATATGAGCATTTCCAGACCAGCGAGGAAGATACTGAGGGATTGGCAAATTCACTTCTACAAATAGCTGATATTGATACAGTTATTTTGTTTCGAGACCGGGGTGATTCAGTCCGGTTGAGTTTCCGTTCAGCAGGGAAAAGAGATGTGGGCAGCATTGCTAAATCACTGGGGGGAGGAGGGCACCGGTTAGCCTCCGGAGCCAATTTAAAAGCCAGCCTGGATCAAGCAGTCAATCATCTATTGGAAATAATCACAGAACAAGAATAGTTCTAGGAGGATATATGCCTTTGGAAATAATTCTATCAACATCAGTTGTAGGAGCGGTGGGTCTCTGCTTCGGGATCATCTTAAGCATTGCCGCAAAAAAATTTAAAGTGGAAACTGACCCCCGGGTAGACAAAATCCTGGAAGTTCTTCCCAATGCCAACTGCGGAGCATGTGGAGCACCAGGCTGTGAAGGATTTGCCAAGGGAGTGGTGGAAGGTAAATATCCCTGCCACGGCTGCATTCCTGGGGGGCAAGATGTTGCAGAAAAGGTAAGTAAAATTTTAGGTGTTAAAGCGGAGACCAGTGTAAAACAGATTGCAGTATTAATGTGCGGGGGAACCCGTCAGTTATCACCGGATATTGCCGATTACGACGGGGTTAACACCTGCCGTTCCGCCCACCTGATTTTAGGAGGAAGTAAAGCTTGTGTTTACGGATGTATAGGTTTTGGGGACTGCGTGGAAGCATGTCCTTTTGATGCCATCCATATCGGCAAGCAGGGACTTCCCCAGATAGATGGGCAAAAGTGCACTGGCTGCGGAAACTGTGTACAAGCCTGTCCCAAAAACATATTGAAACTCTATCCGGTGGACACTCCCCTAATCCTGGCTTGTTCAAATCCGGAGAAGCTAAAGGAGGTTAAAGCAGTATGTAAGGTCGGGTGTATCGCCTGTTCTCTTTGTGTTAAAAAAGCTCCTCCCCAGGCTCTTAAAATGGAAAATAACCTTCCCCGGTTGCAGCCGGATGCTCCTAAAGACATTAAACTTTACGAAGAAGCAGTTAATTCCTGCCCTTCAAAGTGCCTGAAACTGGGAGTTGACTGATGTTCCGGGAAATTCTGCACTTAGGTCCCATTCACATTTACAGCTATGGATTCATGCAATTTCTGGCATTTTTAGGTGCTATTTTATTAGCGGTAAAGAGATGCAAACGTTACCAGGTTGACAAGAATGTAATATTCGACTTAGCCTTTTGGATTTTAATAGCGGGTATTTTAGGGGCAAGGTTTTGGTATGTAATCGAGCATTTTGATCTGTATAAAAATAATCCCGCCAGTATCTTTTACATTTGGGAAGGAGGATTGGTAATTTACGGTGGCTTGCTTCTTGGATTTATTGCAGGATGGTACTATTTAAACAAACATAAATTATCATTTTGGACCATAGCGGATTTGGTAGCTCCATCAATAACCCTGGGCATATTTATCGGAAGAATCGGCTGTTTTTTAAACGGCTGCTGTTACGGTATACCAAGTGAAAAATTAGGAATTGTGTTCACTGACCACTCCTCCTGCCAACTGCCTCCGGAAGCACCTGTGGGGACAGCGGTAATACCCACCCAAATATATTCGTCTGTTTCCGCACTATTCTTAACTTTATTTTTACTGCTGGTGGACCGGAGAAAGAACCAGCATGGGCAAACTTTTAGCTGGTTGTTGATATTTTACTCAATACACCGATTAGCTATAGATTTTCTAAGACATTATGAAGGTAAAGCAGTTATCCTGAAATTTTTAACTTTATCTCAAACTTTAAGTGTTGTTCTGTTAATTGCCGGCTTGATTACCCTGTGGGTAAGAACCCGGAAAGCCCCGGCTGAAAATTAGAGTTATGAATTACCTTGATTTTATAATCTTGGGAATTCTATCCGTTTCAATTATTATTGGAGCGACATTGGGAATAGTAAGATTGATTTTTTACTCCCTGGGTATGTTTTTAGGAGCAATTGCCGCTTCCTATCTTAAACCATTTCTACCGGTGGGGGGCTGGCTGCTGGCAGGAGCGGTTATTTTAATATGGATTGCAATCAGTTTTTCCTTCGGCATTATCGGCCGGATTATTCAAAAACAAGTAAGCAAAATAGGAGTGTCCTGTTTAGACCGAATTTGGGGGGCGGTAATTTTAACTATTTTCACTGCATTTGCCCTGTTAGTAGTATTAAGCTATGCCAGTGTGTTAATTCCGGGTTCCTCAGTTATTATTTACTCTTCTCCCCTGGCTCAATTCCTTTCCGATACCATTGGAAAAATTTCCTATGTAACTCATCTGAACTTATAATTTTTAATATTAAAAAAAATCATCACTTTAAAATGGAGCTTTGAAAAACATCCGGTGAGTATACTCACTGGCAAAACGAATAAACATTACTCCTGGACAGAAATAGTTTTCTGGAATAATCATTGAATTTATTCCAATTACAGTAAACACCTTTGCTGCCGGTGTAATTACAACCCAGATAAAATTCGTCAATGGTGACACCGGCATATTATAAATCATGTTCTAAATGATAATGTTTCCCGTGAGCAGTCACTGTAATCTGAATATAAAAGTAAACCACTTCTAAAACCATCAATTCTTGACAATCTTCTCAATGTACTTATATTTCATTATGTAATATTCAAAGTTTAAACATAAAAAATTGGAGATTAATTATGGGGAAAAAAACAGATAGTTACCAATTTAAAACTGAAACTAAAAAATTATTGGACATTGTAATTCATTCTTTGTATTCCCACAGGGAAATATTCTTAAGGGAATTAATTTCCAATTCTGCCGATGCCATAAATAGATTGAAATTTTTAGCGCTGACTGAAACAGAAATTATTGATTCAACTGAAAATTTCCAGATTGAGATAATTCCCAACAAACAGGAAAAAAGTTTAATTATCAGGGATAATGGAATCGGAATGACCAAACAGGAACTTATTGAAAATCTGGGCACTATTGCCAGATCGGGAACCAAAAAATATCTAGAAGTACTGGCTAAAAAAGATATTGAGGAATCCCCTGAGTTAATCGGCCAGTTTGGAGTTGGGTTTTACAGCGCATTTATGGTTTCCGATAAAATTGAAGTTATATCCCGAAGCTATTCCGATGAAAACACTTACAAGTGGTCCTCTTCTATTGAGGATTATTCATTTCAGATTACCCCTTCAGAAAATATCTCCCGGGGGACTGAAGTTAAGTTATATTTAAATGATCAATCATTGGAATACCTGGAAGAATTTAATATCCGTTCACTGGTTAAGAAGTATTCCGACTACATTGAATACCCAATTCAGCTGATTTGCGATAAAAAACCAGAGAAAATTAACAGTCAACGGGCTATATGGCTTGCTAATAAAGATGAAGTAACTGAACAGGAATACAAGGATTTCTATCAATCCCTCAGTTATGATTTTAATGATCCTTTGACTAAATTGCATTACCGGGCAGAAGGAACTCATGAATTTTCGGTCCTGGTGTTTATCCCTTCTCACCGCCCTCTTCCCCTGATGATGGAAGATTTAGAGCGAAGTAAAATTGATCTTTACGTTAGAAGAGTACTAATTGTCAATCAGGCTAAAGAAATTCTTCCCCGGTACTTAAGGTTCGTCACCGGAGTTGTGGACAGTTCAGATCTTCCTCTTAACATTTCCCGGGAATTACTTCAGCAAAACCTAAAAGTTGTTCAGATCAGGAAAAATTTGGTGAGAAAAATTCTTGATGAACTGTTGAGGATTAAACGGGATGATCCTGAAAATTACCGTAAATTTTTCGATGAATACGGACCGATTATCAAAGAAGGTTTATTAAGCGATCAGGAATATCGTGAACAAATTTTAAATTTACTCACTTTTCAGTCCACCCGCACTGAATCCGGCAAGACCACTGATCTTGAGGAATATGTTTCCAACATGCCCCAGGATCAAAAAGAAATTTACTTTATAATTTCGGAAAACCGTAATTTAGCTGAAAATTCCCCTGCCCTGGAAGTTCTGAAATCAAAGAAATATGAAGTATTATTTCTTCAACCAGGAATTGATGAAATTATCATGAATGAAAACTTAAAATATAAGGATTACTCATTCAGATCCGCCACCGACGAAAGTCTGGAAATAAGCAAGTCAGAAGATTTCAACCAACAGGAAAAAGAGATTAAGGGTTTGTTGGAATTTATCCAGGATCAATTAAAAGATGACCTCAAAGAAGTCAGACTCAGTAATCGCCTTATAGATAGTCCGGTATGTTTTGTTCAGCAAAAAGGATCTTTTTCTCCTGAACTTCAAAGGGTTCTTCAGTTCACCAATCAAAATCATCCGCCGTCATCAAGAATCATGGAAATAAATGCCAAACATCCTCTCATTGAAAATATTGAACAGAAGTATAACCAGAACCGTTCAGATCCTGAACTTATTAAATATATCCATCTTCTATTAGATCTGGCTCTAATTCAGGATGGGGAAAGACCTAAAAATCCGGTTGATTTTGCCAATCAAGTGGCTAATCTTATGAATTCAAAATGAATCTGACCTTAAATAGCTTTAAAAAATAACATTGGATTGTTTTTGAGTTGTAAATAAACTTTCTTTTATGATAGTCTAAATCCATGGATTATACCTCCTCCCCAAAGGAAAAAGTTATATCGTTTTTAAATTCATCCCTGCAGGGTTTAACTGAAAGACAAGCTGACCAAAATTTACAAAAATACGGCTACAACCAGATAAAGAAACAAAAGTCTATTTCTGTCTGGGAAATTTTAATTTCTCAGTTCAACAGTTTTATCATTTACATTTTAATCGGGGCAGTAATTGTATCGCTAATTCTCGGGGAATATCTGGACAGTGTGGTAATACTAATAATTCTGTTAATGAACTCAATTTTAGGATTCATCCAGGAATACCGTGCAGAAAAATCCATTGAAGCTTTAAAGAAGATGAGCAGCCTGAAGGCAAAAGTGTTCAGAGAGGGAAAACTATGCCAGATTGAAAGTGAATTAGTGGTTCCCGGAGATATTCTGCTGCTGGAATCCGGAGATAAAATACCTGCAGATGCCCGTTTGCTGGAAGTAGCCCGGTTAGAAGTAATGGAAGCAGTTTTAACCGGGGAGAGTATACCCGTGGTTAAAAATGAAAGAATACCCTCTGATTATAAATCTTTGGGAGATTTACATAATATGGTTTTTTCAGGGACAGTAGTAACTAAAGGATCAGGCAAAGCAATCGTAGTTAAAACAGGAATGAACAGTGAATTAGGCAAAATTGCCGAATCCCTTGAATCGGTTGAGGATGACAAGACTCCTCTTCAAAAGAATTTAGACTCATTTGGTAAAAGATTGGGAATAGTAACTTTAATCATCTGCGCTGCAGTTATAGCTCTGGGAATTTACCGGGGAGAGATACTTTTAGAGATGCTGATGGTGGGAGTAAGTCTTGCCGTAGCTGCAATTCCTGAAGGTCTTCCCATCGTAGTATCCATAGCTCTGGCCATAGGTATTAGAAAAATGGTCAAAAAGAATGCGTTGATAAAAAGATTGCCAAGCGTGGAAACACTGGGCTGTACCACAGTTATATGTACAGATAAAACCGGAACTTTAACTAAAAATGAAATGACCGTAACCAGGATTTATGTCAATCGGTCCATCATAAATTTATCCGGCTCGGGATATAATACCCACGGGAAATTCTTCAGTGAAAATCAAACTCCGGTTGACCCTGATGATTTTAAAATGCTCCTGGTAAATGGAGTGTTGAACAATCAGGCTGCCCTGAGTTCTGAACAAAGTGTCATCGGCGATCCCACTGAAGGAGCTTTACTGGTATCAGGAGCCAAAGCAGGTTTAAATAAATACAAACTCAGCGAAGAAATGTCCAGAATTCATGAAATACCTTTTGATTCAGAAAGAAAAATGATGTCCACAATTCACCGGAAAGAAAATGATCTGATAATGTTTACCAAGGGCGCTCCTGATCAAATTTTGACCAGATGCAATAAAATTCTGGTCAACGGCAAAATTGAAAGATTAACTGACTCTGAAAAAGATCAAATTAATCAAATAGTAGAGCAGTTTTCCTCTCAAGCTCTGAGAGTGCTTGGCTTTGCCTATAAACAAATTCCTGAAGACGATGACCGCAACTATTCTGAACAGGATTTAATTTTTGTCGGTTTGCAGGGAATGATTGATCCTCCCCGGGAAGAAGTTAAATCAGCAATCACTACCTGCCAAAACGCAGGGATCAGGGTCATAATGATTACCGGGGATTACCGTACTACCGCTGAAACTATTGGAAATTATCTGGGTATATCCGGCGAAATTATGGATGGTCAGGAATTAGAGGAAATTGATGAAGACAATTTAGCAGAAAGAATCTCTGATGTCTCCATATTTGCCAGGGTAAATCCGGAACATAAAATTAAAATAGTGAGAGCACTTAAGCAACAGGGAGAAGTGGTAGCAATGACCGGAGATGGGGTTAATGATGCTCCTGCCATTAAAGCAGCGGATATCGGAATAGCCATGGGTATTACTGGAACCGATGTATCCAAAGAAGCTGCGGACATGATACTAATGGATGATCATTTTAACTCCATCATGAGAGCAGTGAAGGAAGGCAGAGGTATTTACGACAATATAAGAAAATTTATCAACTACCTCCTCTCCAGCAATCTGGGAGAAGTGCTCATACTATTTATAGCCATGATAATCGGATTCAAGGATCCCCTGGATGGATCAATAGCAGTTCCCCTGTTGGCAACACAAATTTTATGGCTGAATTTAATAACTGACGGACTCCCTGCAATAGCCCTGGGAGTTGATCCAATTCGGAGAAATATAATGAAATTACCTCCCCGCAATCCCCGGGAAAAAATAATCAATGTTGAAATGTCCTGTAATATAATAACTATATCAATTTTACTCTGTGTCTCCGTTTTATTTTTATTCAATCATTTCCTTTATCAGGGGACTGCAGTAGCCAGAACAATCGCTTTTACCACTATTGTCTTACTGGAAATGGTCCGGATTACCATGATCCGTTCTCAGTACAAGATCCCCATGTGGTCAAATGCTTATTTATGGGGAGCAATGGGTATTTCAATTCTTCTTCAATTTGCAGTGGTGTACATTCCCTTTTTAAATATTATTTTTAAAACAGTTCCTCTGGGGATAGTCCACTGGATTTACATTGCCGGCACTATTGCCGCTATGTTTGTAATCGGGCAAGTTCTAATCTGGATAATGGAAAAATTCAAATTTAAGATTCCCTGTAAACAGAAATCATAATATTAATAATACATTTAACTGCAGATAGAGGATTTTAAGTAAAATTAAAATCTTGATTTTTCAGATTCAGGATTAACCTGTTAATTTAGGGAGAAATTATTACAATCTTCTTCTTCTAATCCATTTTTTTATATTTCTTTCTCAGGACAAGGTTGAAAACAAATCTGGCAGAACGATGCTAAATTATATTCAAAAAAGGAACTTAATGCAGTAAAGAGTACCTTCAGGCACTCTTTACTGCCTATTTAAATTCTTTAGAACATAACCTATCGGACCACTACCAGCTTCTTCCCGTCGGAGAAGCTGCCTGC
>LKUE01000050.1 GCA_001412365.1 Desulfuromonas sp. SDB | reverse complement strand
GGGATTAGTGTAAATTAGTGTTCCTGGCAGGGAGGCGTGTTCACCTGCCACTTGGGCAGGTGAATTAGTGGAAAATCATTCCAGGGGACTGGGGATTCCCATTGATCATCTATTGACAATAAAACCAAAATATGGCACTATTAATACCATATTTAAACCTAATATGGCACTAAAAAAGCCACAATAAAATGAAGCTAATTAAAAGAAATTTTAATGACACCAATAACAGTTATTTCTTATTCGGTCCCCGAGGTACCGGTAAATCCACCTGGTTAAAACAAACCTTCCCTCAAGCCATATACATTGATTTCCTAAATCCAGAAACATTCCGATTCATCAGTGCAAAACCGGAAAGATTGATTTCTATAATAGAAGCTGCGCCTGAAAAAGAAACTATTATCATAGATGAAGTACAGAAATTTCCGGAGATATTGGATGTAGTTCATTTATTAATAGAAAAAAAGAAAGCAAAAAAAGATCTTAAATTTATACTAACCGGATCCAGTTCCCGGAAATTAAAAAAACAGGGAATTGACCTACTGTCAGGAAGAGCTTTAGTCAGGAAAATGCATCCGTTTATAGCTTCTGAATTAGCTAATGAATTTGATCTAAATCATGCTCTAAAATATGGAACCTTACCCTTAGTTCATTCTTCTCCAAATCCCCAATCTACCCTTAACACCTATATATCTCTGTATATAAGAGAAGAAGTATTTCAGGAAGGATTGGTACGAAAAGCAGGTCCATTCTCCAGATTTTTAGAAACCATTTCCTTCTCTCAAGCCTCCCTGATAAATATCAGTAATATATCCAGAGATAGTGAAGTTAAAAGAAAAACCATATATAACTATCTCGATATTTTATATGATTTATTAATCGCCTATACTATCCCTGTTTTTTCCCGAAAAGCTAAGCGGAATTTAATAACTCATCCTAAATTTTACTTTTTTGATTGCGGTGTATACAAAGCAATTAGACCAACCGGAGTACTTGAACCAGAACAACCCTTAACCGGAATTTCCCTGGAGACTCTAGTCGCCCAACATATCTTAGCCTGGATTGATTACAGTAATTACCAGTTAAAATTGTTCTACTGGAGAACCAGGACCGGCACTGAAGTAGATTTTATTATCTATGGAAAAGAAGGATTCTGGGCAATTGAGGTGAAAAATACTGAAAAAGTTAGAAAATCAGACTTAAAATCTTTGAAAACTTTTATCCAGGATTACCCCCAGGCTTCGGCAATATTCCTCTACCGGGGAGATAAGAAATTACTTATTGATAAAATTCATTGCCTACCTGTACAAGACTTCCTCCTCAACCTCATCCCCAATAAACTAATAATGTGATTTTTATTTATCTGCTTTAGATTGGTTTACCATTTAATTAGGAAAACTACTTACCTGCCCTAGGCAGGTTTACCATGTTACTGGGATTACCGCTTGTCAT
>LKUE01000049.1 GCA_001412365.1 Desulfuromonas sp. SDB | reverse complement strand
GGTATGAATAACTCCGGTTTCATAGAGCAAGTGAAAGGTGACCAGAAAGGCAATTATTCCGAAAATTGTCAATATTAACCATAACACTTTCTTAGTATTTTTGTCCTTGGGAACTTTTTCGGTGAATCCCAGCCACAGGGAAAGAAGGAAAAGAACCGCAATCAATCCCCATCCCCCCACAATCAGAGTCCACCAGGGATATCCTTCATAAGGATTGCTCAATTCATTGATGAAGTTCAAAAAAATCATCACTCCCAGGGCGCAGGGAGTGATAACTCCCAGACAGATTTCCCACCATTTTCCGATGTTAATGCTGGAGTATTCATTTATTTCACTCCGGGCTTGTTTTAACTTGCGGTAAAACCAGGCGAAGATGATGGTTTCCAGGAAACCGACCACCACTAACCCGAAACTGTTCATCCAGTGATCTACAATATCCAGCCAATACAGACCAGCCCGGGTGGAGAACAGCAATCCTCCCAGTGCCCCCAGGGCGCAGACGATAAATACAATCAGTTCCCTTTTGATTTTAATCCGGTCATCCAAGCCGGTTACCACTGCTTCCACTAGTGAAAATGCAGAATCAATTCCCAGAGTGAGCAGGGTTATGAAAAACATTATCCCGATAATTGCCTGGGCTATGGGTCCTCCGGGAAGACAGTTGATAGCTTGAGGGAAGGCAATGAAAGCCAATCCGGGACCGCCGCTTCCGGCAATATCTGCCACCGGCTGACAGCAGGTTAAGGCCATATATCCCATGGTGGAAAAAATTACATAACCGGCGAAAAAAGAAGTAGCTGCATCAGCTAAGCTGGTGATAATTGCACTTCCCGAAGTATCGGACTTTTCAGGCATATAGGAAGCATAGGCAATCATTATTCCAAACCCCAGGGATAGAGAGAAGAACACCTGCCCGTAGGCGGCAATCCATACTGCCGGAGATCTAAGTGCGCTGAAATCGGAGATCAGGTAGAAATTTAATCCTTGAGCCCATCCGTTTAAGGTTATTCCCCTTATAAATAGAAGGATTAACAGGATAAAGGGAATGGTCACGGTAAAATTAACCACTTTGCCTACCAGTTTAACTCCTTTGAATATACAGAAGTATATTGCCGCCCAGGTTAATAGCACTCCTGCCATGATGGGCAGTGAAATTCCTCCCAGCGTACCCGGTCCTTCGGATATATTTAAAAAATTATTCAGGAAGAAGCCTTGAGGATCGCCTTTCCAGGCTACGGTTATGGAATGCCAGATGAAGTTCCAGGTCCAACCCATTACTACTGCATAGTAAGTAGTAATAACAAAGGAGACCAGCAGGGCAAACCATCCCACAAATCCCGCCCAGTTTTTAATTTTAGCCCAAGCTAACCCCGGACCGGTTTGCATTTTCATTCCAATATACATTTCCAGTATCATCAGGGGGATACCTGCGGTAATAAGAGCAATGAGAAAAGGAATAATAAATGCGCCGCCCCCGTTTTGGGCTACGATGTAGGGAAACCGCCAGACATTTCCCAGTCCTATTGCTGAGCCAATTGCGGCCATGATAAATGCAAAACGATTATCCCATCTATCTCTCATGCTACCTCCTAGATTAATTGATTTTCCCTAAAACTGAATATTTTATTACGGGCAACGATTATATGATCGAGAATATATACATCAATATTTTCCAAGGCTTCTTTTAACCTCTTGGTGATAATGATGTCTTGATCTGAAGGTTCTTCAATGCCTGATGGATGGTTGTGGATTAAAATAATTGAAGCAGCTTTGTGATTAATCGCCTGTTCTAAAACTTTCCGGGGGTATAATTCGGCTCTTCCCACTGTTCCATCGGAAAGAAGTTTTACCTGCTCAACCTTATTTCCGTTATTAAGCAAAATGAGATAAATCTGTTCATCTTTTAAATTGCCCAAGATGACATTGAATGTTTTTTCCACCAGCTGTTTTGCTTCAATATAGTTGGATATTTTTGATTTCCGGAGAGACTGGGACATCGCTTTTTTATAGCAGGCGGAGACGAAACTAATTCCGAAGATATTGTTTGGACCGATGCCCTCAATAGTTCGCAGCTGATCCCCGGATGCGGTTAATACTCCGTATAAATTTTTAAATTTGCGGATTAATTGGCGGGATTGAATTTTTACATCACCCCGGGGTTGTCCCATGGTCAGCAGTAATTCAACTACTTCTACATCACTGAGAGAGTCAATTCCCTGCTGAAGAAATTTATCTCTTAACCGTTTGCGATGTCCTTTACGGTATTTTTCACGATCTTCCATCTATCTGTGCAATTCTCCTAGCCAGCAAAGGTAAACTTGGATCTCTGGCTCCCATAGTTACTACCGCCTCATAATTATTACAGTTTAAATGATTAAATCTAAATTCTCCAGTGGTAATTCGCAGATCAGAATTATCCCGGGAGATTAAATCGGCTAGATAATCCTGATTGTAGTTCTGATCAGCAGTAGTCCCTCCACTGTAAAATACCGGAAGTATCCACAGGAAATCCTGCTTTCGGAGATTTCTGCTGAAGGATTGAGCAATCAAATTGCCGTATTTTTTTAAGGGGGAAAAACCATGAGGGCGGAATATTATCAGCAGTGAATCAAAGCTTTCAGCTAAACTGCCGAGACTTGCCTTGATTTTTGCAGGATTATGGGCAAAATCATCAAAGATAAAACTTTGCTTGAATTTGCCCACTAGTTCCAATCTTCTGTGTACTCCCGGGAATGAGGTCAAAGCGGAATTGATGGTTTCATAAGGAATATCCAGTAATTTTGCCGTAGAAATTGCAGTTATGGTATTTTCAATATTATGCCTGCCCATCAGTGGAATCTTAAAACATAATCCCTCATGTTCAAATGAAGTGTAAATTTTACCGTTCTCAATTTTTATACCCTGATATTGATAATTTTTAGGCTTATAAATATTCAGGGATGGAGCGGTAATATTAAGTTCAGAAGGAATTAAGCATACTTTGGAATTGTTGGCAAAACTCTGAAAAGAATTATAAAGGAGATTCAAGTCAAGGTGATCTTCTGAAATGTTTGTGATCACTGAATAGTTGGGATGATACAAATTTAAAAGCCCCTCACTTTCATCGGCTTCAATCACCGTTATTAATTTCTTGTTGAGAATTAAACTGTTTTTATAAAGATTCAAGTAAAAATCAGATAATTGCAGTTTTGCTCCGATCAGAGCAGCTGGATGTTTACGGGCAAACCGGAGGAGGTGGAATAAAATTAAGCCAGTAGTGCTTTTACCGCTAGTTCCGGCAATGCAGATGCTGGTGGTAAGCGCTGAAATCATTGCATATACCTGGGTTCTTTCCAAAATGGGCAATCCTTGTTTTATTGCCTTCTGAATGGTGGCAGTGGAATTTTCTACAGCGGTGCTTCTTATCAGCAAATCACAGCGGTCAATTCCCTCACCATTTTCTGAATGAATGATGAATCCGTGCTTGATTAGTTTGTTTTTTAAATTTTGCTGATTGTTCTGGTCGAAAAACCG
>LKUE01000048.1 GCA_001412365.1 Desulfuromonas sp. SDB | reverse complement strand
CTTTTCAAAAAAACTGATCGCCTGGTCGGTTAATTTTTCATAAACTGATTTTCTTACTTTAAGCAGAAAGATAGATCTTTTTTCAGTTAAGTTGATAGTTTCTATTTTTCCCTGAAAGGAAAATTCAATTGGCTGGCCCAGAAAACTAGTGATTTCTTCTTTTCGTTCCTGACTGGGGTAACTCTGAATACCGGTTCGTACATCTTCAATGTTTACCGCCATTATTTTTTTGGGATTGGTGGGATAGGGAATCCAGGACAATATCAACACCTTGCCTCCTTTGGTGGTGGGGGGTTGTCCGTAAAAATCAACCTCCAGTGATTCTGAACTTTCTTCGGAGTCAAGATATGGATCGAAAATATAAGACCGGTTTCTTCCTTCTTCCTTAGCCCGGTAAAGAGCTTTATCCGCCTGCTCAATTAATTCTGAGGGGGCAGTGGAAAGATATTTGGGATGTTCGGAAATACCCGAGGAAATGGTTACCTGGAGGTCTCCTGGTTGTTGATCTCCCCGGGAAAATTTCAAGTTAGCTACTCTTTGCCTAATGGACTCAGCAAGGACTTTTGCTTGTTCAGCATTGGTGTGAGGGAGGAGAATCACAATTTCCTCTCCTCCAAATCTGCAGCATACCCCCAGAGATGAGGTGGTTTGTTTGATGGTTTTGGACACATCAGCTAAAACTTTATCCCCGGTTTTATGACCGTGGAGATCATTGACCATTTTAAAGTGGTCAATATCTAAGAAAACCAGGGACAGTGGATTTTTCTGGGAGGATTGATTGAACAAACTGATGATATTTTTATCCAGATAATCTTTCAGATATAATTTGGTCAGAGGATCCAATGGGGCAGGAGGTAATCTTTGTTCAAAATCTTGGCAAGCTTCGCATTGCTTAAAGGTAAAGGTATTTATGGAAATCCCCTTTTTCCTGCACCAGGCTTTAGTCACCATTGCGGCAACTCCACCGATATTATTTTCACCCAGCAGTATTTCAGATTCCAAGTTTTTGCAGGCGGGGTAGGGTATGGTGCAGGAACCACAAACCGATGGGCTGATATTGTAAGCAGTGGGCTGGATGGCAATGGAACAAACCACTCCGATTTCATTTTCAATTCTAAATGAGCAAGGCCGATATGTTTTCATAAACTCCAATTTGTTTTATTGTTTTCTATAATAACTTTATTTAACAACTAAAAACAAAAATAATTTATTTTATTTTACAGAGTAATTATTTTAATGTAAAAACTCTGGTATCAATGTTAATAGTTGACCAATGATTTTGTATATAAAAATTAAACTAAGAGGGAATCATGAGCAACCAGGATGATTTGAAAAAATTGGAAAAACTACGAGAACAAGCATTGTTGGGAGGAGGGGAGAAGAGAATTCAAGCCCAGCATCAGAAGGGAAAGTATACTGCCAGGGAGAGAATTGAAAAACTTCTGGATGCCAATTCTTTTGAAGAATTTGATATGTTTGTTACACATCGCAGTAGCGATCCGGGACTGGTGGATAAAAAAATTCCCGGAGATGGCGTAATCACCGGTTACGGTACCATTGATGGAAAATTAGTTTTTGTGTTTTCTCATGATTTTACCGTTTTTGGAGGCAGTTTATCGGAGACATTTGCAGAGAAAGTTATTAAATTGATGGATATGGCGGCTAAGGTGGGGGCTCCTTTAATTGGATTAAATGATTCAGGAGGGGCGAGGATCCAGGAAGGAATTGAATCCCTGGCCGGATATGCCGAAATTTTTTATCGCAATGTAAAATACTCCGGGGTCATTCCACAGCTTTCCGCGGTAATGGGACCCTGCGCGGGTGGGGCAGTGTACAGCCCAGCGATAACCGATTTTATTATAATGGTTGATCAGACCAGTTATATGTTTGTAACCGGACCTAAAGTGGTTAAAACAGTAACCAGTGAAGAGGTGACTGAGGAAACCTTGGGAGGAGCTAAAGTTCATTCTTCTAAAAGCGGGGTGGCTCATTTTGTCACTGAAAATGAAGATGACGCCCTGATGATGCTGAGGAAATTAATCAGTTACATGCCCCAGAACAATATGGAAGATCCTGATGTGATCCCCTGTTCTGATCCGGTGGAACGGATGGATGAATTTTTAAACTCCTATATACCCGAAAATCCCAACAAGCCCTATGATATGAAGAAAATCATTGAAGCGGTTATGGACAACCATGAATTTCTGGAGGTTCAGAGAAATTATGCTCCCAATATGATAATTGCTTTTGCCCGATTAAATGGAAGATCAGTGGGAATAGTGGCAAATCAACCTAAATACCTGGCAGGGGTTTTAGATATTGATGCTTCAGTCAAGGCAGCCCGGTTTGTCAGGTTTTGTGACGCTTTTAATATTCCTTTGATTACCTTTGTGGATGTACCCGGTTTTATGCCGGGAACCCGCCAGGAGTATGGTGGTATAATTAAGCATGGGGCGAAGTTGTTATATGCGTTTGCCGAAGCAACCGTTCCCAAGCTTACCGTAATTGTCAAGAACGCCTTTGGAGGTGCTTATGATGTGATGAGTTCAAAACATCTACGGGCTGATTTGAATTATGTATGGCCTTCTGGCAGAATTGCGGTGATGGGTCCCCGGGGAGCTGTTCAAATTTTATACCGCAAAGAGCTGGAAAAATTAGAAAATCCTGAGGAGAGGATTAAAGAGTTGGAACAGCAGTACAACGAACATTTTGCCAATCCCTATCTTGCTGCCCAGCGTGGTTATGTAGATGATGTAATTGAACCCTGCACTACCCGATTCAGGCTGATCAAGGGATTGGAAATGCTGGTTACCAAGCGGGATGATACTCCTCCGAAAAAACATGGAAACATCCCTCTTTAAAATCGAGGTTTTAGATGACAGGAATATTAACAAATACTATTTTATCTGTTGAAGCTTCAACTCCTCCTGGATTCCTCGCTGTTATCGGAATGAGTATTGTATTCATCGGTTTAATTGTTCTTTTATTGATTATCAATCTATTGAAGTTCGTAATTTTTAAAGTTCAGAATTTTATCCAGACCAGAAAAGAATCCAGCGAACAGAAGATGCAAGAATCTGGCAAAAAAATATCTAATGAAGTTGCAGTTGCCATAGCCTTGGCTTTAAATCAGCATATGAAAAAATATCAAGATGAGCAGGAGTATATTATTACTCTGAAAAAGTACACTAAAAGCATGACTCCATGGGCATTAGATGGCCGGGGAAGGATAAACAAGTCATTTAAACGGAGTTGGAGGTAGTAAATTACCATGAAGAAATATTCTTTTGTGATCAACGATAATCAGTACACCGTTTTAGTAAAACGGGTCAGTGATGTTAATGCAAAAGTTGAAGTAAATGGAATCGAATACGATGTCAAGATAATTAAAGAAAAATCAGAGATAAAAACTCCAATTATAAAAGAAAATCCAGTGGTAGTGGATGCTGGATCCAGGTCTCCGATGACTGATCATCCTGCCGGTTTTGATATAAAAAAACCGGGTAATATTGTCGCCCCCCTTCCCGGATTGATTACTAAAATAAGTGTTGAGGTTGGAGATCAGGTGAAAACAGGTCAGGTGGTGCTGATTATGGAAGCAATGAAGATGGAAAATGAAATTCAGTCCACAGTTTCAGGTGAAGTAACCGAGATTAAGGTTAAACCGGGAGATAATGTGTTGGAGGGGGATTTGTTGATCAAGGTGGGGGAATGACATGTTAAACGGATTTTTAGATTATCTGAATACAACCTCTGGTTTTGGTAATGCCACCTGGGGCAATATCATCATGATCCTGGTGGGATTGGTGCTGATTTATCTGGCTATAAAAAAACATTATGAACCTTTACTTTTAATTCCCATCGGCTTTGGAATAATTGTGGGAAATATACCTTACGACCCGGGAATGGCTTTGGGCTACCAGGATATTTCTTCTTCCGGACCTTCGGTGTTGAATATCATCTACTGGGGGGTTAAAAACGGCATATATCCTCCCTTGATCTTTTTAGGGATTGGAGCGATGACTGATTTTTCTGCCCTGCTGTCAAATCCCAAGCTATTGCTGCTGGGAGCTGCTGCACAGATTGGAATATTTTTAACTTTATTTGGTGCTCATCAACTGGGTTTTTCCATGGAGGAAGCAGGAGCAATTGGTATTATCGGGGGGGCAGATGGTCCCACTGCCATATTCCTTTCTTCTAAATTAGCTCCCCATCTGCTGGGGGCGATTGCCATTGCCGCCTATTCCTATATGGCTTTAGTTCCCGTAATTCAGCCTCCTATTATGAAACTGCTTACTACCAAGAAAGAACGGCTGATGAAGATGAAACCAGCCCGGAAAGTATCCAAGCTGGAAAAAATCCTGTTCCCCATTATCGGTTTCATCATCACCGCTTTTGTCGCCCCGGGCTCAATTGCCCTGTTAGGGATGTTATTTTTCGGAAATCTGTTAAAGGAATGCGGGGTGACCGAAAGATTAGCTCAAACTGCCAGAACTTCCTTTAATGATATTGTAGTCATTTTAATTGGATTCTCCGTGGGAACCAGTACGCAAGCTCAGTATTTTTTGACCACGGAATCAATAAAAATATTTGTGCTGGGCGCATTTTCTTTTGCAGTAGCTACCGCAGGAGGAGTACTTTTTGCAAAAATTATGAACTTATTTTTATCTAAACAAAACCGAATAAATCCCCTGGTGGGTGCGGCAGGAGTATCCGCAGTCCCTGATTCAGCCAGGGTAGTTCAGCAAGTGGGGTTAAAAGAAGATCCCACCAATCATCTGCTCATGCATGCAATGGGTCCCAATGTGGCTGGAGTTATCGGCAGCGCCATTGCCGCTGGTATCTTATGGAGTCAATTAGTCAAGTAATTATTCTGATGGCTGGCATAACTCGATTAAAATTTTTCCTGATGATTTCGGATGAATAAAGGCAATTTTAGTTTGATGGGCTCCGGTTCTGGGTTGTTGATCAATCATATTGATATTCTGGTTGGTTAATTGATCAATCTGATGTTGGATGTTGTCAGTCTGATAGGCAATATGATGTATTCCCGGACCTTTTTTATCTAGATATTTAGCAATGGGACTATCGGGGGCAGTAGGTTCCAGAAGTTCAATTTTTACTTCTCCAATTTGAAATATTGCTACTCTAACTTTCTGATCAGAGACTTCTTCTATCCCTAAAAATTCAAATTTCAAAATATCTCGATAAAAGGGAATTTGTTCATCTAAATTATTAACTGCAATTCCCAGGTGGTTAATTTTTTGAATCATCTAGACGCATCTCCTTTTTAAAACGATTGATTTGTTTATTGACCATGGTATAGGGCATATCCTTTTTTAAATATACTTGTTCAGCCCAATTATCAATATTATCCTGAAGGGCAATTTTTTTATCCAGAAGATGATGTACTTTGTAAAGTATTATCCTGGATAGTTCCTTTTTTATTCTTTCTTTTCTCCGAGCGCTCAGATATCCGGATTTTACCAGCTGCTGATATTTTGTTGAAAGTTTTTTCCATAATTCGTCAATCCCCTCGCTTTTTTGAGCAGAGGCTAAGATTACCGGTGGAAGCTGTTCAGGATTATCTGAGGATAAATTTAACACGTATTCAATTTCCGCCTTCAGTTTTTCACTACCGGGCAAGTCTTTTTTATTGATTACAAATAAATCACCAATTTCCATCACTCCCGCCTTCATTGCCTGGATTTCATCTCCCATCCCCGGAGCTAAAACCAGCATCACCAGGTCAGCTAATTCAACAACCTCAATTTCAGTTTGCCCCACTCCTATAGTCTCAATGATTATGGTATTAAAACCAGCCGCATCCAAGATTTTTATAGCATCTGAGCAACCCCAGGAAACTCCTCCCAGATGTCCCCGGGAAGCCATTGACCGGATAAAAACCTGGGGATCCAAACTGTGTCTCTGCATCCTCAGGCGATCTCCTAACAAAGCTCCTCCGGTAAAGGGGGAACTGGGATCAATGGCGATTACTGCTACCCGGTGGTCCTGTGATCTTTCCCGGTCAATTAATTTATCCACCAGGGTGCTTTTACCAGCTCCCGGTGGGCCAGTTACCCCCCAGATTGCCGCTTTTCCGGTGTGAGGGTAAAGCTGGTCAATTAGTTCTTCTTTATCAATTAAATTGTCCTCAACCAGACTTATGGCTTTAGCTAAGGGTCTGACCTTGCCCTGGAGAATGCCCTGGATAAGTTTCATCAGGTTTTACGGTTTTTTTCTATAAAGGATACAACATCTTTTATGGGGGTGCCCGGAGTAAAAATTGCCTTTATTCCCTGCTGATTTAAGGCGGGAATATCTTCTTCGGGGATTACTCCGCCTCCGAAAACAATGATATCTTCAGCTTGATTTTGTTTTAATAATTCTACCACCTTTGGAAATAATTCATTATGGGCGCCGGATAACAAACTTAAACCGACAAAATCCACATCTTCCTGAATAGCAGTCTGAACTATAGATTCCGGGGTTTGCCTTAAACCGGTGTAGATAACTTCATAACCATTGTCTTTTAAAGCACGGGCTATATATTTTGCTCCCCGGTCATGTCCATCTAAACCGGGTTTAGCTATGAGAATTCTAACATTTTTAGATGACATATTTTCCCCCTTAAAGTACTATGGATTCTTGATATTCTCCAAAAACATCTCTCAGCACTGTACAAATTTCTCCTAAGGTTGCATAAACACGAACCGAGTCTAGAATATAGGGCATCAGATTCTTAGATTTATGTTCAGCTGCTGACCTTAGTTCCTTCAGATTATTTTTTACTTGAAGATTGTCCCGGTTTTGTTTTATTTTGTCTATCTTGGTTACTTGTATTTTTCTTAACTGAGGATCTACTTTTAACAAATCCTTGGGAGGAGCCTCCTCAACAGTGAACTTATTAACTCCCACTACAATTCTTTCTGAGTTTTCAATGTCCTGCTGATAATGATAGGCGGCATCCTGTATTTCTTTTTGAATGAAACCTTTATTAATTGCTTCCACCATACCTCCGATTTTTTCGATATGGTCAAGATATTCCCATACTTGTCTTTCAATTTCATCAGTGAGGTGTTCTATGTAATATGAACCTCCCAGAGGATCTACAGAATTAATTACCCCTGACTCATGGGCGACAATTTGCTGGGTCCTCAATGCAATTCTCACTGATTGTTCAGAAGGCAGGGCTAGTGCTTCATCTCTTGAATTGGTATGAAGACTTTGAGTTCCTCCCAATACCGCTGCCAAGGTTTGGATAGTAACCCTGACAATATTATTATCTGGCTGCTGGGCAGTTAAAGTAGAACCGCCAGTTTGAGTGTGAAATCTCAATAACAGGGATTTTTGATTTTGAGCATGAAATTTTTCTTTCATCACTTTTGCCCAAATCCTCCGGGCTGCTCTGAATTTTGCCACTTCCTCCAGAAGGTCATTGTGGGCATTAAAGAAAAAAGACAATCTTCCCGCAAAACTATCTACATCTAAACCGGTTTTTATTGCCGATTTAACATATTCAATGCCGTCGGCAATGGTAAAGGCAACTTCCTGCACTGCAGTGGATCCAGCTTCACGTATATGATATCCGGATATACTAATGGTGTTGAATTTGGGCACATGTTCAGAACAAAATTCAAAGATATTGGTTATCAGCCGCATGGAAGGTTCCGGTGGAAAAATATAGGTACCTCTAGCGATGTATTCTTTTAGAATATCATTTTGGATTGTCCCTTTGAGCTGAGTGTTATTTACCCCCTGTTTGTCTCCTACTGCCATGTACATAGCCAGTAATATAGATGCGGGAGCGTTGATGGTCATAGAAGTGGAAACCTTCTGTAAGGGTATGCCCTCAAATAAAATCTCCATATCTTCAAGAGTGTCAATGGCAACTCCTACTTTCCCTACTTCCCCCAGACTGTGGTCATCATCTGAATCGTAACCAATCTGGGTGGGAAGATCAAAAGCTACAGACAATCCGGTCTGCCCCTGCTCCAGTAAATACTTATACCTCTGATTTGATTCTTCAGCAGTTCCAAATCCTGCATATTGTCTCATTGTCCATAACCGACCGCGATACATGGTAGGTTGAATCCCCCGGGTATAAGGATATTCACCGGGAAAACTTAAATCTTCAACATATTTTTCCTGGCAGTCTTGGGGCGGTGTGTATATTCTATCTACAGGCAGGGATGATCCTGTGGTAAACTCAGTTTTTCTTTCAGGAAATTTAGATAAAGCTTTATTCAAGGTGTTCTGTTCCCATTGCTTCTTTTTCTGTTCTAGTTTATCTTGGGTGGACACTGACCCTCCTTTTTTTAAATGAAATTAATCGAAAAGATTAGCAGATTATTTGATAACATAACTTGACTTTATTGTTAAGTATAATTTACAATTACCCACTATTAATACCTATTACCACAAAAGAAGATTTTATAATGGAAAATGATTTAAGTGATTTTATATCCCTTGCCAAAAATGGTAAAATTGCCTGGGAAAAAAATCCCTTAAAATTAATTTATCTGCACTCGGTTGATTCCACAAATAACTTTGCATCAAATCTATCTGAAGTACACCCTGATCAGAAGCAGAATTACTTAATAATGGCTGATTCCCAGTTTAAAGGGAAAGGTCAGAAAGAAAATTCATGGTTCAGTCCTCCGGAGGTGGGATTATATTTTTCACTGTTGATTAATCCGGATATTCCGGCAAGAGATATTTTAACTATCCCTGAAACCTGGGGAGAGATGGTAAAAAAGACAATTGAAAGTATCCCGGGAATATCCGCTGAAATAAAAAAACCTAATGATGTATTAATTAGTGGAAAAAAGGTTGCGGGGATTCTTTTAGAATCTAAAATTCAAGGAGAAATATGCAGAACAATAATTGCCGGAGTAGGCATTAATGTAAATACCCCATACCATCAATTCCCTCCTGAATTAAAACCCCTGGCAACATCAATTCAAATAGAAACCAATCGTATATTTTCACGCAGTGAATTTATGATTAGATTTTTTAATTTAAATAAAGATTTTAATATTCTGTAAATATTTGTTTTACGAATTATATAAAATGTCAAAATTATTGCTTGAAAATTTTAGGAAAATGATTAATTTTATATATATGAGTGCTTTACTAATATATTTTTGTGAATTAACTATATTTTTATTTTTAAATTTCAAGGAGCTGCAATGAAATATTTAGTGATTTTTTTATTATCCTGGATATTTTTAACTTCAGGAGTAAATGCAACTGAAAAATATGATCTGGTGTTAATTGACATCAGCTCGGAAGCAGATGTACACAGAATATTACAATCAGGAATTGATGTGGTAAAAGTTAAACCTGGTTATTATGCGGAAGCGATAGTAAGGTCTGATCAGTGGGAACAGATATATTCTCTGGGCTTTTCATTTCAGATTTCTATCCGGGATATCCAACAGTTCTACGCCAGTCAGATGACTGGGGATGGTGTGTTTGGAGATTATCTAACTTACAGCGAGGCGATGAATTCCATGGATTCAGTGCATAATGCCTATCCTTCCATTGTTGGGGAAAAAATCAGTCTGCCCAATACGGTTCTGGGGGATACCACTTGGGATGGAAATTATGTTTGGGCGATTAAGGTTTCGGATAATGTGGATGTCCAGGAAAACGAACCGGAAGCATTAATTATTGGATTGCACCATGCCCGTGAACCGATATCTACATCTATATGTATTTATTTTTTGCACTGGCTGGCAGATAATTATGGAACTGATCCTGATGCAACTTGGCTGGTAAACAACCGGCAAATATGGATAGTTCCCATGGCCAATCCCGATGGATATATTTATAATGAAACTTCTTATGGCTATGGGGGTATGTGGAGAAAGAACCGCAGAAATAATGGGGGAAGTTATGGAGTAGATCCTAATCGGAATTATCCCTATATGTGGGGATATGATAACAGCGGTTCCAGTCCCGATCCTTCAGATGAGACTTACCGTGGCCCTTCCCCCGGTAGCGAGCCTTGTATCCAGTCTTTAATGTGGCTTTACCAGCAGCATGAATTTGTCACCGCTATTGATTATCACTCTCATGGGGGAATGTATTTATACCCCTGGGGATATGATCAGATTTATACCCAAGATAATTGGAAGTTTGATTCCATTACCAATATGATGGCTTCAGCCAATGGATATTCTCCGGGAACCCCCTGGGAGTTATTGTATCCGGTTAATGGCGGTTCAATTGATTGGGGATATGGGGACACTTCTAAACCAAAGGTTTACCATATATCCCCTGAAGTGGGGACCGCTTTTTGGCAGGATGAACAGCTTCAATCCCAGCTTAATGAAACTCATTTAGGCAATAAAATTACCTGCTGGTCAGCTGGCTTGTATTTAAGAGCTCTGCAAATTAATATAACTGAGGACAGGGATGGAAATTTAAGAGCTGATCCCGGAGATACTGTAGATATTACTCTGAATTTATTTAATTATTCTTTGGATCAAAATGCCAGCGGAGTAAATTGCCATTTGTTAACCGATGATCCCTATGTTTATGTTTTGGATGCCCAGTCCAGTTTTGGATCTATTGATCTGTTGAACAGTAAAACCAGCGGATCAGATATAATCACTATTGCCTTTGATCCTTCCACCCCCAGTGGACATATTGTTGCATTAACTGCGGTGATTTCCGCAGATGGGAGTTATCAAAGCACCAATGACCTAAAAATTAGGGTGGGAACTCCCTCCAGTGGATTTTTTGATGATTTTGAATCGGGTATTTCCAATTGGAGTCCTGAAGGTATTTGGCAGTTAAGAACTAATTATTCCTATAGTCCTACCCACAGTATGGGAACTGGTTCATACGGCAATCAACAGAATATTTCCACCACCTTGATAAATGGAGTTGATTTTCCTACCGAGTTGATATTCTGGAATGTTTATGACTTAGAGGATGGATATGATTACGGTTATGTTGAAGTCAGCTCTGATGAACAATCCAACTGGGTTTCGGTAAAAACAGTTAACGGTGAAAATCACTGGAGTTGGAGCGAGGAGACGGTTGATCTTTCCGATTATTCATCTGATCATAACGTGAAGGTTAGATTCAGACTGAATTCCGATTGGTATGTAACTGGAGGAGGGTGGTATGTGGATGATGTAAATATCCTGTGCGGAAGTTCATCGGATTCAATTCCCTCTACTCCTGAACCCTATTCTCCTGCCAATCAATCCAGTACCAACAATCATCCGGTATTAACTGTGGAAAATTCAACTGATCCCAATGGTTTAACCTTGACCTATACTTATAGAATATACCAGGACAGCTTAATGACTGATCTGGTAACTGAACAAACAGGAGTTACTCAAGGCAGCGGCGGTTATACTTCCTGGGAAGTCACTCCTCCCTTAAATGCAAATCAAACTTATTACTGGAGAGTATATGCTAATAATGGTTATTATCGTTCATATCTGTCTGATCAGTGGTGTTTCAGCACCACCGCAGGATCAGTAGAAGAGCAGGACAATCAATCTGTTTACTTCAGTTGCGGTCCCCGAGGTTTTAACCAGTTCTATCTTAATCTTCTTCAGTCAGGTCAAGTTAACATTAAAATTATGGATCTAACCGGCAGAATTGTCAGTGAGCAGCAATACAATTTAACTGCAGGAAGACACCTAAGATCACCTCAGGAGTTAAATTCAGGAATATATTTTATCAATGTTGATTTTCACAATGAACTAATAGATCAACATCAATGTTTTAAATTTCAATTAATTGATTAATGGAGGAAGTAATGAAGCCAGGTTTATTTTTTGTTTATATATTTTTAGCAATATCTATACCTTTAACTGCCTATCCGGTTCAGGTAGGCGGAGGCAGCGGGTACAGTTATGAGGTAATAGAGGATTATGGTGACCGGATAGTGCTGGAGGTGGAGGTAGGGAGTTTTGAAGTGGAGCAGTTCAGTGTCAACGGAGAGATATTGGACTGGGTGATAATGTCTGGGGAAGCCTATCACCGGGAAGCAGGATATCCGGAGCTGCCCACCTTGAGGCGCAGTTTGCTGATACCGGACCGGGGAGAGGTAGAGTTGAGGATAATAGAGGAGAACTACGAGGACATTCCCATGGTAAACCGGGTAATGCCCTCCCGGGGC
>LKUE01000047.1 GCA_001412365.1 Desulfuromonas sp. SDB | reverse complement strand
AAGCTGTTCGATAGAACAGCAATTTACCCACGAATTTACACGAATCCCAGCTCCGCCTCCCTGCCAGGAACACTAATTTACAGGAAACACAGCCCACTACCCAGGAATGAATAGCCGCTAATTTGCCTGCCATTGGTAGCTATTTTAGGCTAAATGAGGGGATTATAGGATTTTGGATATTAAGTATAGAGGATAGTATTCGGTTTTTCCTGAACAGTAGTAGTTGTTAGAGCTTAGAATAATGGATCTATGTGGATGGTACTTTTCATTGAAAATAGAAAGACTTTTACTTTTAGTTATTTTACCTGCTTTTACTTCAATTGGGATTATCTTTCCATTGATATCGGTGATGAATTCAATTTCTACCCTGTTTCTAGACCAGGAATAGAGTGGTAATTTATAGTTGGAGGCTAATTCCCGGGCGATGAAATTCTCAGCAAAATATCCTTTAAAAGAACCGTAATCGTAATCTAAAATACTTTGTGGAGAAAGATCACTAAGACTGCCTAGAAGTCCCAGATCAAAACAGTAAAGCTTTATCATGTTCGGCTTGATATTCATACTCAGGGGAACGGAGATATTTTTAACTATAAAAGACTTTAAAATAAGTTCTCCTGCTTCCAGCCAGTCTAAAACTCCTTGAAGTCTGGAATATCGGTTGATACCCGGAACTGCCTGTTTAAACCTGAATCTTTTAGCCGATTTATTTTGTTCTTTTGCCAGTTGAATGGGTATTGATCTGAATAATCTTTCCAGATGCATGGAATTTTGTTTTCCTGAATGTTTAGCAAAGTCAGCGTAATAGGAGAGAAGAAGTGTTTCCTGTAGAGTTCGAATCTCATTGGTAGCTTGAAATAAACTGTCTTGATATTGACGGTAGCAGTTGATGGCTTCAGGCATTCCTCCGGTTATAAAATAAATTTTCATTAAATTTAACAATCTTTGATGTAAAGTTTCAGGGATTGTATTTCCGGGTTTGTAGTTATCAATGTAATCTGCAGCGTCTTTTTCTTTTATACCCTCTATGAATTCATGGAAGGTGAAAGGGTAGAGGTGTAGGAATTCCACTTTTCCCACCGGGAAATTTGATTGCCCGGTAAGGTGGATTCCGATTAGAGAACCGGCAGAAATTATATTAATCTGAGGATATTGTTCACAGAAGTATTTTAAGCTGGTCAATGCTAATGGCTGTTCTTGAATTTCATCGAAAAATATTAAATCTTTTTGGTTATCTATTTTCTTTTTTAAATAGAATTCCAGCTCTGTTATGATTCTTTGTGGATTTAAATCTTGTTGAAAGATATTACTTAAAGATCTATCTTTTTCAAAATTAATATAGTGTAGCTGGCCATAATTTTTTTTGCCGAATTTTTTTATAATATAGGTTTTTCCGACCTGTCTTGCTCCCTTTATTATCAGTGGTTTTCGGGGAGATTTGTTTTTCCAGGACAGAAGATCATTCCAGATTTTTCTTTTCATATGTAAATAATGTCATATCATAACACTTTTTACAAGTAATATATGTTAATAATATACATTTTATTAAATATAAGTTTATCTAGTTTCTTAACTATGATAAATATAAAAGAATACTGGTAACCACTCCACCACCCCGGGATATTTTACCACTAATTTACAGGAATCCCTGCCTCACCACCCGGAATATTTTACCACGAATTTACACGAATC
>LKUE01000046.1 GCA_001412365.1 Desulfuromonas sp. SDB | reverse complement strand
CAAAAAACTTTGGAATTAAATGTGTTTTCTCCCCGCCACCGGGATCAGCCGTTCCTTATCTCGGTCCGATTCTTTCGGATTATAATGATCTTAAACAAAGTAAAAAGGAATCAATATTAAAAGCGTTTCAAAAAAGCATAGATGACTTTATATTTAATGATTTACACGCAAACCTCGCAATGATATCACTCGTAAGCGATCTGGATCCAAGGCCATTCATATGGAATCGGTACGATGTTCAGCCATTATTTGACTACATTATTGATCTCACTCAAGGAGCAGATTTTATTTGGAGTAATATTGATAAAGATGCAAGAGACCATATAAAAAAGGTTCTAAAATTGAATACTGTTTCAGATAAAAAGATTTTTGTTAGAGATGGCACAAAGGAAGATCTTACCGCTCTTCTTGATATAGTGGCTGAAAGATATGCTGAACAAAATCGAAAACTGAGCGAATCCAAAGAATATTTAGAAGAATTATTTGATGCTTTTTCCCAAACAAATAAAATTAAATTATTTATAGTTGAATATAATGGTGGCGATATAATCAATGGGATTGTTGGGCTCGTTGATAAAAACAAAATAATTTTTTGGATAGGTGCACTAAGGCCGAAAACAACAACAATCTCGTCAAATGAATTATTGCATTGGGAAGCTATTAATTGGGCCTGTGAAAATAATATTGAAATTTATGAAGAGATCGGGGCAAATTTAGAAAGATTATGTCGATCAAAATCAAAATATAATCCAAGAGTAAAACAGAGATTTGTTGCAACAAAATATTCATCAATGTTATTTTTAATGGCCAATAAAATCTACATAAGCATTGTTCGACCGCTATATGGCAGAATATACTCTGCACAGATATTACCAAAAAACGACGATAATAAATAATTATGAAATATATCATATGATAAAATTTAGGTAATTTTTAAGTATAATGTCCTTATTATTTATGAAAAATAGTCTTCTCTATTATACATTTTTTACATATTTTTTTACTTTTTTCATAAGATTTAGTGGAATTATTGCAAAATTACTATTAGCATGTTTAATCACACCAATGAATATGGCATAATAATCCTACCAATAATATCTTTACAGGACAGCTAACATATTTTTTTATTTTTCGATATTCTCGGCCATTAACAGAGAGAAAAAATATT
>LKUE01000045.1 GCA_001412365.1 Desulfuromonas sp. SDB | reverse complement strand
TTCACTTTGGGAGGGGAAGGGATCAGTGTTAGGGGAGAAGGGGGGTACAGTGTTTAGCTGTGTTTATCTGAGGTTAATATTTAACAGTGGTAAAAAATTTTATAGGAGAGAAGATGTCTAAATTTAGACCGGCAAAATGCCCTAGCTGCGGAGGAGAACTCCAGCTGCCCGAAGATAAAGATGTCGTTTCCTGCATGTACTGCGGGACCAAGATCATTGTAAAAGAGGTCCTGGGAGGAGCTGATTCGGTAAAAAAAGAAAATCTGCTCAAGCTTGCCGATTCAGCCAAGGATTTTGGCAACTACAGAGAAGCCCTGGACTACTACAACCGCTATCTGGAAATTAACATTAAATCAAAAGACGCCTGGCTGGGAAAGGCGGAAACCACTTTCTTAATTTCAACCAGGGAGAACCTCAGAACTTCCGAGTCCATTCAATGTTTTAAAAAAGTAGTTGAACTCTACGATCCAGTGGAGCAGGAAAAGGTCAGATCAGAAGTATATGAAAAATTACGTTCATTGCTTAACCGGGGAAAGGAAAGATTTTTTGTTTTCGACCGGAAGCAGATAACCCAGTCTCCAAATATTTTAAATGAAAAAAGATTGTTCCAGGAAAATTCAGTTAAATACCTTCAGGCATATAAGGAACTGGAGAAGTTTTACGAAGAGGACATTGATTTCACCCGGGAAATTCTTGATTTTTTGAAACTGATCAGTATTAATAACTTTAAGTTTCAAAAAGAAGTAAGCATTACCTCTGATTTTCTCAAACAAAATATCAAGACCAGCTTTAACCGGTATATCAGCAGGCAAAAATCTTATTACAACAAGAAAGTAACTTATCTGAATAAGTTAGATCAGTGGAAGAAGGCAGGAGAGAAAGGACCGAGACCGAAAATGCCCAGGATGACCACTTCTAATCTGGCGATGATAATTGTAATTATCTGTATAGTTGGAGCTGTCAGTTTGTGTACAATTTTCTCAGTAATTGTCAATAGTTGCGAGAATAAAGCGAGAAGGGAACAAGAGCAGAGAAGGGCGAAGTATCAGGACAGCATCCGCCAGGTTAGGATAGAGGACAGCTTAGCGCAAGTTAGACTTTATCAGGCATTTTTAGACAGTCTGGAGATTCACAATCCGGATAGTTTTTCAACCTTGATGAAGGCGGAAAGCTTGAGATTGGAAAGTCTGGAGCAAAAAAGGATTGAGGACAGCTTAGAGCAAATTAGAGTTCAGGACAGCATCGCCCGGGCGGTAAGACAGGACAGTATAAATCAGGACCGAAGATTTCAGACCTTGAAGTATAGAATGAGGATTGACGAAGAGGAGGCGTTGAATATTATTTGGGTAAAGCATAATAATTCACCAGTTTACGTCAATTCTCGAAGACATATGTGTTATCCCTATATAGGATTGAAAAGCGCCATGGATAAATGGCTTTTGCTGAGAGTGGGATACAATCTCTCCGACTGGCTGTTTCTGGAGAAGATTACCATAAAAGTGGATGGGACTGAATACGATTTTCCTCTCAGCCCCAGTAATGTAAATCAGGATCCCACCGGTTACGGAGTTTCCGAATGGGTGGACATTTCCGGTCAGGAATCTCTGATCCGGAAAATTGCCACTGGTTCAGAAGTATGGGTAATCTACTGGGGATCCCAGGGTAGGGACTCCTACCAACTGTCCTCCAACGACCTGAAAGTGTTCCAGGAGATAATAGAAATATACGATTTATGCTCACTTAGAAGATTTGCCGGTGATTTGAGATAGAAGATATAGATTTAATATATAAAACAAAGATAAATAAGGAGAATCAAAATGAAGATTCTTGAAATTCTAGATAAATATTCAGATGCCACTATTGATCAATTATCAACAGATAAAGTTGATGAATCTGCTAATTTAAGACTCCCCAGAAATATAATAATTCAAGAAATTTCAGCAGCTTTAAGTTCTTTGACTTATGTTGCCGGTGCGTTAGCTCCTTCTAGGCCACCAACTTATGCTTTTATAAGAATATTACTGGACGCTGAAAATTATTTGTTACCGATTGAAGGTTTTCAAGAAAATGTTCTTAAATTAACTAAGGAAATGACTAGAAAAGCAGATACAGGCAGTGGATTAACCCCAGGTAAGAATTATCAATTATATTTAAATGTTTTAAAAAATGCATGGGAACATGAAAATAAAATTGATCGAAGTGAAGCTTTTTTACTTGAAACTTTGCGAAAAGAATTAAATATTTGGACCAGAGAGCATTTATTATTAGAGCATCATCCGGATGTAAGAAGACTTTGGGATCAAGCAAATGCTTATATTTCAGCAAGAAATCATCTTTTAATTACAGGTTTAGTTCTAACTTATCAAAACAATTATGTTATTGCAGAAGAAGTAGCAGTACAAATTCGTAGAGCTTGGGGAATTGAATTAGGAAGAAATGATTATTTTAGATTACTATCTTCTATTAAAAGGAATCAAATACATAGAGTTCTGGAAAAAATCGGATTACCAGTAAGTGGTAATAAAGAACAAAAAACTCAAACTGTATTAGATTCTCTAATTCCGCCTAATGAATTTTTATATACACTTCATATTGATGAGTTAAGAGATTTTTGTAGAGATAACGGAATACAAGTTTCTGGTACTAAAGTAGAAGTTATCTCAAATATAATTGAATTTTATGATAATAAAAAGGATTTGATAGAAGAAAAAGAAGTTGAAATTCAATCACCATTTCCAGAAAATCCTGAAGAAAGAGAAATTACTAATGATGTTTTTTCTAAACTACTTTTAAATCTAACAAATGATCAACTATATGATATTTTATCGCAAAGTTTTTTGAAAACCAGTGGAACTAAAGAAGAAAAAGTAAATAGATTAATTGATAGTCCCTGGTCGGAAAGAACATTATTGAACAAGTTAAGAAGAATTGATTTATCAGAGCTTTGTAAAAAATTAAACATTAGAGTGTCTGGTGTTAAAAGGGAATTAATTGAAAGACTTATTGAAGGAGCATCGACATTGTTCAATGAAGCAACTTTAAAAGCAGTTGAACAAGATCAAGAAGCAAGTATGGAAGCTAAGGGAGTAAAAGATGAACTAGAGAAAGAAAAGTTTGAATCACCAATAATTACTAAAACTAGAATTGATAAACCCAAGGGATACATGGAAATTTCAAAAGATTTTCCTGAATTAGATGAAGATGAAAAAATAATTTTATCTTTGATTAAAGAAACTAGATCACTAACAGAACATGATATTGAAAGAGCAAGCTCCAGACATGGATTAGGATGGTTTTTGATTAAAGCTCATATGTCTGAAATGACAAATAAATTAAAAAATATGAATAAGAATCCGTTAAATATCAGAAGCGTCAGAAGTATAAATATATATGAATGGGCAGGTGAATTTATAAGCGAAGAAAAAAAGATTGAATTAAGATCAGCAAGAGATGTTATTGATGCACTTAGACAGGGAGTTGTACCTGATAAAAATTTAGACCTTCTAGTAATTGGACAAAAAAAACAAAGACAACATTTATTAGAATTGCTTGAAGAAGCAAAAAATAAATCACCCTTCAAATTTATTAAAGGTCCTTATGGTTCAGGAAAAACTTTTTTATGTTCCTGGCTAAGAGAACAAGCTGTTAATAAAAAATTCACTACCTCTACAGTTAATATTGGACCAGATCAACCACTATCTGATTTGCCTATTTTTTATTCAGGTTTAATCAATGGGCTTAGGACATCAGAGAAAAGAGATTCCAGTGCATTAGTAGATATAATTGAATCCTGGTTGTTGAATATTCATAAAAAGACAGCAAAAATTGAGAATTTATCTGCTATCAATAACGAGAATTTACAAAAATTAACTTCTCTTGTTGAAAAGCGTGTTGAGGGAGAATTATCTTATTTCTCTGATTTAGATCCTGGTTTTGCACCCGCTTTAAGAGCCTTTTATAAAGCTAGAAGTAATGGAGATCAAGTAACTGCTTCTATTGCTATTGCTTGGTTAAATGGTAGTAAAACGATATCAGGTCGCAATTTACACACAATAGGTGTAAAAGGATGTTTGGAATCAAACCAGGTTTTCCCCAGGATCAGAGCTTTAATAGAACTTATTAAAGGTACTAGATATGAAGGATTACTTTTAATCGTTGATGAATTGGAACTTATACGTCGATTCCCACAAACCAGACAAAGAGAGCAAGCTTTAGAAATTTTAAGACTACTAATTGATGAATCTGGAAAAAATGGATTTCCAGGATGTTTGTTGATTTTTACGGGAACAGATATGTTTTTTGAAGATGATAGAGCTGGCTTAAAGAGTTATGAAGCATTAGCAGAACGAATCATTTCCCCCAATACTCCAGATGGGGTGATAAGTTTAAGGCAACCGGTTATTAATCTTGAAGGTCTTGATCATGAAAAATTATTTCGGGTAACCAGTAAAATTAGAGATATACATGGAGTTGCTTATAGCTGGGATAGTAAAACAAGATTGCCAGATGAAAGTCTAAAGAACTTGGTTCGGGAATGGACTTCTTTTGGTGATGATACTGTTAGTAGAAAACCAAGACCGATTTTAAGAGAACTTATTAATATTCTCGATCTTTGCGAAGAAAATCCAGATTTATCTTACAATGAACTTTTTCGAATTTCATTGACTAATAAAGAAAATTTTAATCAAGTTAATACAATATTGGATTGAAAAATGAAGGGAATTTAAAATTTTAAAACAATTAAATCCAGGATTAAGAAAATTAATAGTAGAAAAAAATTGGCAGCAATTAACAGAAATACAAAAAAAATCATTACCGATAATATTGGAAGGATCAGATTGTATTATTGTTGCCCCTACTGCTGGAGGTAAAACAGAAGCAGTATTATTTCCAAGTTTAACTAAAATTGCAAAAAAGAAAACAAATTCAGTTCAGATATTATATCTAGCTCCCTTGAAAGCATTGTTGAATGATATTGAAATAAGAGCAAAAAAATATTCAGAAGCATGTGGCTTACATAGTTTTAAATGGCATGGCGATGTTGGACAGAAAAAGAAAATCAATGAACTTAAAATCCCTTCTCAATTACTATTAACCACACCGGAATCTTTAGAGGCAATTTTATTAAGAAAATCTGGCTGGGAACTTTACTTTAAAAATCTTGAAGTAATTATTATTGATGAAGCACATAATTTTGCATCAAGTGATAGAGGATCTCATTTAATATCTGTGATTGAAAGACTTGAATGGTTTGCAAAGATTAAACCCCAGAGAATAGCTGTTTCAGCAACAATTGGAAACCCTGAGGACATGCTATCATGGTTAGCTGGGAAAAAAAGAGACAAAGGTCAAATTGTTGAAGTTATAGAAACAAAACAGAAAAATTATGATTATAGTGTGATATTTTTCAATGAGTTAAAAGAAAAACCAGGATCCCCCAGAACCTATTCATTAAATAGACTTATTGAATTGTTATATTTATCATTATTTAACAAGAAATCAATTGTTTTTGCACAATCAAGAACCTTTACTGAGAAAATTGCAGAAATGTTAAATAAAAGAAATTATTCTCTGAGAACAAAAATCCCACTTAAAGTTAGAACTCATCATTCTTCTGTAAGTAAATATTATAGGGAAGAAGCTGAAAAAAGAATTAACATGAAGAAAGATCTTGAAAGTGGAATAGATAGTATTATTAGTACATCAACACTGGAGTTGGGTATTGATATTGGAGATCTTGATTCTGTTTTTCAAGTTGGATCTTTAGCCAGCTCTAGTTCGTTTTTACAAAGAGTTGGAAGAACAGGAAGAAGAAAAGGGTCAATTCAATCTTTTAAAGGCTTATGCCTTTCAACAGAAGATATATTGCTATTAACTGCAGTTGTTAATTTAGGAGTTAAGAAAATATCTGAATTTATAAAATTTCCAACAAAAGCTTTTCATATTATGGCACATCAGTTGATCTGCTTAAGTCTTCAAAATAATGGTATTTCCCCACAAGATGCGTGGAAAATTTTAAAGAATATTTACTGTTTTTCCAAAATAACTGAAAAGCAGTTTTTTTCTCTTATAGATTATATGATTG
>LKUE01000044.1 GCA_001412365.1 Desulfuromonas sp. SDB | reverse complement strand
TTTTTTTAATACCTAATTTGAATTTAGTCAGAGGATTTAAATTGATTTTTAAGATCTCAATATTATATTCTTTTCCCGAGGATTCCAGTAGTGCCCCCAGTAATGCTCTTACTCTTGGAGGATATTGTAAAGAATACTTAATCATTCTTGAAATATCCTTTTTAGAAAACCCATTAATAATATCCAGTAATCTAGTTATTACAAGTTTTACATCTAAATCAGGTATATTTTTAAAATCTTTTATTGCATCTAAAATCTCAAGTAAATAATAGTTTTCATCAGTTACATCCACATAACTTTTAACTGGCTTTATCTGGGTTACACCAATTTTAACTGTAATTCTTTTTACTTTGCTAGCTACTTTGAGAATGCTAGGTACCTGAGTGGTCATCATCAGACGGTTATACAATGAAATTCCAGTTACATAGGCAATACGCTTTCCATCTTGAAAAAGATACTGCTCCAATAATTCATGTTCTCCTGGTTTCAATTCACCAAAAATAGATTTTTTAGGTTTATAGAAGATTCCATTTGATACTCTCTTAACCAAACCTTTTTTTATCAATCTTTCAATGGCTTTAGCAGCAGCATAATATTCAGATCGGTCAAGTTCTAACTGCTGATATTTAAAAGGAGTATTTTCATTAATCTTATTAATTTTTCTTTCAATTTTTTCTACTACTTTCATTGTTTTTTAACCTCCTTCTATTAATAATTATAAGAAGAAAAAAATAAATGTCAAGTATTTTGCGCAAAATACTTGACATTATTAATATAAATTGTTTGTTCGAATAATAGGAATATTTAATTTGTTTAGGATAAGTTATTCAAAAGGTTATTCTTGTTAATTAATTCTCTAATCTACTACATTGTTGGGCATATTCAATGAATTTATAGGTCTTCTCCAGGAGGGACTGTTCAGCCCGTTGTTTTATCTTAATGCAGAACCGGACTCCCTCCCGTTCCTGCCAGGCTTGGTCAATCAGTTCAATCCATTTATCATCCAAATTTTTTTTAGCCCAGTTCACTCCGGCTAGTTTTGACTCAATGGTACCGGAAGCTAAAGTCTGCAGTATCCGGCACATGGTGAGGATGACAAAGGACTGCCCGAACCGGGAATTGTAGAAACCCAGAGGTTGACTTAACTCCTCTCTAAAACCATCGGTCACCTGATTCATTACTCTTATTACATCTTTATCCAGTATTGATTTGGGAATGGGTCTGCACAACGTCTTAGAGTCAGGCCCCCACAGGCGGATACCCCTCTCCCTCAGCACCCAGTGGACATGCCAGCGGTTGTCATGATTGGAAAGCTCCAGAGTCCGGCTGCCGTTGTCCAGATACCAGATCTTTTCATTTATCATCGTCTTCTCATTAGCCAGGAAATCTTTGGGAATATAGGAACCTTCCAGATGTTTAGCCGGATAGCAGTTCTGGTCGTGGATGTTGCGGTGCATTTCCTGGAGATTTTGGACATCATTGTCAGTTAAATCATGAAGAATAACAGTTAGAAAATCAACATCGCTGTCCAGATCAAATCCCCCGGTAGCCAGTGATCCCACCAGATTATCACCGAGGATTTCTTTAACTCCTTGGGTTAAATGGTCCAATACCCCAGGTAGTTCAGGATAAGGAGAATTTGGAATTTTTGTTTTCATCTATTAACCAAGCTAATCTGAATAACTATAACAAGTTATTATCCTACAATATCAGTGGTTATTACCAAAAGAAATTAGTTTAGAAAACCGATTTTATAGAATTAAATATTGAATCATAATCTATCTTATCAAAATCAGTGGTATCAATATCCAGGATTAATCCTCCTAAATTTAAGAAATCATTTTTTCCTATCAGCAAGTTCTCCCTGAATTCTTCATAATTAGAATGATCTACATGGCCGGGATGCCGTTTGCCTGACAGGGAACGCTGTTTAAACCGACGAACAAGAACCTCTCCTTCGGTTTTACACCTTATCTCCACCGGAAAGTAGTTGTATTTTTTCTTTAACTCTTGGAATCTTTGCCGGTCAGCTTGGTGCTTAAAAACATCTTCCACAATCAGGGATACATTTTTTGAAATTAATGATTCGATAAGATTGAACAATATCATTATGCTGGAATAACCTAATTTTTTAGACCACTGACGATCTTCGGTTCCCAGGGTATCAAATAAAATTTCCTTGATCTGATCCTTGTTGATAAAGGGTAGATTAAATTTCTGGGAAATTTTCCCGGCAATGGTGGTCTTCCCGGTACAGGGAGGGCCGTAGATTATTATCAGTAATGGTTTAGGCATTTATAACTATTCCTAATTTTACTAAATTTGATTTGATGGTTAAAGATACTTAAAAATAATATCTCTTATTTCGAATTTTGAAATTGATTATATGAGCAATAATTAGTTTATTATCTTCATTTTAACTGAATATTTCCAGAATAAAATAAAAACTCTTTCCAATTTATTATGAATTTTAAGCGCAATTTGACATTTATCAAGAAAAATAGGCGCATATTAAAAATTTATACAATGCAATCACAGGATATCAGAAAATGTATTTAATTTACTTCCAGGGATATAGACAGCTTGCTTATCCCGGTTTGTTTTCCACTGAAATTTCCTTTAATTTGTAATTTCTCTTTTTTAGGAACATCCCCAATAATATCCCGATCAGCAAAAATAAGGGAATGGTAGTAATTAGTCTTACTGCGGTAAAAGGCAAACCCAAAAAACTTATCTCGAAAATTGTCATGGGAATGCGAAACACTCCCACAAAGCCAAGATAGGAAAAGATGATCTTCAATGACGCACCCTTTTTATTTAACGTATCCGCAAGGGGCAAGGCAACATACAATCCTCCCACCGTAAATCCCGCCAGCAATAAGACCCATAAATATCCTTTCATTCCGCAATCTTCCCCCAGGTGTTTGATTACCGTCTCTTTCTTTATCCAAACTTCAAATAATCCGATAAGGATAAACGCACAGGGCAATATTTTTAACATTTCAATTAAAACGTCCAGAAAAGCCCGGGCAGTTTTTACTCCCCCTTCATAATCAATTAAGTAGGAAAATCCTATAAAGCCCAGAAATAAGGCGATTAATATCAGATTTATGACTCTATCTTTTTTCAATTTACTCTCCGAATACAATCTTCACCACGATAACTCCAATGACACAAACTACCAGAGCAATCAGGTTTCTTATCAGGGCTACTGTAAATCCTAGAAATTTTTTCTCAATGGGAAAGGTTACAATTCCCACATTCATCAACGCCAAACTGAAGGCGGCAATAATGTAATAAGGGATTCCCTGCCCCCTAAGAGCAGCGCACAAAGGGAAGGCAGCAAATCCGGGCATAACTGAAATACTTCCCAATCCCAGGGATAAGGCTATACCTTTTATTCCCGATTCCACTCCGATATATCTCTGAAGTAACTCAGGCGAAATAAAGGTTACGATCAGAGCAAATCCAGCTAAAACCAGTAAGAACAAGAAAAGTATGGCAATAAACTTTTTAGTTGCAATTTTAAGGGCAGCAAATGTTTTTTTCTTATTTTTAATCAGTGAAATAACTAGTAACCCGGTAGTGCCGACCCACAATATGATATTCATTTACAAATCAAGTCCTTTATTCCTATATTTCTTCTTTAAAACCAGCAAAACCGGATAATGTATTCATCTAATGTATTAAAAATCATCCACAGGATCATTATTTTCCAGATGGATTGCATTGCCCCAGGAGATCAGTTTCCACTGACGGTTATTTATTTCAAAAGTGTTTAAACTGGTATTAAGCAAGGAAAAGTTTCTCTTTTTATCCAAAGGTATGTCAAAAACCTTCCGGAAGATACAGGAAAGATTACCTCCATGAGTGACCACCAAAATCTTTTTACCCGGGTGGGCATCTGCAATTTCGTCAACTGCGCTAACGGTCCTTTGGTAGAACTGCCGGCTGCTTTCGCCCTGGGGAATTATATAATCAATATCGGATGTAAATAGCTTAAATTCATGAGGATACTGGGTTTTGAACTCATCCCGGGTCAATCCTTCCATAATCCCCAGCTTTCTTTCCCTTAAATTTTTATTTTTAATCAGGAGAATATTCAGCTGTTCATTAATCAACTGGGCAGTGTGCAGTGCCCTTTTCAGATCGCTGGAATAAATCAGATCATAGGATTTGGTGTCCAAAAACTTTCCGATCATCTCCGCCTGTCTGATTCCCCGAGAGGTCAAATTACTATTTTGATGCCCTTGCTGTTTGCCGGATCTGTTCCATTCGGTCTCTCCGTGCCGGATAAAGGTAATAATTGTCTTAATCATCCTGCTCAAGTAGGTTACCTAGATAAATTTTGTATGGTTTTAACATATAATTATTATTTTCCTATTTAACCAGACCGATCCTTAGCAGAAAAATTTGATTTATGTATATGCTTAATATTCTTATCTCTAAAATTTCTATAAATCAAAAAACCAAGAACAAACAGTATACCCATTATCATTAATCCGCTGATGAATTTCCCCATATCATTTAATAGGGGGATTTCTGATGAAGCAAAATAAAAGTACTGACCAATTTGATGAATGAAGATTATGAGTAGTGCACTGTAATTGATAATAGTTAAACAAGTTAGAATAATTAACCAGGTCAATAACCAAATCAGAAAAGAAGAGGATATTTCAGTAAAAGGGAATATAAATAAAAACATAAAACTGAGCATCAAGCTGGCAAACACAATCGTTATGTAGTGATTTTTAAATTGACTGATTTTAGGCAAAGATCGTCCTCGAAAAATAAGACCGTAGGCAACCGTATTAAAAAAGAGAATGGAAAGGATGGTTAAAATTATCCGGAAGCCGGGGGGGTCTTCTATTATTTTTGAAGCTATCTTTTCAAATGCTATCCCGGAAGGTAAGATAAACAGGCAAATCCCAAAAAATATAATTATATAGATCATTATATTTTTCCGGGTTAAAGAAAAATCAAGGTTATCCAGTTTTATCCTAATAAAATCATCAGGATTGTTGAAACTGATAAATTTATCTTCCTTTAATTGTTTCATTTAGCATATTGTATAACTAATTTTCCAACAACCAGATAAGATCTTCAGAGAAATTATCCTGTTTTGCCTTGAACACCAAATCAGGTAAGGGTATTTTAGACACAAAATACCGGAAAATATAATTGTATTTCACATAACTTCCCCGTTGGGGATCCCTCATCAAATCAGTCATTTCATCTTTGCTGAGAATTAACTTGGACTGGGAAAACTGATCAGCGGCAAAGATGGCAAATCCTTCGAAAAACCAGATTGGTCCCATTGCTTCTTCATCTCCATTTAAAATCCGGATGTGCAGTCGGTGGGCAATTTCATGGGTGAATAATTTTTCATAGGATCTTTCCTCAATTCCCTCCGGATACACCCGGGCATAATATTCAGGGGTAACCGCCATCAAGATTCTTTTCTCCAGGGCAGCGCAGTATGTATCCGGCAGTTCCAGATTACAATCAGCTTCAACCAGTTTCAGCAGGGCAGTATTGTATTTTTTCTTATCATCGAAAATCATCACCTGGTCGAAGAATTCCTCCTCTGCCAGATTATCCCAGCAGTAACCGGATGCAAAATTTCTGATATTTTCTCTGGCTGAATGTAAATATCTGAGGAATTCTTCTCTTCTGTTTTCTAATTCTTCAGGCAGAACTAGCGGGGGGAGTGACTTATAAGGTTTAAACAATTAAATTTCCTTTTTTTATAAACGTGTGCTTCTTTAAAATTCAATCTTCATGATTCCGCAATAGAATAAGTTATAAAACCAGAGAGAGTTTAGACTAAATTCTTGGTCAAACATAGTATAAGATCATCATCCACTGTAACTTTATCTCCCCGGTTCAAATACTTTTCATTTTGACTGATCCCCTTTCCGTCAGGGATATATCCTCTTTTTAGATAAAGTATCTGTGCTGGTCCGTAATCACCGGTCAAGCCCACTCCAATACCTGCCTGGTTACTTTTCTGGGCAATCAACTGTTCCGCTTTATCCATTAACCTGGTGGCAATCCCCCTTCTCCAGTACTTTTTCAATACATTTAGATCCATTATCTCCGGTATATCATTCTGTTTAAACCAGGGATAATCAGAAGACCACACAATGGTCAGATAACCGGCAAAATCGTCATTGGTAAATGCCACTAATACAGTTCTTTTCCCAGACATATGTTCTGAATAATATTTCCGGTACTGAGATACCGGTTTATTCCATCCCTGCTGCTTAAAGCAATCAGAAATGATTTGACAGTCATCTTCCCGGATATTTCTAATCACCAATGCCATCTCTTTCCTATTATAACAGCCATTAATTTATAAATATTATCAAATTGGTTCACGTATCATAGCCCATTGGGGAACATTAATGATGGGATGATCTATCCGGTTAAGTGTCCTGAAATTAAATTTTTCATACATTTTAATATTCTTACTGGTTGCAGTTTCCAAATAAATCGGCAATCCGGCTTTTTCGCTTTGTTCAATAAGAGTGCATAGTATTTTACTTCCATGTCCTTGGCCTTGATATTCAGAACTCACCCCAATTATCAACAGGTAAATATAATTTCTGTCTTTCATATTTAATTTCCTCGCCTTTTCCAATGGTTCGAAAATAGTTTTCATCTTCATCATCATACCATTCATCTTCATTCCCATTTTCAATAGATAGAAAAAAGAACCGCTGCGGATTGACCTCCAAATTGTCATGTCTGCAAGATGACCAGAAATCCAGGAAGCGACACCTTCCATTAGTTCAGAGCTTGCATAAACTTCACCGTACTGCAGGCAATATCTGACTGCACTTTGAAAAAACATACACTTCTGATTGAAATTAGCATGTTTCAATACTTTTTCCCAAACCGGATCGTACTGAAAAGCATCGGCTAGGACAGAACCTGCCTTAGGAATGTCCTTCTTTTGCAATTTATACAGATTTTCAGTATGTAAGGTCATTATTTATGTTTTTCCTACTTCAATAACCAAAATAAAAATTAGAATTCACTTCCATTCCTTAAGCCAAAGTTGATAATGGTGGATAGTTTCAAAACCAATTCTGCTGTAGAATTCACCTCCCCCTCCAAAGCAGTAGGTAGCACCTTCTTTCCGGGTTCTTTTCATCGCTTGGGTAATTGCCGCCGCTGCCAATCCCAGACCTCTATACTTGGGATCAGTAGCCAGAGGTTCAATGTAGGCATAATCATTTACCCCATCCCGCCACATTCCGCAGAAACAGGCGTACTCCCCGTTGGGAGCTTTAGCTATTATGGTCAGATCTTTCCTGAAATTAGGGGCACTCTGCATCTGAAGCCGGCAGTCCAAATCATCATCGGGTTGGTCACCATGGTCGAATCCCTTCCACAGAACATTGTTTATTTTACGAATATCATTTTCATCTTCCAGGGAGATCAGGGAAAAGCCCGGGGGCAACTTGCGTCTGGGAAAACCCTTTTCATATTTGTAGATCTTGACCGGTTCGGAATGCTTTTTTTCATATCCCCTTTTAATCAGGGTTTCAATGACCTGTTGTTCATAATCAAATACCCAGACTATTAAATTTTTCTTTTCCCCCTGATCAGTTTTTATTAATTTAAATAACTCCCTTTCCCCATATTCGACCATCTCCGGTTTCAGATATTCGTAGCCGAACTTGGTGTTCATAAAGCACTCCCCCAGATCCATCTCATAACTGGCTACACCAACTACCTCACCATTTCTCTCCCATATTCCAAATCGGTGGGTTAGTTGACAGTTAAATGCAGGATGAACATGGGCGTATTCCCAGCGGGGTTGGGTTATATTGCCGCTTTTCTGGTATTTAGTGAAATTATTCCTCAGCAGATCACTTACCTTGTCAAAATCAGCAAGCATTTTGTACCGGCGTTGTTTGATACTCATAGTGACCCCTTCTTGGTTTTATAAAACATAGCAAATAAAACGGAGTTAGTATATGAAATTAAGCAGAATGGTTGCTAAATCCCATTGAAATTTGGCATGATCAACGGGATGCTCCGATTAAGTCAGAGAATAGGATTTATTACTCAGAAAATAGGTTAAAAGGATAGCAGGATTCTGAAAATTATTTACATGATCTAAAAAAGTTTGATAGGACATTTATTCTTAAACTTTCCTGAAAACAGCAGATAAGGGACATAAAATATATTTCAGAGTAAATCAAAAATAAGAGAGTTTGTAATTTTGGTAACACTTGATTCAATAAATCTTTTTTGCTTTTACATATGAATCTGCCATTAAGGGTTCTAATAATTCCTTATTCCAATCTAATATGCCGGGCTGGCGAATTAGGCGGGAATTGATGCCAGGAGCATCTTTTGGTAACTCTGCAATGAGGACAGGTGAAACTGGGAGGCAAAGGTTCCACCGGAATCAACATCTGTTTTTTACATTCCGGGCAGATAACAATTTCTTTTTTTCTCCGGTCAACTTTAAAATAACTCTCAGTAAATTTTCTGTCTTCAAGTTCTTCATCGCCAATACCGCCCCTGTCCGCAGGGATGAGAAGCTTCATAATCTTTTCAGGTTGTACAAACCTCAACTGATAATCTTCAACTAACCGGGCAATATTTTTCCAATTGTACTTATTTATTCTCATAGAAACTGCAAATAAAATATCTTCAGTCAATTTTAATTTATGTCTAACCGAAGCATTCTTAATTATCTCAAAGTATCCTATTGTCTTTAATATGCTTTCCCGTTCAGAATTGGACAATTTATAACTGGATGTAGTCATTATCATAGTTCCCAGGTACTTGACATATATCTTAGGAACTCCGCTTTTTTCACATTTAAACAGAGAAGCTTGAACGGTATGATCTAAGGTAAAAGGTATTTCCGGCGGATAATCCTGAGTGGAAACAGGATCAGGGCTGGGTGAGATTATTACCAAATTCGGGGCGGTAGGGGTGATAACTGGTTTTGAAGAAAAATTAGAAAAGACTTTAAAAATACGGTCTAAATTCATATTTCTTAAAATGATAGCTACAATAATTATAAGAGGAACTGATATCAGAAGGTAGAAAAGCCAATAACCCCTGCAAAGAAAAATTATCAAAACAATCAACCATAATCCCCACAGCAAGCCGATAAATTTTTTACTTCCGACAACCGGATTTAATCTTATCCAGGACTGTATATGACCACAGGAAGGGCATGGTTTGTCCACACCAAATCTATGCGGTTCAGAAAAAACATTCTTTAATATATCCCAGAAAGTTCGCTTGGTTATAGCCAGAGATCCTTCTACCAAATCTGAAGGATTAATATACCTGTCCGGTCTGGTCTGCCTGGTCATCCCCACATTTACATCTTTGGAAAAACTGTAGGAATTTCCGCATGATTCACATTTTCCTGAAATGGAATACTTCAATATCTTATGCAGACTGTATTTTTTTACCCGCAAAGTTAAAAACTCCTTTAATTAATATTAAGATAAACCTAGTTTATCTTTAAAATGAATATTTAATATAATTTTTTATCATATAGTTTATATTACTTAATTAAGTAAAATTTTTTAATCAGAAAAAGAAGAGGATAACATGAAATCAGGAAAATGCCCCAAATGCAGTTCCGCTGATATTTACTTTTATGAGGAAACAGTAGGGAAAATCCCGGGAGCAATCTGGGTCAGGGGATTAACTTATGTATGTTTTAATTGCAATTATATGGAGAGATATCTGGATTTGAATGAAAAAATCAAAAACAAACTTCTCCAGCTAAATAAGAATGAAAACAGAAAATTAGTGTTCAGAGCTGATGAAGCATAAATATATCAGATTTATATGATAATTTCAATTTCAGTAATAATTCCTATACCGGTAGTTTTTTATCCTTCTATTTTGTGGTTAAAACTTTAGGAGAAATTCTTTCACCTGCTTTGCCCCAGGTTAAGTTACAATCTTTGATTAATTTTATGTGAATATACTAACGGCATAGTAAAAAATGTCACAAATAGAATTTCATAGAAATTCTTAACTCAAAAATTAATTTTGAGTATAGTGCCACCGACCTCATTAATTACTGAATTCTCTATCAGTTATAGTTACCGAACCCATGTACAAGTCTCCAAACATAGTGGAAATTCTAGGTTTTGCTACAAGTTTTAATCTGGTGGGACTGCTGTTGTAACCTCCAAGGGCAAGAGCTAGATTTATTAACCTATCATAGGATTGACTGGAGAAAAACTGAAAGATGTCAACTGAAATGGATAGAGGAATTACGGTTGAACTCCCGGTTCCCGGTATGGTTATAGGATTTGCTATATTCCCATTAACCGTTTTAATATCGTCAATGTAAAGGTCCCATTCAAAACTGGTCAGGGTTGCAGAGGTCTGCGACGATCCTCCGGTACCATCATTTGGATTACGGGCTTCGACATTAAGCACAAGACTGGCAGGCAATTGACTGTTGGCAAAAGATGAAGTCAGGGTTGCAGCTTCAGTAATTGTAAAATCAGAAATACTGGACTTAGAACTTAAATTTATTCCACAGAGTCTGAAATTATCAACACTATCAAGTTTGAATTGAAGCCTCTTGATATTTTCAAAAGTATTGACAACATTTCTAATTGAACTGCAACCATAAGAAAATAAAAATAATGAAACCACTACTGATAAAATCATATACTTTTTCATTGAAGGTACTCCTTTTGTTTGTTGACAATCATTTTAAATCATAAAACAAGCAATCCTAAATGACAAGTTGCGGTGCTTTTAAAAAAAATATTTTTATTCTAGGACTAAATTTAAAATTTATTTTGCCGGAATAAAAATCCAGATAATAAAATACCGATATTGCTATCTTCATATTTTAACCAAAATAATTTTTGCCCAGGGCTGATGAAGTATGACCAAGTCAGATTGATATGAAAACTTACAGTTGAACTGAAAACAGAGAACATTTTCAGGAGTTCTGGATAACCCCCATCTGTTTTATCATCCCCAGAGAGTCCATCTGCTCCCATTCACAGGTAATTCTGTCGTTCTCTATTTTATACAGATTGATACCGGAAACAGCAATCTTCCTGCCGGTAGGGGCAATACCGTGGAATGCCCCCTGATGGGTAACTTCTCCTGCCCATCTAACCGTAACCATATCCTTTTCGGTAATAATATCCTGAATTTCCACCTTCCAGTCGGGGAATGCCTGGTGAACCCCGTCAACGAAATGTCTCATTTCTATCTTGCTGCGGGGAGGCTGCCCTCCTAGATGATAAGTATAATCTTCGGAGGTTATCTGCTCAAATATATCCATATCCGCTTTATTCCATACTTTTTTGATATACACCTGGACTAGCTTCTTTTGATCATCTGGTGACATTTCTCCTCCTTTATCCAAGTTTGAAATGATTTTACAATGACTAAGAGAAAATTATCAATGAAAACAACTGTGGACGGTTACCTAAATTATTAATTGGGCCCTCGAGATTTCTCCGAAACTCTGGTCATACTCTACAAAATTGTGTTTTTTTGTTTTAAGAATTTCAATGAACTTCTACTTTGTAACATTTTCTAATATATAAATAATTGATTTTCAAGCACAAATAATCAAGAATACCTGCATACCTCCAATGTTACAGGGGAATAGAAAACAGATAAAGAAATTTATGGATTTAAGGGATAAGAACATTTGGGTGATAAAAGTATTTATATAGTAAAATCCTTTTATCAGATTTCAGATTTACAAGATAGGATAAAACCATTTGAGAATCATATCCGGAAGCCGAAACAGCAGGTGAAGATGAGCGGTTTTTCCATAGGATCATCCCCAAGATGTTCATATCCGGGATCAGTACCTTTTTCTCCGGACACCGGAATATGCAGGGCAAAAGTAGTCTCCCAGACGAACCGGTTTCTCCGGTTGAAAAGATAACTTATCTGGGGAGTTACTCCGAAACCATGCCAGTCCTGATGACCGTCAATATAAAGGCTGTACACCAGACCCAATCCGGTTCTGATCTCCGATTTTTTATTTAAATGAATCACCGCTCCTCCCAGAGTTCCGAATTCCATGTGCCCGACTGTCCAGAATGCAGTGGTGCGCCAATGCATCAGTTCCCAATAAAAAGCTGGTCTGCGGATGGTGATAAAATCCATCTGCACGGTTCCTAAATAAGTTCCCAGCCCGAACTGAAAGGCAAACCATTCGGTGGCAGAAACCAGATCCGGTTCCGGGATATAATAAGTTCCTGTGGACAGCGAATCTGCAAAAACAAATTGAGGCAGAATAAGAAAGATAATGATAAGAACTAATCCCGGCAATATTTTTTCCATATACATTTTTCACCTCCCTAATTTTAGGAAATGACAGGTAATTTATACTTTAGGGGCATGATTAAAACATGCCGCATCTTTTTCCTGTAAAGGAGACTGAACCGGATTCTGTTTAAAATATTCAAGGCTTCGGGTTATATCGGAAAGAAGAAGATCAGCTAAATCCCGACTCACTCCATGCCGGATCAATGCACGCATTACTACTAGATCTTCCCGGTGGGCAGGCATTGAATAAGCGGGGACCTGCCACCCCCGGCTGCGTAATTTTTCAGAAAGATCATATAAACTAAAATTAGAATTCTTCGGATCCTTCAATGTCCAAAGCAAACCGGGGATACCTCCCCGTCCATTATAAATTACTGTAAATGGACCGATCTGAGATAACTTATCCCCTAAATATTGGGCAGTGTGGTAGCAGGCTTGGTGAATTTTCCGGTAGCCTTCCTTGCCCAATCTCAGAAAATTATAGTATTGGGCAATGATTTGTCCTCCCGGTCTGGAAAAATTCAGGGCAAAGGTGGGCATATTACCTCCCAGATAATTTACCCAGAATATCAGATCTTCCGGCAGTTCCTGTTTATCCCTCCAAATTATCCATCCCACTCCCAAAGGAGATAAACCAAATTTATGTCCGGAGGCATTGATTGACTTTACTCTATCCAGTCTGAAATCCCATTCCATGCCTGGATCACAGAAAGGAGCAAGAAAACCGCCGCTGGCTGCATCAACATGAACGGGAATATCCAATCCTTTTTTGGCTTTCAATTGATCCAAAGCCAAGCATATTTCCTGTACTGGTTCGTACTGGCAGGTATAGGTCACCCCCAGGGTGGGAACTACACCGATGGTATTTTGATCACAGCGCTTGATTACTTCCTCCGGATCCATAATCAACCGATCTTTTTCCATAGGAATTTCCCTTAACTCCACATCCCAATACCGGGCAAATTTATGCCAGCAGATCTGAACCGGTCCGCAGATCAAATTAGGTTTATCCGGCGGTTTATTCAGTTCTTTCATCTTGGCACGCCATTTCCACTTCAACGCAATTCCCCCCAGCATTGCCGCTTCGCTGGATCCAGTGGTAGAACATCCTAAAGTGTCGGTTTTTTCAGGAGAATTCCACAAATCTGCCAGCATGTGCACACAGCGGGATTCCAATTCCGCAGTCTGGGGATATTCATCTTTATCAATCATATTTTTGTCAATGCATTCATTCATCAATTGATGTATTTCCGGATCTACCCAAGTTTGACAGAAAGTGGCTAAATTTTGACGGGCGTTGCCGTCCAACATCAACTCATCATGGACAATTTGATAGACGTGCCGTGGTTCGTGTTCGGATTCGGGAAATTTATATTTAGGAACTTTCAGGTTAAGATCATTGGGAGCGTAAATATCGTCAATCAGCTTACCCCTGATTCTATTTCGGCTATGGATAAAACTCATTTTGCTCTTCCTTTTTTTACAACGGTTCATCAACCGGGGTGGATCTTTTCCATCCTGGCTTTTTAAATGAATTGATCAGTAAAGGCAATCCCACAAAGATCATTAAACCTAGACTAACTAACCCCACATAAAGGATTGGATTTCCCACCGGCAAATTAGACGGAGGAAAAAAACTTACCAACAGGGCAAAACAAACCCCCAGCAGGCCAATTCCAGCCACTATGCCCATTCCCAACATTCCCCCAGGGATCTTGTATTCCCGGGGCAGATCTGGCTTGGTAATCCGCAGCTTTATCCCTGCTGCAAACAGCAGAATGTACATCACCAAGTAAAGACTAACTGTCATTGCTGACAACAGGAAAAAGGCTACACTGACATCTTTCATCACAAAATACAGTAATGCTAAAATACTGACAATTACTGCCTGGATTATTAAAATATTAATCTGCATCCCTTTTTTGTTTACTTTTGACAGAAACGGAGGCAATTCTCCTTGTTTAGCAGTGTGCAGCAATCCCCGGCTGGGACCGTCAATCCAGGACATGACCTGACCAATTGAACCAAACGCTAAAAACAGTCCCACTATCGGAAGTAAAAAGGATATTTTGTACTTTAACAGCATATGCTGGAAAGCCTGCATTAATCCGGCGGTTAAGCTTATTTTGTCCAGGGGGACCACTGCGGCAATAGCAAAGGAACCCAAAGTGAACACAAGGAAAATAATAATTGCAGCTAAAAACATACTTAAGGGGAACTGCCGGGATGGATTCTTCATATCATTGGCATGAACTGCTTGAACTTCCACTCCCGCAAAAAGTAATATTATACCCGCCAGAAATGCTACATTTCCTAAATTACTCAGATGGGGAAAATAGCGAAGATGGGATTTGACCAGAGTCCCATCAGCAAGAGGAGAAGATGAGGAGACCTGTAAAAACTGAAGTGGATTTCCCTGGTCCAACCAGATTAAACCCAGAACGATGATAAAAGCACCGGGAAGTATGGTTCCCAGCAGAAATCCGTATTTAGTAACCGTTCCAGCAAGGTGAGATCCGCCCAGGGCAATTAAAGTTGACATCCAGTAGATAATTAAAATCACTGCTCCGGTGAAATAACCATTGGCGGAAAGAGATGGCTTTAGAAACACATAAGCCAAACAGGCAGCGACAAAACCCAAAACAGTAGGATACCAAATTACATTCTGGATCCATTGAAGCCATATCGCGGTAAATCCCCATCTCGATCCGAATGCTTCCTTAACCCAGGTATATACCCCTCCCCCCTTCTTACTGAATGCGCTCCCTAATTCTGCAGAAACCAAGGAAGCGGGTATCAAAAATATGACTGCTGAAAAAATCAGGTAAAAGAACATGGCGGTTCCCTCTTTAGCCATCAGAGGAAGCCCTCTTAAACTGACCACTGCTGCTGCAATCATGGTAGTTAAG